>CP133960.1:2523254-2838661 GCA_036251875.1 Orbaceae bacterium lpD02 | reverse complement strand
TACCATGCGTCGCTTCAAAAATAGCATGCCCAGTCAAATAATTAATATTAGCACCAGGCGCTATCCCTATCCCACCAACCATCGCCGCTAGCTGATCTGACACATAATCACCATTAAGATTTAAAGTGGCAATAACTGAATAATCCTCGGGCTTAAGTAATGTATTTTGTAAAAATGCATCACAAATCACATCCTTAACAATCAATTTGCCCGCTGATTTAGCCGCTTTTAACGCAGCATTTGCTGCGTCTACGCCTTGTTGTTTTTTTAGTTTAGCAAACTGTTGCATGGTAAAGACACGATCAGCAAACTCTCGTTCAGCAAGCTCGTAGCCCCATTGTTTAAATCCCCCTTCGGTAAACTTCATAATATTACCTTTATGTACTAACGTCACCGACGGTAATTTATTATCTAGGGCATAGTTAATTGCCGCGCGAATCAATCGTTCTGAACCCTCGACAGAAACAGGCTTAACGCCAAAGGAAGAAGTTTGAGGAAATCTAACTTTAGTGACCCCCATTTGTTGAGACAAAAATTGATAAAATTTTTCCGCTTCAGCCGTTCCTTGCAACCATTCGATCCCCGCATAAATATCTTCCGTATTCTCGCGAAAGATGGTCATATTCACTTTCTCGGGCATTTTGAGCGGTGATTCAACCCCTTTAAACCATCTTACAGGGCGAATGCACACATACAGATCTAACTCTTGCCTTAAGGCAACATTCAAAGAGCGAATTCCGCCACCCACTGGCGTAGTTAATGGTCCTTTAATACCAACCAAATACTCTTTAAACGCATTCATTGTCTCATCCGGTAACCAAGAACCCTTTAAATTAAATGATTTCTCACCAGCAAGAACTTCTTGCCACTCAACTTTACGTTTTCCTTGGTACGCTTTAGCAATTGCACTATCAAAAATCGCTTTAGCCGATTGCCAAATTTCTGCACCGACACCATCCCCTTCAATAAAAGGAATGATAGGATCATTAGGAACATTAAGCTTGCCATCAGTAATCGTAATTTTATTACTCATATCATCATATCCTTTTAGCTATTTTTAAATTCTGCTTTTAGTTTATTGAGAGCACTACCGGCTTTAAACCATGAAATTTGAGCATCATTATAAGTGTGGGCGACAGGAAAAGCCTCCACATTACCGTCACTATGGGTTAGTACCATCGTTAAGTTTTTGCCTTGCGTAAACTCAGTTAAGCCTAATATGCTAATTTTATCGTCTTCTAATACCTTATCGTAATCTTCTTTATTAACAAATGTTAACGCCAACATGCCTTGCTTTTTCAAATTAGTTTCATGAATACGCGCAAATGATTTAACCACAATTGCTTTAACATTTAAAAAACGCGGTTCCATCGCGGCATGTTCGCGAGATGAGCCTTCTCCGTAGTTTTCTTCCGCAACGACAATTGATCCTAATCCGTCTGCTTTAAATTTTCGCGCAAGTTCAGGAACGGCTAAATAGGCTTTTGATTGGGGATCCATCACTGAATTAGTTTTGCCATTAAAGGCATTAACCGCCCCAATTAACATATTATTAGCAATGTTGTCTAAATGTCCGCGATACTTTAGCCATTGACCGGCCATTGAAATATGATCGGTAGTGCATTTACCTGCAGCCTTAATCAATAGTGGCTGTAAGGTAATATCTTTGCCATCCCATGCTGTAAAAGGTAATAAGGGTTGCAAACGTTCAGAGTTCGGCGCAATCGTTACGGTAACAAGGCTACCATCAGCTATTGGTGCAACATAACCCGCATTATCTACATCAAAACCATTCTTAGGCAGCTCATCGCCAACGGGGGCTGATAATTTAACGGTCTCACCTTGATTATTAACTAAGGTGTCTGTTAGAGGGTTAAAAGTCAGTGTTCCTGCAATAGATAATGCGGCAACAATTTCAGGTGAACAGACAAAGGCATGAGTATTAGGATTGCCATCATTACGTTTAGCAAAATTACGGTTAAATGAAGTCACAATTGAGTTAAGGTGCTGATCATTAACGTCATCACGGCGCCATTGACCAATACAAGGCCCGCAAGCATTAGCCATGATAATTGCCCCTGCCTGCGCAAATGTATCTAATATACCATCACGCTGCGCCGTAAATTTAACTTGCTGTGAACCTGGATTAATAATTAGTTTCGCTTTTACTGTTAACCCTAATTTGGTTGCATCATCAATAACTGAAGATGCTCTGCTCATATCTTCATAAGATGAGTTAGTACAAGAGCCAATTAACCCTACTTCCATATTATTAGGATAATTATGCGCTTTTACTGCAGCAGCTAATTGAGAAATAGGATAAGCTAAGTCTGGTGTAAAAGGCCCATTAACATAAGGTTCAAGTTCAGATAAGTTAATTTCAATAATCTGGTCATAATACTTACTTGGTTCAGCCAGTACCTGTGCATCAGGGTTGAAACAATCAATGAAATCATTAACTAAATCAACAATTTGCTTTCGTCCTGTGATAGCTAAATAATCAGCTGATTTTTGATCATAAGGAAATATTGATGCCGTCGCACCGACTTCAGCCCCCATATTACAAATCGTTGCTTTGCCAGTTGCTGATAACGATTTAGTCCCTTCGCCAAAATATTCAATAATAGAATTTGTGCCGCCTTTTACGGTTAAAATACCTGCTAATTTTAAAATAACATCTTTTGCTGCCGCCCAACCAGATAATTTACCCGTTAACTTGACCCCGATTAAACGCGGCATTTTAAGCTCCCACGGCATACCTGCCATAACATCAACAGCATCTGCGCCACCAACACCAATGGCTATCATCGATAATCCACCTGCGTTTGGGGTATGAGAATCAGTGCCAATCATCATTCCGCCAGGAAAAGCGTAATTTTCTAATATAACTTGGTGAATAATCCCAGCATCTGGTTGCCAAAAACCAATACCATATTTATTAGAAACATCACGTAAAAATTGATAAACCTCTTGGTTACTATTTTCAGCGATAATTAAATCGTCATAAGCATTTTTATAAGCCTGAATCAAATGATCACAGTGCACTGTTGAAGGAACGGCAACACGATCGCGGCCAGAATTCATAAGTTGCAATAACGCCATTTGCGCGGTAGCGTCTTGCATCGCAACCCGATCAGGTGCAAAGTTTACATAATCTTCGCCACGCTGATAATCTTTTAGTTCTTCACCTTGTGCTAAGTGGGCATAAAGGATTTTTTCGGTTAATGTTAACGGACGGCCGATTACTTGCCGAATATGATTAACTTTTTCTTGATAATGTGCATAAACGTGTTTAATTAGTTCAAGATCAAAAATCATGGTAACCCCTCATTGCTCATTGTTTTTATATAATATTTTAAATAATCATTTACTACATAACGACCAAATTAAATAATTATGCAATAATTTTGATTAAAAATGCAATATATTTTTTGATGATAGATTAAGCGAAAAACTATTATAGACTATCGTTTGCAGGCATATTGTCAATGAACAATCCGAGTAAAAACGATTAAAAAAATTAATGTGAGGAGTAATTATATAACTAATAGCTAGCAATTAAATTTAATCTAACGCTCAATAAAAGACCAAATAAACGATTTACGTATTTGGTCTTACATAAAATTTTATCGATTGATATCCCCGCAAACTACAGCTCAATACCACCAATTAGTTGTGCCTTTTGAACTTTTCCAGATTGATTTATCAGTAGTTTTTTATTATCTAAGTTTGTAAACACCACGATAATATCGCAATCTTTATTTTGCTGAGCAATAAAGTCAACATCCATTTGAGCCAGTCGAGTATTTTGATCGACTTTTTGCCCTTCCTCCACGTCAACAACAAAACCATCGCCCTTTAATGCAACAGTATCAATCCCCATATGAACTAAGCCTTCAATACCTTCATCAGTAACAAATGTAATTGCATGTTTAGTTGGGAAAATACTTAAAATTTTACCTTTGATTGGCGAGTTAACACTTACTTTACCACTTGTAGGACTAACAGCAAAACCGTCTCCCATAATTTTATCCGCAAAAACAGTATCATTAACTTTTTCAATTGATTTAAACGTTCCATCACACACGGCAAATAACTCGACTGATTTTTTTTTCTTTTTAAACAGACCAAACATTTTCGCTCTCCAATTTAATAAAAATATCACCTCCATCATACTATTAAAAAAACCGACATCAAAGTCGGTTTTTTTAATAGTGATACTTATTGTATAAATAATAGTAAAATCGTTTTACACGACCTACACTACTGGTCGCGATTCAGAACGTTTCCATTCGCACATTCCATAAGCAGAGTTAAACAGGTAGATTAAGTACTGCGTAGCAATAATAGGGTTATTAGTATAAATATTTAAGCTAATAACCAAGATATTTAAAATTATCCATAAATACCAGTTAAACGAAAAGCGCATCATCAGCAATAACTGAGCAACCACACCTAATCCAAAAATAAAACAGTTAGTAATTAGCTGGTAAACGGTATTATCTACACCTAGCGCTCCAGTTAAATAGATATTCAAGAAGACCGCAAGAATTAAAAATATCAGTGTGGCTAAAAAATAGCGTTCACTTAAGGAACGAACCTTAACCGTTTGATCACTGGTTTTATTCTTATGCCAAGTAACCAGACCATAAATATGAGCACCAAAGTAATAAAATGATGGTAAACTCGCACCAATATTGCCCCCTAAAATATTAGCAGTAGACTCGCCAAATGCAGCAAACATACCAAGGACATTACCACTATTCCTTCTTTTAGCTAATAAAATAACGCATAGCAACCCACATATTGCACCAAAGAAAGAGATGGCATAGCGAAGATTAAACGATGTGAATGGGTCTGTATAAAAAAAAGCAAATATTACTAACAATACACAAAAATAAGGATAAATTCGATGACGACCAATAGTAAGAATAATGTTAATCATGATATCTCTCCCTTATGCATTACTATGATTAATTAATTTAGATACTAACTCGATACACTGTAAATATCGTTCATCATAATCGGCAGATTCAATAGTAATAAATTTGATCTTATTTTTAGTTAACATTGTTTTAATCGATTGTTGAAAGGATTTCCGTTGAGTTGGGTTACCAAGGTGACGCAAACCATCTGCTACCCAAGGGGTATTGTTTTCAAGTAAAATGACTAAATCAAAACGGTAATTATTGATCATAGCTTGTACAAACGGGTGCTCTTTGCCTTCATATTTTTTACAAAATGCTTGTGTTGTGACAAAGTCGGTATCAATAAACGCGACTTTATTGGCATATTTAATCGCAAAATCAATGTATTGCGCCTGACCCAAGGCAATTTTATCATAATCAGAAAACTGCAATGCCCTTTCGTCTCCCCCTAAGTTAGAAAAAACATATTCACGACCAAATTCCCATGCACTCGTAGTATTAAACACGTTAGCAAGCTTATTAGTTAAGGTCGATTTACCGCTCGATTCACCGCCCAAAATAGCAACAGTTCTAACAAAAAATGGTCTGACTTCGGTTGGAATATATTGCCAATTCTTGAGCGGTGCTTGGCGAATTTGGGTTGCACTTACCTTCATAAAACTACGATCAGGATCGATAAGGATAGTATCTAAAGCAAAAAGTTGCTTGTACATTTTTGCATCTTGTGGCTCACTTGAGTAAATGCAATCAGCTTCAATGCCTTTATCATTAAAAAGTGACTTAACACGTGAACTCCATTCATTCCAGCCATGTGGATAAGAAGGGATACCATCTTCTTCTAATAGTTCAATATGAATATTTTTTTGGTACTTAAATGTTTGCAGTAACCAGCGCATTCTATCGTTAATCGTTGGTTGGCGTGACATTGCACTATCTTTAAATAGTTCTTCATCTCGCTTTGTATCAGAACACAAAATAATATAAAGTTCGTCCAGTTGACTTATCGCACGCTGAATTAAATAAATATGCCCAGTATGCAGTGGGTAGAATTTGCCGAAAATCACACCAGTCTTTTTATGTTTATGAGGATAGTCTAAATTTAAATATTGATGTAATGCTTCAAGTTTTTGGGCGCTAGGCATTTTAACTTTATCATTAATTAATTGACTTAAATAGCCTTTAGTCATATTTGTTGCATCGGCAACAACTTGTAACGATACATTTTTTCGTTTAATTGCCGATTTTAAATAATTGAAGCTAGACATATCTCACCTTTTGTTTTTTATATTAAACACATGTTAAATTAAAAAAACAAAATGTTCAATGTATAAAACTCATTAGTTTAGTTATTTTAAATCTCAAATAAGATAAAATAGACTTTATTACTAACTCAGTCAGTCCTCGAAATTATTTTTAAACTAAAGATATCAATAAATCTTGACACCATATCGGAAAAATTAACGATAATATAGTGCAATTAGTTGATGATCGATTTGCTTGATCACTAAAGGGGTATCAAAAATATCTTCTAATATTTCGGTTTTCATTAGCTCTGCGGGACTACCCTGGTAACAAAGCACACCATTTTTCATGGCCATAATATGATCTGAATAAGCTGAGGCAAAATTAATATCGTGAATGACCAAGATGATAGTTTTACCTAGCTCATCTGCTGCTTTTCTTAGCTGTTTCATCATCGCAACAGCATGTTTCATATCTAAATTATTAAGTGGCTCATCAAGTAGGACATAATCCGTATCTTGGCATAGAACCATAGCGACATAAGCACGTTGCCGCTGTCCACCAGAAAGCTCGTCTAAAAATCGGTGACGTAAATCAGTTAGATTTAGAAACGATAGTGACTCAGTAATTTTATCATTATCTTTTATAGTTAAACGCCCTTTGCTGTAGGGATAGCGTCCAAAACTAACTAACTCTTCAACGGTTAATCGACTATTAAATTGGTTCTCTTGCCGCAAAATAGAGAGACATTTAGCCAATTTTGCGCTTTTCGTTGTGGCCACATCAAGCCCATTAACCTTAACGGTACCTGAATCAGCCAATAATAACCGCCCTATAATTGATAATAGTGTCGACTTTCCTGCACCATTAGGACCAATGATTGACGTGATCCCCCCTTTGGGGATCGTCGTACTGATATTATTTAAAATAACCAAGTCGTCATAGTTTTTTATGATTTTATCAATTGTTATCACATTAAAACCTTTTCAATACTAGATAGATAAAGAAAATACCGCCAATAAACTCAAGCACAATAGATAATGCGCCCGCCATATGCAGCACATATTCTAAAATTAATTGTCCCCCAATTAAGGCTATCATTGCTAATAAAAAAGCAACTGGCAAAATATAGCGATGTTGGTTACTACCAGCAATTAAATACGCTAAGTTGGCGATCATCAAACCTAAAAAGGTTAATGGACCAACTAATGCAGTTGAAACTGCGACGAGAATTGAGATCAATAATAATGTTGTTGTCACTGTACGACGATAATCGACGCCTAGATTAATTGCCTGATTGCGCCCCAACGCTAACACATCGAATAGATGACATTTACGCCATAAAATAAAACCGAAAAAGAAAATAACTATAGCAGAAAACCAGATTAACTCAGGCGAAGCTTTAGTAAAAGTTGCAAACATACGGCTTTGTAATACCGAAAACTCATTAGGATCTAATAGCCTTTGCAGTAATGCTGCTGCACTGCGAAATAAAGTACCAAGCACAATACCAACCATCAAAATGAGATTAATATTAAAATGGACAAATGAAAATAACCAACGATAAAGCAGCACTGCAAACGCAACCAATAAGCAAGATTCGCCAATAAATTTAATAATACTAAATACCCAGTAAGAGGGCGTATCGTTATAAAAAAAGACTATCATAGTTTGAATTAGAATAAATAACGCCTCAAACCCCATCAATGAAGGCGTTAAAATTCGGTTATTAGTAATACTTTGGAATAGTACGGTTGCAATGCTAGCGGCAAATGCAACAATAATCATGGTAAATAAGATATATCCTCGGCGGATTAAAATATAGTGCAGATTATTACCTAGATTGATGGTCATAAACAGTATCATAACCAATAATGAAAGCATCAATAACAACCCAACGCGTTGTTTCGGTGATAATTTTATGCTCGGTTGTTTAAAATTATGTTTAACTTTTTGCATATCTAGATTGATTAATTAATAAGAAAAGAAAAATAACCGCACCAATAACGCCTAAAATAGTACTAGCTGGAATTTCAAACGGATAGCGAATAACTCTACCGATAATATCGCATAATAAAACTAACCCACCGCCCATCAGGCAAACCCAAGGAATTGTTTTACGGATATTATCGCCCATCATTAAGCTAACTAAATTTGGCACAATTAGGCCTAAAAATGGCAATGCTCCAACCACCACAATAATTATCCCACTAACAACTGCGATGACCGATAAACCCATTAGCATTACGCGGCGATAATTAAGCCCAATATTGGTTGAAAACTCGCGCCCCATTGCCGCAACGGTAAAACTATCGGCTACCCAACAAGCAAATAATGTTAATAGACCAACTAACCACAAAAGCTCATAACGCCCCTGTATTACACTGGAAAAGTCCCCTCCACCTATCCAAGCACCTAACGACTGAAGTAAATCATAATGCATCGCAAGAAAAATAGTGATCGCGCTAATGACGCTACCAAACATAATGCCAACAAGAGGAACAATTAACGCTGATTTCAACACAATTTTGCGCAAAATAAGCATAAAGAGTACCGTGCCAGCCATAGCAAATAAGCTTGCAACAATCATTTTAGTTATAATCGATGCCGACGGTACAAAGATCATAATAATAAGAAGGCCAAGGCTTGCCGATTGTGTTGTCCCTGCTAATGAGGGTTCAACAAAACGATTTTGGGTTAGCAGTTGCATGATTAAGCCCGCAACACTCATTGCACTGCCGGCTAATAATAATGCAATAGTTCGAGGCACTCGGCTAATAAAAAAAATATCACGTATATGAGAATTTGACCACAAAGAGGATGGTGATATATCACTCACACCAGTGAATAGGCTTATAATTGATAAGCCTATAATACTAATAATAGCAATAGTTAAATAATGCAATTTCATTTAATGATTTTGACTGAGAGCCTGATTGATTTGGTCAAGTAATTGGTTGTAAGTTTGTAAGCCACCGGCTATATACATAGCTGAAGAATCTAAGTACACAATCTGATTGTTATTCCAAACCTTAGTTTTATGCATTAATGGATTGTCTAAGACTTGTTTAGCGGGTTGTGCATCGCTGTTACCAATTGCACTATCACGATCTAAAACAAATAACCAATCAGGATCCACGCTTAATAGTAGCTCGGCATTAACAATATTGCCATGTTTACCTGTGTTTGCAAAAGCAGTAGCGGGCTTAAAACCAAGTTCATCATAGATAAAGCCAAAACGCGATCCAGAGCCATAAGCCGACATTTTGCCTCCACTTATCATAATAACCATCGCGGTACCGTGACCGTCCGTTTTATTTTTTACGCTTGCAATTTTTTGCTCAAATTGGTTTATTAAATTCTTAGCTTCGGCTTCTTTATTAAAAATTTCCCCTAACTGTAAAGTCCGCTGAGTTATACTATTTATAAAATCGTTATTATCGATCGTTAAAGAAATAGTTGGTGCAATTTCGCTTAACTTACTATAAGCATCATTGGCGCGCCCACCTGCAATAATCAAATCAGGTTTTAAGTTACTGAGCGTTTCATAATCTGGTTCAAATAACCCACCCGCATTAACATATTCACTACTTTCATATTTTTTCAAAAATTCAGGTAAATGCGCACTGGTTTGTGGTACCGCGGTAACCTTAATGCCTAATGCATCGATCGTATCAAGCGTTGCGGTATTTAATACCACAACGGTTTTAGGGTTAACAGCAACATCTGTCGTTCCTTGTTCATGCTCAATTTTGATAGTATGTATTGTCGAATCATTAGTGCTGGAATTGTTATTGTCACAACCAGTAATAACAAGCGTTAAGATTAAAAAAGATGCAGCAGCAACAGCTTTGAAGGACATGATTAACCCCTATTTGTTGTAAAAGAGACTTATTCTCATTATCAATTAGTGACTAATAATAGCAAAATTCGTTTATAAAAAAAATAGTATTAATAATGACTTTATTCACATGACGAATAAATAAGCATATTGGCTATGCTTTTAGATGATAAAAATAGTTAAAATTGTGTTAATAGCTATTTAGTTAGCCAATTTACAATATTAGTAAATAAAGATATCAAGGCGATTGACGGTATTCTCTTAATTTGTCCTGCAGCGCCTGTTCTAAATAGCTAAATTTACATTTCAATGAATTCGAGCTAATCGAGAAAGCGGCACCATATAACTGTAGGGATTTTGCTGCGCAAAATTGAGCTAATTTATTTAACTTATTGAGGTATTTTTCTGCATCAATCAGATCAATTAATATCAATTTGGTACCCTGTATTTTGATCACCCTAAAACCAGTAATATCCGCCCACTCAATTAATGCTACTTTAGGCAGGATAATACCTTTATTGTTAATAATAAGATCTCCAGCCTTAGTCAATAAGCTCTTTATCCCTAAGATAGCAAAGATACCAAAGACGAAAACGGCTAAAATACCAATAAGTACAGTATATGACGGAGTTGAAGGCGTTTTTAAATTACCAAAAATAAATACCAAACCCAATGCCACAAAGACGAATGATCCCAATACAGCTATAGCAAGTTTTCGTTTGCTAACCGGTATGTGTATTTGTTCTTTAAATGTCGGTTGCACTATTTAATCCGCCTTATTATTAATACATAATCAAATCACTCGGCTAAAATCATCATGTTTATTTAGCTAAATAATCATATTTTTTTAACCAATATCTACCGGCAAAATAACTCGCTAAACAGGTCAAAATAGAGACAATGAAAATACTATTTAGCATCGCATACAGTAAACTAACATAATGGCTATAGCGATTAATCTCATCTGCGGGCAGAGTAAAAACAAAATACCATTGCACAAGATAGATAGTAATCAATGAAATAATAAGAGAAATAAGTAGTTGAGAAAAGACTACTCTACCAATTACCTTAATGACATTTTTAGCATCGACAACATACTTATGACCTTGCTTTGATAATAAAAACATCACTAATAAAACTGACGTCATAATGGCCGATAAGTAGAACGAAAAATTATGAAACTCGGGTAGATCTCCGCCACCAGAATAGAGGTAAACAGCGATATATAAATAGCGTTGAAAAATAAAGTTAACCGCTAGATAACCAGTAATAAAATATATAACTTGTATTTTTTTAGCCGTCTCACTATCTATTAAGGCAAAATCAATTTGTTCATCAGCCCAATTTAAACGATTTTTTACAAAATAACTCATCAAAGCTACCGTAAAAAATAGTAATAACATAATGATAATTCGGCTAATAACAGGATACCAGAATATGAAAATTTTATATTCTTCAATATTATCTAAATTAAAAACATTAACAAATAAATCTGCTAAATAATTTTCAGACCAGTGGCTTAGCAATAATGCCAATAATGCGGTAATAATGATGAAGATAACGTTACGAACATTGAGCATATATAATCTAATGTAGTGTAAACATATTGATGTGCTCAATAACATAAATAAGCTAAGCCCCAAAATTCGCATAAAATCTGGCGAATAATGATAACTTATTGCTTGGTTATTAAGTTCATTTAACTTATCAACTAATTGTAAAAATAAGATACTAAATGTTGCAATAAAACTAATAATCGGTAAACGAAAAAAAGTTGTTATTTTCATATACTATTATCGGCGAATAAATTTGCCGCCCCTTCTCGTTAAATATGTATCTAAGCTAAACACACATAGCGCTAACCAAATAAAGCCAAATGTTGCTAATTTTTCTAAACTAAAATTTTCATGAAAATAAAAAATAGCTAATAAAAATACTAGCGTTGGTGACATATATTGTAAAAATCCGATGGTTGAATAAGGGAGGTTTTTAGCTGCTAAATTAAATAGAATAAGCGGTACCAACGTCAGTGGTCCAGCTAAAATACATAGCCACATTAAATGACTAGACCAAAAAACCTCAGTTAATGTCATTGAGGCTGGGTTAAACAAAAGCCACAGCAATGCAACGGGAACCAATATCCACGTTTCAACAACCATCCCAGGTAAAACATTAATTGGTACAATTTTTCTAATAATACCGTACGATGCGAACGAGAGCGCTAATAATAGTGAAATCCACGGAAGTTCACCAATAAGTATGATTTGAATGATCACTCCGATTAAAGCCAAAACAACAGCAAACCATTGCATAGTACGCATACGTTCTTTTAATACAATAGTACCAAGCGAGACTGAAAATAATGGATTGATATAATACCCAAGGCTTGCTTCTAGCATGTAGTGATTATTGATAGCCCATACATATAATAACCAATTAGCAGACAGCATGAGTCCTGTGCAAAATAATACCATTAAATATTTTGGATGCTCAAACAATGGTCTCCACCATTGATGCTGCTTATAAAATAAGATAAAAATTGCACAAAAGAAAGCAGCCCAAATAATCCGATGGAAAATAATCTCGCTAGCAGGCAAACTTGCAATACTTTTAAAATAAATGGGCGATAACCCCCATATTAAATAGGCAATAATACCAAGCATTAGTGCTTTGGATTGAGACATAGTGTTGAAACCTTAGATTTTTTTATATAAAACATAGGTAAAGAAGCTGCCTATTCTATTCCGTTCAATAGTTAAAATCTACTTTTATACATTGTAAATTGTAACTCATGATGATGGTTGGGATCTTAGTCATACATCATGCAATTTTTGTTAGACTTTATTTTAATTAAAATCGCTATTATTAAGCATTTAATTGTTCGAGTAAGAAATTGATAATACACTCTGTGCGTAGCGGTAGTAATTTTCGGCTTGGATAAACAGCATAAATATTATAATCAGCAACGCTATACTGAGGTAATACCTCTACTAATTTACCTTGCTTAAGATCATCGCCAATAATAAAATCTGGTTGTAATGAGATGCCGCCATGCGCTAACATCATCGCGCGACATGTATCACCGTTGTTGCAATATACTTTAGCTTTTAACTGTACTTGATGCATTGATTTATCTTGCCAAAATTCCCAACGTTCTTCTTTAGCCCAATGACTATAAAGAATAATATTGTGCTGCTTTAACTCATTGGGATGAGTGGGTGTACCGTGTTGCTCTAAATATTGAGGAGATGCCGCAGCAATAATTCGCGTTGAGGTTAGCTTGCGTGCAATCAACGATGAATTTTCAAGCATTCCTACGCGTACCGCTAAATCATACCCTTCTTCAAGCAAATTGACGACACGATCAGATAGCGTGATATCTAATTCGATTTTAGGGTATTGATCAACAAATTTTTGCCACAATGGTGCTAGGTTTAAAATACCAAAACTTACAGGAACATTAATGCGTAATCTACCTATCGGATCAATTTTTTTGGCATGCATAATGGCTTCAGCCTCATCAACCGAATCAATAATATTTTTTGCTTGTAAATAAAAATTTTGTCCTTCATAAGTTAGTGAAATCGTTCGAGTGGTGCGTTGTAATAACCTTACTTGTAAGCGATTTTCAAGTGCATTTAGGTAACGTGAAACTGCTTGTTTAGATAAATTTAGCTTAGCCGCTGCACCAATAAAGCTCCCTTCATCAATAATCGTAATAAAAACGGTCATTTCTAATAGTTTATTTGATTTATCCATTTATAGTTCCATTTTTTGAGACAATAAGTCATATTTTAATCTATTTATCTCGATAATTTTAACATTTATAATAATTACATAATACATCATTACCGTGATTTTTAATTATTTAATCCCCATAGGAGTTGATTATGTCAGTAAAATTACCCGTATTATTCATTACCCATGGATCTCCCATGCTGGCTATTGAAGCTGGTAAGACTGGTCCGTTATTAACCAAACTTGGGGAAAGGTTAAAAAAGCTGCCAATTAAAGCTGTTTTGGTGATATCCGCACATTGGATAACGCGTGATAACGCAATGCTTACTGCAGCTAAAAATTTAACAACTATTCATGATTTTGGTGGTTTTCCTAAAGCGCTTTACCAGTTGCAATATAATGCAAAGGGGGCGCCTGATATTGCGAAAAAAATACAAAGCGAATTAAGTGATGAACATATTCATGTTGAGCTCGATCTAATACGAGGACTTGATCATGGTGCATGGATCCCTTTGCAATATTTATTTCCTAAGGCTGATGTACCTGTTATTCAGCTATCGATTCCTTGGCCGATGGATGCAGAGCAAGCAATAAATTTTGGTAAGTGCTTGAAAAAACTACGCAATCAAGGTATTTTAATTACCACATCTGGTAGTATGACACATAACTTATATGACGTTGGTTATGACGAAAACCAACCATTAAGTTATATAAAACCATTTGTTGACTGGGTTAAAAACGCAGTAAAAAATTATGATCTCAACAGCATGGCGCATTATCGAAAACTCGCCCCTTATGCTAAAGAGGCCCACCCTACAGATGAACATTTTTTACCACTTATCATTGCGCTAGCAAGTAGCGATGAAGGTGAATTAATTACGGAGCTAGATGGTGGAATTACCTATCAAGCATTAGCGATGAACAACTATGTTTTTGGACATTATTAATAATTTTTTATTGAGGAGAAATAAATGACACAATATCGTATCGATTTAGCCGCTTTAGTACTACGCATCGCGTTAGGTGCAATGTATTTAGCCCATGGCTTAACTAAATTACTAGTATTTACACCAGCTGGAACCGCGGGTTACTTTGAATCGTTAGGTTTTCCCGGCATAATCGGTTATTTAACAATTATATTTGAAATCGGTGGTGGACTACTTTTATTATTAGGTGTGTTTAGTCAACTAATTGCGTTATTAGCCGTTATTCAGATGGTTGTTATTAGTTACATCCACTCACCAAATGGTTGGTCGTTTGGAAATGCTGGCGGTGGCTGGGAGTATCCGGCATTTATGGCGCTAACTGCACTTGCGTTACTATTATTAGGCGGTGGACGATTTAGCATAATGAAACTATTTAGAAGCTAAAAAGCGAAAAATTAGTAGCCAAGATCGACAATACACTAAATAAATAACGATTAAGCATCTAATTTATTTAGTGTATTTATTAAAATATTATTATGGATTATTTTTCACTAATTCCGCTAACGATTTGCTCTCGAATAATGCTTTTTTTATACTCTCGGGACTGACATCAAATGGCAAAAGTTTATATGCATTCGGCTTTACTTTTACTCTATCACCAATTTCGACTAACATTTCATCGCTAATTTCAGGTGAAAGCTGCTGCGGTGTAAGCGGAATATCGAGTCTCGCTAACCATTTTAATAATGGTAAACGATCGCTTGGATTAGGATATTCCAAAATGGTCTGTACCGCTAAGCCATAACCTACTTTTTCACCATGCACCCATGATGCAAGTTGAGGAACATGCGTTAAGCTGTCATGGATTGAATGTGCCATACCACTTCGCTGTGAGCTATCACGGACACTATTAGCAAGCCCCGCAAGTGCAATAGCCGCATCAACGGTGTGACTAAATGCCTCACTCACTTTCCCATCAATATTATCTTTGATTGCTTGATCGCTTTTTTCAACTAAAATATCAAGCGTCAGTTTTGCAACTTGTAGTTGTAATAATAAATTAACATCATTGCTCGTTTTTAAATAAGGCGAAAACTCATACCACTTAGCGATAGCATCAGCAATCCCTGATTTAAGAAAACGAACCGGTGCTTTAACTAACACATTGCTATCAACTAATATCCATTCTGGAAAACGTGTGAGTGGGAAGCTTTGTTCATGACCGCCTTGTAAGTTATAAAAAACACTAAAGGGAGACCATGCCGCGCAAGTTGCAGCAATAGTAGGCACCTGTATTACCGGCAATTGATTCGCATATTCGGCAATAGCTTTAGAAGCATCCATAATCGAACCGCCACCTACACCAATAACCGCGTCAGCACCAAACTCAATTGCTTTTTTAGCTAATACTTGTAGTTTTTCCGCATTACATCGCCCGTAATAAAAATCAATTTGATATTTAATATTTGCATCTGTAAGGCTTTTTTCAATGATATTTTGAGTTTGTTTCCAAGCTTTTTCGCCTGTAACGATGTATACACGATCACCAAACTCAGCAACATATGAATTAATTTTAGTTAAAATACCGGGTTCTTGTAGGTAATTTTTGGGAGTTTGAATCTTTAACATTTTTTATATCCTATTTTTAATTTACATATAATTATCAGATAACTGTAGATAAATCTAAACGTTAGAAAAAATATAATATTTAAAATAATGTAAAATCATCTGGCTCATATGCAAATAATTTATTTATTAGCTAAAGCACGGACAACAATTAATTTAATCTAATTTGACCGTTTAATCATTATATTTTTGATCTATTTTATCGTAGCATAATATTAATTAATAAAATAAACTGAGATTGATATTAATCTTTTTTGTAGGACACATAAAATGGCTAGTGTATTCGTCGATTTTGGTAATAGCACAACAACATTTAGTTTTGCATCAAGCGATAAAATTAATTTTAACGTGGGTTATGAAACATTATCCAACATTCATTTTAAACATAATTTACCGACACCTTATCAAACTGAATTAGCCATTATAACGATTGAAAATGCGATTGAAAGTATTTATGCAAAGTGGCAACAAGTCGATAAAATTTTTACGAATAATGAGTATGTACATTTCATCGTCTCTCATTTTGGTAAAAATAATCAGATAAGCACAATCGAGATCGAACAATTATTTAATCAAGTAGCAGATGTGATATCGGGTTTACCGAGACAAGAGGTAGCGTCTCTTTTATTACCTGATATTATCGCAATATTATTAATTTTACGCGAAATAATACATCACTTGGGAATAGAAACTATCGAGGTAATTTAAAGCCAAACAATTAATTATTATTTAGCTTTAAATTTAAGAAAAAGGCTTATTATTCGCCAAATCCTGTTGCAAAAAGCTCACGAATCTCATCGATTGCCGCTTGCTCATCTTCGCCATCACAAATAACTTCGACTGTTGAACCGCCTTTAACTCCTGCACCTAATAGTGCCATCATGCTTTTCATTTTGATCGTTTTATCATTATAGACAAGTTCAATAGTACTTTTGTAACGACCTGCTAATTTAACCAATGTCGTTACTGGACGGGCATGAAGGCCTGTGCTATTTTTTACTACCATTTGCTCTTTTAACATAATTAAAGTCCTTAGATTGCTGCAATAAAATTCAATTATTAATTTAAAAAATTATCATATTTTGGCTTATTTATTAAGATTCGTCCAGAATAAAAACACGAATTACTCATCTTAGCTTTATTTTCATTCAATATAAATTTTATGTCTATATTACAATATTTACGCTTTTATTTAAGGCAACATAAATAGGATTAGTTAGCAGTAATAAACTTTTCAATTTCATCGAGAAAAAGTTCACCGTACCTTTCTAATTTTATTTTACCAACGCCAGTTATCCCTAATAATGCTTTTTTGCTTTCGGGCTGCATTTTAACCATTTCTAATAGCGATTCGTCGCTAAAGATAATATAAGGTGCAACATCATCCATATCGGCAATCTCTTTCCTTAACCTTTTTAGATTATTGAATAAAGTCCGTTCTTCATAGGACAAAATAGTCGTTTGATTAATTGACCTTGCATAGCGATTCTGCCGTGTTTTCTTAACAAGCTCAAGCCGAGGTTTAACTAACGAGAGTGAAATATCACCGCGCAATACGTTTCTCGCTTCTTCGCTCAAATATAAAGCAGAAAATGAAGATAAATCTTGTTTCAAATAGCCCAAATGAATCAGCTGGCGTATGATGCTAACCCAATAATCGGCAGAATGTTCCTTACCAATACCATATACCGATAATTTATCATGTCCATTCTCTTTGACCGAATTACGATTAGAGCCTCGCAAAACATCAACAATATACTGCGCCCCGTAATTTTGTCCTACCCGATACACACATGATAAAATTTTTTGTGCATCAACTAATCCATTATAGTGCTCTAATGGGTATAAGCAGATATCACAATTATTGCACTTTTCTACACGGTGCTCGCCAAAATAGTTCAGTAGCACAATACGGCGGCAGGTTTGAGCTTGGGTAAAGGCGATCATTTCATTGAGTTTATGTAGTTCAACCGATTTATGAAATCCCTCTTCTTTGTCAGCGATGATGGTTTGATACCAGTTAAAATCACGATCATTATTTAACAATAATGCTTCAGCAGGTAAACCATCGCGCCCTGCCCGTCCGGTTTCTTGATAATAAGCCTCTATTGTTCTCGGTGCATTAGCATGAATAACAAAACGAACATTAGGTTTATTAATTCCCATCCCAAAAGCCACAGTGGCAACCATAATGGCAATATCATCTTTTAAAAAACGTTCTTGCGCATTGGCTCGATCTTCTGTTGTCAACCCGGCATGATAAGCCGCAACACTATAACCTCGGTTGGCTAAACGCGACGCCATATCATCAACTTTTGCCCGACTTGAGCAATAAATGATCCCACTGTTGCCTTTTTGGTTTGCTAAAAAAGAGGAGATTTGTTCTAAAGGATTTAATCTTTCAACAACGGTATAACGAATATTAGGGCGATCAAAGCTCGTTAAACGTACGTGCGGATGATTAAGATTAAGGCGCTCAATAATATCCTTGCGAGTAACTTCGTCAGCAGTAGCCGTTAACGCAATAATCGGCACAGTTAAAAACTTAGCCTTAAGCTGGCCTATTTGTAAATATTCAGGTCTAAAATCATGTCCCCATTGTGAAATACAGTGAGCTTCATCAATCGCAATTAGGGATGGCGCAATCGACTTAATCATTGCATTAAAAGTAGATGTTGTTAAACGTTCGGGTGCAATATAAAGTAATTTTATTTCGCCTTGAATATACTGGCTAGCAACCAGTTGCTGCTCTTGTGGTGATTGTGAACCATTTAAATAAGCGGCCTTTATACCATAAGCTAATAACTGATCAACTTGATCTTTCATTAACGCAATTAATGGTGAGATAACAACGGCTGTACCAGATAATAACAATGCTGGAATTTGATAACAAAGAGATTTCCCTCCCCCTGTTGGAATGATAACGACGTTATCTTCACCGCGCATAACTGATTCAATTATTGGTAACTGCTGATTTCGAAATGATTTATATCCAAAAACAGAATGAAGGATCTCATTGGCTTGTGCAGCTATTGACATATTGGCTCTAATTTTTATTTTTCAAAAGGTTAAGCATAATCATCAGCATTTCAGATTAGGTTAATTATTGCCCCTCCTCTCATCAACATGATTATGGAGGCCGTTTACCCCCATAATCATTAAGCAGTAATAGCGATAATTAACTTAATATTGAAAAATGCTTAGTTGAAAATGCAATTCGTTCTTCAACTGTTTCTGTCTTATTGGCTTGTTTCAACTTAGCAATGTGGGCTTCAACTACACTCGCTCTTTTATATAAGCCTACATCATTAGCGATTTGAATATTTAATCCTGGTCGGGCATTCAGTTCTAAGATTAGTGGTCCTTTCGTTTCATCTAAAACTAAATCGACACCAATATAACCAAGATCAACCAGCTCATAGCAGCTTGTCGCCAAGTAAATAAATTTTTGCCATAACGGTAGCTGAATATTACTTACAATATTATCGGTATCAGGGTGACGTTTAATTTGCTCATTAAACCAAGAACCATTTAGTGTTATGCCAGTAGCTAAATCCACGCCGACCCCTATTGCGCCTTGGTGTAAGTTAGCCTTACCATTTGACTGTCGTGTTGGCAGACGTAACATCGCCATAATAGGATAACCCATTAATACGATAATGCGAATGTCTGGTACACCTTCGTAGCTGATACTTTTAAATATTGGGTCAGGCTTAACTCGATACTCAATAATAGCTGTATCCCGCATACCACCTAGAGAATAAAGCCCGGTAATAATATTTGATAATTGATATTCAATTTCACTCTTGCGCAGCAAACGGCCTGATATTGTTTTATAGCGATCTTTGTCATATCTATCAGCAATAACAATAATGCCATCCCCACCAGAACCTTGCGCTGGCTTAATCACAAAATCATTATGATTTTTTACAATCTGCTCAAATTTTGAAATATCGTGCTCAGTCCGGATAACACCATATAGCTCAGGTACACTTATTCCAGCGGCTATTGCGCGCTGTTTCGTTATAATTTTATCATCAACTAATGGATAATTATGTCGATTATTATATTTTAAAATATAATCAGCATTACGCTGATTAATCCCCATAATGCCTTTTTCGTTTAGCTTTTTCCAAGTTTTAATCAACGAGATCATATTTATTGCTCACTATTTTAACATCGCTTTAAAACGGAATAACTCAAGTAATCGATACCCTCGATAACGGCCCATTGCTAACATGAAAGCAATTAGCAATAGTAAAATAGCTGGGAAGGTAAAGACTAAATAAGCCAAAGGTTGATAACCCATGACGGCATAAGCAATTGATGCCGTTATCAATGTTCCGATTGCCACCTTTAACGCAAAACTAGCGCCACGTTCCTCCCAAGTAATTGATAAACGCTCAATAGTCATCGTCAAAATAACCATTGGGAAAAGCGATATTGATAATCCTCGCTCAAGACCTAGTTTATGGCTAAATAAGCCGACAAAAATAATTAATAGTACAACAAAGGTTAGCACAATTGATAATCTGGGTAACATTTGCAATTTTAAATGTTCTAAATAAGAGCGCAATAATAGACCAAAAAATACGATAATAGAGAAAAATACTACGCCAAAAACAAGCCCTGTCTCTCTAAATGCTAAGGCAACTAAAACGGGAGTAAAAGTGCCAAGTGTATTAACGCCGACTACATTACGCAATAACAATATAATTAACACACCAAAGGGGATCATCAGCATGATTTGGTAAGCTAATTGAGTTGAAATTGGTAAGGTGTAGAAAGAATATTCAGTTAAACTGTTGCCTTCAGCCGTTAATTTAGCCAAATTAATCGCGGTCAGTTCGCTTTTATCTAAACTAAAATTAACTCTGACTTTACTGCCATTTTCAACATTAACAATGTTATTACTACCAACCCACCAAACAACTTGATCATCAGGTAGGCCAACATCGCCATTAATTGGATTAAAGTAATACCAACTACCGCCATCACCATTGTTGCTACTATCGCGATTATCAATCGATTTATTGGTTTGAATATAACTACGTATCCACAATATTGGCGTCTGATTAGTCGATTTACTTAGTAGTAACGTGTGTGCTTGTTGGATCGGGATATAGGCTTGAGATAAGACTAATTCAATTACTTTCACTTTATTTTCAATCGAATTATTATTATTTAAAAGCAGTTGTACATCACTATTACTTGTATCATTGATCATGTTAATTGTAGTGGTTATAAACGTTGCAACATTAGCTGATTTGCTACGGATTTCTTTGACTAACTTCTCTACCGCAACTTTTTCTGGCCCAGCTACAGCAATTGGCGCACGCCATATATCACCTCTTACGCTATTTTCAATTTCATCAGAAAAACGCTTAGTCAAATTTAATCGATAAAATAGCGTTTGTTGACCGGATACCGACCTGGCTGACCATGTAACTAAACGATTAAACTGCTGATTAGTAATATTTTGCCCATAGCCACTCGCTAAAAATAGCTCATTAGACACACTATAATCACCACTTTTAGGCGGAATATAGAGTTCAACATTAACAGGCTTCGAGCCATTTACTTCAAAATTAATCTTGGCATCAATCGTCCATAGATTATCGACTTCGCTTTCGGTTAATGGTGTTTTTAAGACAAAGATTTGATAACCAATGATTGCAACACCAAGTGCAAGCAAAATAGTAATAGCGATTTTTAGGTGCAGAGTTAAAGAACGCATATAAGTATTTACCTATTTATAATTAAAATTCACATTTAGTCATTGTTGATTGATATTTTAGACTAGGGTCGACCATCGCTTTAAATTGAACTAATGCAGAGCTACCAAGCAAAAGAGGATAAATGAAACGAGAACGATCGGTTAAGTTAACTTCAGTTGGATAGACAACGCCATCAAAACAAATATTTAACATAACCACCGGACGCTTAGAATGAAGCTTATCTTCATCATCTCGCAGATCATCACTACGTGTTTTTATCTTGCTATGACGAATAAGAGGCTTTTCGATAAAAGCTGAATCTCGTCCTTCTATTTGTGGCTTAAACCGAACCCACTCTTTACCATCTCGATCAAAAAAATGAATATCAGTTGCCCCAAATGATGATGTTAATGCCCCGGTATCAAGCTTAGCTTTAATAATGAGTCCATCTATTTCAACTAATCTGACTTTTTCGTAAAGACCAAACACATTTTTTGCCTGTACATTTAACATGTTAATCACCAATAAAAACAATCCAGCACAAAAAAAAGCACTAAAACGCATAATAAATAATTCCAGTTTGAACTATGGTTTAGATAAACCGTGATAACTTAGATAATTAATCGTTCCAAAACCAATTTAGCGATAACATTAACCGCTAAATAAACAGAAAAACTAATCGCTAAATATAAATACGCTAAGATACATCACATAAAATAGAAAGAATTAACAACATACTGTCACTATTTTAACGTTTTTATATTTATTTTATCAATCGCTATATTCAATTATAACAAAGTTAAGTTTGCTAATTTTATGACTAACCACTTAACACCTTCATTTACAAAAGCAATTTGTGCGCGCTTGTGCTCCCCTTCACCATCAAGATTAACAATCGTACCTTCGCCAAAACGCTTATGTACCACTTTCCGCCCCAAAGTATAACCTTGATTATTTGATTGGCTTTTAATAAATGATGCTTTTCGCTCATCCAAAAATTGTTTTTGTTGTTCTTCGCCATTAAGTACATCGTCAGATGATGATTTGGCAAAAGTAATCGCTCGTCGATAGCTTAAGTCTTGTAGCAACTCCGGTGGTAACTCAGCTAAAAAGCGCGAAGGCAAATTACGTTCTTCTTTACCATACAGACGTCGTAGCTCGGATAATGTTAAGGTTAAATGTTTACGTGCCCTGGTAATACCTACATATGCAAGCCGACGTTCTTCTTCCATTTTTTGAGGGTCAGTAATTGAACGTTGAGCAGGAAAAATGCCCTCTTCTAAACCGACAATAAACACGTGATCAAATTCTAAACCTTTAGCCGAATGTAGCGTCATTAACTGTACACTATCAGTATTATTTTTATTCTCTTTGCCTTCTAATGACGTATAAGCAAGAAATAGTTCTAATACATTTAACGTATTACTTTGCACATCAATCAATTCATCTTGGTTAATTTGCTGACTACTATCTTTATCATACTGCTGATAAAACTGCTCAGCAGCACTGACTAATTCATCTAAATTTTCTAGCCTTGATTGGCCTTTTATGCCCGCCTCTTGCTCGTACATTTCATAAATACCCGAAACTTTAGTGATCTGTTCTAGCTGCTGGTAAAATGGCAACGACTCCACATCTTGATAAATAGACTGTATCAATTCAATAAATCGGGCTAAACCTGAACTTTGCCTTGGTGTAATTGCTTTCATCGCAATTGCTTGAATCGTTGTCTGCCACATTGATTGATTGTGCGAGCGCGCTAGCTGGCGGATTTTATTTAGGGTAACCTCACCAATACCTCGAGTGGGGGTATTAACAACTAATTCAAACGCATTATCATTATTATGGTCATGCAGTAAACGCAAGTAAGCCAGTGCTAATTTAACTTCTTGCCGTTCATAAAAGCGAATAGAGCCATAAATTTGATAAGGAATGCCTGTTTGCAATAAAGTATCTTCTAATAAACGCGACTGAGCGTTATTACGATATAAAATGGCACAATCTCGATAATGAGTATTATCTTCATGCAATTTTTTAATTTGACCAACCACAAAACGCGCTTCATCAATATCATTAAATCCAACATAAACAGCAACTGCTTGGCCTTGCTCACTTTCAGTCCACAAATTTTTACCTAATCGATTACTATTATTAGTAATAAGTGCATTAGCCAGCTGTAAAATACTGCCAGTTGAACGGTAATTTTGTTCTAAACGAATAATTTCGGTCTCAGGATAGTCATTAATAAATAGCTGTAAATTATCAGCATTAGCCCCGCGCCAGCTATAAATAGACTGATCATCATCACCAACAATCATCACATTCGCGGTTTGCCCAACTAAAATTTTAACTAATTGATATTGAATATAGTTGGTATCTTGAAACTCATCGACCAAAATATTAGTAAAGCGTTGATTGCAATAGGTTAACGCTTCTTGGTTGGTTTTTAGTAATTCATAAGTTCTTAAAATTATTTCAGAAAAATCGACATAACCAACTCGATCACATATGGCTTGATAATCAATATAAATTTTCTGCCACATGGCGCTTTTAGGATCATCAATAGCAATATCCTTAGCTCTTAGCCCATGCTCTTTTTGTGTAGAAATAAACGCACTGCACTCTTTCGATGACCACTGTTTTTCATCAATTTTACGTTCTTTAAAAATTCGTTTAATTAAGCGATTTTGATCATCGTTATCAATTAGCTGAAAATTAGTAGGTAAACCTGCTTGCTTAGCAAAAATGCGTAGTAAACGATGTGCAAGCCCATGGAATGTTCCGACCCACATACCATTGAAATGCGCTTCACCGATTAAAGATTTAATACGTTCCTGCATTTCTGCCGCAGCTTTATTGGTAAATGTTACAGCAAAAATTGAGCCAGCTTGATAATGTTTCTCTAAGCATAACCAGGCGATTCGATGAACCAGCACCCGGGTTTTGCCACTCCCTGCTCCAGCTAATACTAAAGTATACTGGCTATCGGTTGTAACTGTATTTTGTTGTTCTTGATTTAGCTGAGCGAGTAAAGATGCTTTCATAGTCCCTACATTAATGTCCGTTTGCAAGTCAATTATTCATTACTGTTTTTTTATACATGCATTATAGCAAACTATTTAATTCTGACAATTGCTTGATCTCTAGATGGGGCAATACAGTGGCATCGTCGTGCTGGTAAATATCAATACCCGATTCATTTATCCAACATGCTTGCATACCACTATTAATCGCACCTTGTACATCGGCATATAAATGGTCGCCAACATGTAAAATGCTCCCTATTGGTAGCTGTAATTTTTTAGCGGCTAACTTAAACATGTCTGCAAATGGTTTGGATAAACCGTCTGCGCCCCCTCGTAGGGCAAATTTAAAATACGATTGCAAGCCAATTTGATTAATATCAGCATTGCCATTAGTGATAACAGCTAAAGGATAGGTTTCAGCTAACGCAGCTAATATTGCTAGTGACGCTTCTGGCACAATAACTTTATTGCGCCAAAAAACAAAATTGTCCATTGCCTGATCGGTAATTTGATTAATTTGTCGCTGATCTTTAATACCTTTTACCTTTAAAAAGCGACGAATTGATTCTGCTCGCCAGGCAAAAACATCATGATAAATATCTGGTTTATCAAGCAGTATAGCTTGCTTCACTTGATCATATTCCGCTAGCTCGGCATCTTGTAAACCATCAACTTGCCTGACGGCTGCCATCATTTTTTCAACTGCTTGTTTAAGAAAAGGCGCATTGTCATATAATGTATCATCAAGATCGAAAGTAATCGCTTTGATCGGGCTTAATGAGCGATAAAAATGCATAGCTATTTTCCTCTTTTGGCGCGTGGATGAGCGGAGTCATAAACATTGGCTAAATGGCTAAAATCTAAATGGGTATAAACCTGTGTCGTTGATAAGTCTGCATGTCCGAGTAACTCTTGCACCGCCCGTAAATCACCGCTAGACTCTAACATATGGGTAGCAAAGGAGTGACGTAATTTATGCGGATGAATGTGGGCACTTAACCCTTGCTTGATCCCCCATTGCGCAAAACGTTTTTCAACATTACGGGGAGATATACGTTTACCTAACTTGGAGATAAACAGTGCATCATCTTGTGGAGATAATAAATCACGTATAGATAACCAGTGGCGTAGCCACTTAATTGCTTCTCGCCCTAATGGTAATTTTCGCTCTTTGTTACCTTTACCAATAACTCTAACCTCAGCATCAAGTAAATTTAAGGTTTTACAGTTTAAATTAACTAACTCAGATAAACGCAAACCAGAGCCATACATTAGCTCTAGCATAGTTCGATCCCTTACCGACAAGGGATCATTATATTTAATATCTAATAGTTGATTAATATCATCAATATTAATATTTTTAGGTAAATGTCGCCCCTGTTTTGGGTTTAATACCCCCTTAGCAGGATTAGCATTAAGCTGTTTTTGCTTTACCATCCAATTAAAAAAGCTACGCAATGCCGATAGCCGTAGCGCTAAGCTACTCGCGTTTAATCCCTCGCGTTTACTCCGCCCAATCATTAACCTAACTGCTGACGAATCAACATTCTGCCAACAGGTAATTTCAACTTCATTTGCTAGTTTAATTAGTGCATAAAGCTGGCGGCGATAATTGATTTGAGTATTGAGGCTTAATTGTTTTTCGGATTTAAGGTATAGCAAAAACTGCTCAACGGGCTGAGTGAGTAGTTCGCTATAGTTTTGCTGTTTTTGAGATGAATTCAAAATAGACCTTAACGACCGTTGCAATTAAATCAAATTATTTATCTAGTACATAATTATATACCTTAATAACCTATTTTATTAATTTTTTTATTATGCGAAGAGTATTAAAAAATAGTGAAAACGAAAATGAGTTTAACGATTATGAGTTAAATATTCTTACAATAGAAGTGCTAATCCCCCTCTATTATATAAAAAAACCGGCGACTAGGCCGGTTTTATCATTAATAACGAATTTATTGCTTTGCCACAATATTATCATTAACTAAATCAAGATGGATTTTTTTACCTGGAATAAGTTGTCCTGATAATATCTGCTGTGCAAGAGGATTCTCAATTTCCTGTTGTATCGCACGTTTTAACGGTCTAGCACCATAAATAGGATCAAAGCCAACTTTAGCGATATACTCTAACGCCGTATCCGAAACCTCGACTTCATAGCCCCGCTCTTCAAGACGCTTATCTACTCGCGCTAATTGAATCTTCGCAATTGCCTTAATATTTTCTTGCGCAAGTGGGTGGAATACTACTGTTTCATCAATTCGATTGATAAACTCAGGCCTAAAATGTTTAGTCACAACGGTCATAACGAGTGCTTTCATTTCGTCATAAGTTAGTTCAATTTGACCTTGTACCAAATCAGATCCTAAATTAGATGTCATAATAATTACAGTATTACGAAAATCAACTGTTCGACCTTGACCATCGGTTAACCGTCCATCATCAAGTACTTGCAATAAAATATTAAATACATCTGGATGTGCTTTTTCAACTTCATCAAGTAAGATCACCGAGTACGGTCTACGTCTTACTGCTTCAGTTAAATAACCACCTTCTTCATAGCCAACATACCCTGGAGGCGCACCAATTAAACGGGCGACAGAGTGTTTTTCCATAAATTCAGACATATCAATACGCACCATCGCATCTTCACTGTCAAACATAAAGTTTGCTAATGATTTACAAAGCTCCGTTTTACCCACCCCTGTTGGCCCTAAAAATAAAAAGGAACCAATCGGCTTATTTGGGTCAGAAAGCCCGGCTCGGCTACGGCGAATTGCATTTGCTACGGCAATAACAGCTTCATTTTGCCCTATAACACGTTGGTGCAATGCCTCTTCCATATGCAGTAATTTGCTTTTTTCACTCTCTAACATTCTTGACACAGGAATACCAGTCGCTTTTGCCAATACTTCAGCAATTTCATGATCGGTCACTTCGTTTCGTAGCAGCTTCATAGTTTTACCTTCAAGCTGTGTCGCCGAAGCCAGTTGTTTATCAAGTTCAGGAATTTTGCCATATTGCAGCTCTGACATTTTATTTAAATCACCGGCTCTGCGTGCTTGTTCTAACTCAGTTCGCGCTTTTTCCAATTCTGCTTTGATAGCTTGAGTGCCCGAAACTGCAGCCTTCTCTGACTTCCACTCTTCCTCAAGTGAAGCATACTCCTTTTCCTTCTCAGAGAGCTCCTCATTGAGCATCTCAAGACGCTTTTTGCTCGCATCATCGACCTCCTTCTTGAGCGCTTGTTGCTCTAGTTTAAGTTGAATAATTCTTCGTTCTAACCGGTCTAATGACTCCGGTTTTGAATCCATCTGCATACGAATACTCGACGCCGCTTCATCGATTAAATCAATGGCTTTATCCGGTAGCATACGGTCGGAAATATAACGGTGCGATAACGTCGCAGCGGCAACAATAGCTGGATCGGTTATTTGCACGCGATGATGTAGTTCATAACGCTCTTTTAATCCGCGTAAAATAGCAATGGTATCTTCAACCGTTGGCTCTGCGACATACACTTTTTGGAATCGACGCTCTAATGCAGGATCTTTCTCAATATATTGACGGTATTCATCAAGTGTTGTCGCACCGACGCAGTGTAGCTCACCTCTTGCTAGAGCGGGTTTTAACATGTTACCTGCATCCATCGCACCATCGCTTTTACCTGCCCCAACCATAGTATGAATTTCATCGATAAAAAGGATCACATTACCTTGTTCTTTGCCAATATCTTTCAACACGGCTTTTAAACGCTCTTCAAACTCGCCACGATATTTTGCACCTGCAATTAAGGCGCCCATATCGAGCGACAAAACACGCTTACTACGTAATCCTTCTGGTACCTCATGGTTAACAATTCGCTGCGCTAACCCTTCAACTATTGCTGTTTTACCTACACCCGGTTCACCAATTAATACTGGATTATTTTTAGTCCTACGTTGTAGTACTTGAATGGTCCGGCGGATCTCTTCATCACGACCAATGACCGGATCAAGTTTACCTTGTTCTGCTCTTTCCGTTAAATCAATAGTATATTTTTTTAGCGCATCACGCTGGTCTTCGGCATTGGCATCATTCACGTTATCAGTTCCTCTTACTTGATTGACCGCTTGAGTAAATTTATCTTTAGTTATACCTGAACGCTTTAAAATATCAGCTAATATACCTTTATCTTCGAAGGCTGCTAAAATAAATAATTCAGATGAAATATAACTATCACCCCCTTTTTGTGCTAACTTATCACACAGATTTAAGAGCCTAATAAAATCTTGCGATGGAATGATCTCTCCGCCCACACCTTGCACTTGGGGTAGTTTATCAACTGCTTGTGTCAATTCTCGTTGTAGTACATTTAAATTGGCTCCAGCAGAAGCTAGCAATGGTTTAACACTGCTTCCATCTTGGTTTAGCATTGCCGCTAATACATGCACAGGCTCAATATATTGATTATCTTTACCTAAAGCCATGGATTGTGCATCAGCTAATGCCTGTTGAAACTTGTTTGTTAATTTATCTAACCGCATATTTAATCTCCGTTAGCAATAATTTGGTTCAAATATTTCAAATACTTAAACCTTTGCATTGCTAAATAGATATGTCCGCTTAATTAAATTTCAAGTGTTTGTCAATAAATTTTTATCAATATAATTAATCCATTGTTTTATTTACATAACTAATAAAAATAGGTAAGGTATTAAGATATTTATCCAAAAATTGATGGTATTTTATTGGTAAATTAATTTGCGATTTAATTTACGATGTAGATAAGCGCGCTATAAGTTAGTTTAAAAGAAAAAATAGCATCTCAATGTATCCTTTATTTATTTATTTATTTATTTATCTAGCTAGCACTTTAAATAGTAATAGCGTCGGTAATTCACCACCAGCAATAAGGAGTAGATGGCGTAATGCAAAATTATCTTATCGATTTACTCAAGCAATATAATGTTCAATTTTCCCACTATATTGCACTTGGTCTAATATTGTGCCTGATTATTTTTATCGCCTTTCTTGTTTACGTCATTGTCCATAAAATATTACTTAAAAGCTTTAGTTATCGTTATGCGGGCAATAGCTGGTGTACCTATTTAATCGAACATAAAGTATTTAATCGCCTAGCCTATGCTTTACAAGGTTTATTAGTTTATATGCAAGCAAGACTTTGGCTAAATAATGGTGAACTTCTACAAGAAATACTTATTATTGCCTCTCAAATTTGGATATTAATTTCAATCACTTTGTCGCTCTTTGCCATTTTAGATACTTGTCTTAGTCTCTCACAGCGTAATGGTTTAGTAAAAAGATTACCTATTCGTGGCATTATTCAAAGTATTAAAATCATAATGTCAATTTTCATTACTATTTTGGCCATTTCATTACTGATTAATCGATCGCCATTGTTACTGCTAAGCGGCCTCGGCGCAATGACTGCAGTATTAATGCTAATATTCAAAGATCCTTTATTAGGGCTGGTCGCCGGTATCCAGTTATCTGCGAATAAAATGCTTAATGTAGGGGATTGGCTTGAAATGCCAAAGTATGGCGCAGATGGTGATGTAATTGATATTAATTTAACCACAGTTAAAGTACAGAATTGGGACAAAACAATTACAACCATCCCTACTTATGCCCTTATTTCTGATTCATTCAAAAATTGGCAAGGCATGACTGAATCGGGTAGCCGTCGAATAAAAAGGAGTATCTATATTGATACCACAAGTGTCCACTTTTTGGCTACCAATGAGTGTGAAAAATTAAAAAAATTACAACTTATTGCACCTTATATTGAAGATAAACTTGCTGAAATAACACATTACAATAATACCAATCATATTAGTGTAAATGATGAAATCAATGCTAGACGTTTAACTAATTTAGGTACATTTCGAGCATATTTAGAGGCATATTTACGTGATAATTCGCAAATTAATCAAAACATGACATTAATGGTTCGTCAGTTATCACCAACCGAAAATGGATTACCGCTTGAAATCTACGCATTTACTAATACGACTCAATGGCTTGTATATGAAAATATTCAAGCCGATATTTTCGACCATATTTTTGCTATTATTCCCGAGTTTGGGCTACGTATTCATCAAACCCCAACAGGTTATGATGTAGCCAGATTAAGCTCTACACTACAGTGACTTAAATAATTGGGCATAAATAAAAAAATGCGCCTAACTATTATAATTTTACTTCACAAAATGGATAATAGCATTAAAATATGCAGTATTAGACATGCCTATTACACTAAAAAGAGTTGATATGCCCAAAAAATACCTATTAGTTTTTTTGTTTTTGTTCCCTTTATTCGCATCAGCTGAAGAGGCTGATATCAGTTGGTGGCAAGCAGTAAAAAATAGCTTATCTGAGACGTGGAACTCAGATAAGTATGAATTGTATATTCCAGCTAATACATGGCATAACCGAGCAACTTACGATAAAGACAAAATAGATAGCTATAATGAAAGGCCTTGGGGTATTGGCGCAGGAGTTTATCGCTTTGATCAGGAAGGCGATTGGCATGCGCTTTATGTTATGGAATTCCAAGATTCACATAATGTTATCGAACCAATTGGTGGCTATGCTTACCAAACGTATTGGCGACCAGGTAATAGCGAAAAATGGCGAATTGGCATTGGTTATACATTAAGTGTTACTGCGCGTAAAGATTATAACTGGATCCCATTCCCCGCCCCGCTACCACTATTTTCGGTTGAATATGACCGTTTATCGGTACAAAGTGCTTATGTCCCTGGTGTTAAAAAAAATACAGGTAACATATTATTTACTTGGTTGCGCTGGCAGCTCTAATAAAGAAAGCGGCATTAATGTCGCTTTTTTTACTCAACTTTTTATTCACCGAAGTATAAATCACTCTCATCGTCACCAGATTTGCTACCATCAGGCAATGAACGGGTTCTATCAATTGGAATATATGAACCTCTTGGCGTTTCAATCTGGCATTCACCTAAATAAATAGAATATTTTGTATTCGCTTTCATGCTCACACCTCTAAAATAACATTGTGTTGCATGGTATAAATGAGTCCAGCATAGGATGGTAATAATTAGCCACACCGCAACAATCGCTAGCGCCACCCATTTTAATTGTCGCCAAATAAATGACCAAAAACCGATTTTACGCCAATGGCAATATATTACAATGGCGATTACAACCGCAAGAAAACCCAACACTTCATATAGCCAAAATAACCACATTTCAAAGCTCCCCGCTCTAATAAATTTAAGCTATTTTAGCTCAAGTTATTAATAATTACATCCATGACCCATTACGAATCACACCCACAGCTAATCCTTCAATAGAAAAATCGTGTTTTTGTAAGTCAACTTCGATCGGCAAGAACTCGGTATTTTCAGCGATTAAGCGAATTTTTGTCCCTTTTTTTTCTAATCGTTTTACTGTAACTTCTTCGCCGATTCGGGCAACAATAACCTGACCATTGAGTGCATTTTGTGTTTTATGCACCGCCAGTAAATCACCATCTAAAATGCCAATATCTTTCATTGACATGCCATTAATACGTAATAGAAAATCGGCACTTGGCTTAAACAGTGTTGGATCGACTTGATAATGCCCTTCAACATGCTCTTGCGCTAAAATAGGCGATCCCGCAGCAACTCTACCAATAAGTGGTAATCCATCTTCAACTTCATCTTCAAGTAGCAAACGAATACCGCGCGACGATCCCGCGATCATTTCAATTGCTCCTTTGCGAGCTAAGGCTTTAAGGTGCTCTTCTGCCGCATTAGCTGAACGAAAACCTAGCTGGGTCGCAATTTCTGCACGAGTTGGAGGCATTCCCGTTGCCTGAATATGGGTTCGAATTAAATCATAAATTTGTTGTTGCCGCTCTGTAAGTGGTTTCATATTTTATTTCCCTGTTTTTTTATACAGACCATGTAATTATATACAGCTAAAATAGGAAAGCCAATATTTTTATAATATCGCGATGTTAAAAGATACCCTATGAATAAGATAAGGATTTAAAATATTAGGCGTTCGTATTATCTTTATTATTAATTGCAGAAGATATTGCCCCAATAAAGACAATATCACTGGAAGAGTTCAGTGCAGTTTCAACCGAGTCTTGAATTACGCCAAGGGTAAGACCAATAGCAATCACTTTCATCGAAATTTCGTTAGGAATACCAAACATACTGCATGCGACGGGTATAAGCAACAAAGAGCCACCCGCGATACCTGATGCACCGCAAGCGCATACCGAGGCAACGATACAGAGTAAAACAGCAGAATAAATATCGACAACAATTCCCATGGAATAAACCGTTGCAAGTGTTAATACTGTTATGGTGACTGCGGCACCTGACATATTAATTGCAGCCCCTAGTGGCACTGCCACAGAGTAAGTATCCTCATGCATTTTTAATTTCTTACAAATTTCCATATTAACCGGAATATTAGCCGCTGAGCTACGGGTAAAAAAAGCAGGAATCGCACTATCTTTTAATGAAACTAAGATTAAAGGATATGGATTTTTACGCATAACCAAAAACGCTAACAATGGATTAATCACCAAAGCAACAATTAGCATACAACTGACTAATACTAGTAATAAATGAGCATAATTTATCAATTCGCCGAAACCTGTTTCAGCTAGCGTTGACGCAACCAAACCTAAGATACCTAAAGGAGCAAAACGAATAATAATCCTGACAATAAATGAAATGGCATAGGATAGATCAGACATCATAATTTTGGTTGTTTGATTAGCATGGCGTAATGCTAAACCGATCCCGACTCCCCAAATAATTAATCCGATATAGTTTGCTTGAACAAGCGCATTAACAGGATTGTCAATCATGCGTCCGAGTAATGTGGTTAAAATTTCTTGTACGCCACTCGGAGGGCTTAATCCTATTTCTTGAATATTTTCTGCAAGTGTTATTTTTGACGGGAATAAAAAGCTAGCAAAAGTAGCTAAAAGCGCCGCTGACATCATGCCGACAAAATAAAGAATCATCAATATATTAATATTTGATTTTTTGCCATGTTGATGATTAGCAATAGAGGAAATAACAAGCACTAGCACGAGTATCGGCGCCACCGATTTTAATGCATTAATAAAAAGGCGACCTAATACGCCAGCCGTCATTGCGGCATCTTTAGAGACTATCGCGAGCGTTATTCCTAATATTAAACCGAATAAAATCTGAGGAATTAACCCAATTTTAAAATAAAAGCGAATTATGGGGTGCTGACGGCGCGGCATAATACTTTCCTAATTGAACAAATAAGGCGAAACTTTATCACTATAGGCACCATTTTTATAGAAAATAATAATAAACATAACCTTTTTTTATATGACGACAAACGAGCATTATTTATGGTTATAAGAATTGTTTGACCTAGCTCACCTAAGATTCGCGCTATATAACATGCCAACACTAATAGCTATTTACTTAATAATTTGGTTATTTTTGGTTATTTTTTGTTTTGTTTTTGTTTTAGGAACTAAACAATGATTTTCATCACAACGAGCATTAATAAATCAATCTATGATTGAATTAAACCATAAGGGTCAAGGTATGCTAAAAATAGAAAGAAAAGCCAACATAATGAATTTTCTTAAAAAGCAAAAAATTGTTCAAGTTAAAAAATTGGCCGAGCAATTAAAGGTGACAACAGAGACGGTTCGTAATGATTTATCCGAATTAGAGATTGAAGGTTATATCAAAAGACACCACGGCGGAGCAATACTTAACTCTCAAATTTTTGATTCAATATCATTACAAGATTTAATTAATTACCCTCAATTAAACGAGCAATCTATCAATACTCAAAGGCTAAAAAATATGCATAATCACGTATTTATTTTGGGATCATTTAATGTGGATATCACCAATATCGTCCCTCACCTACCGGCACCAGGAGAATCTGTTCTAGCATTGTATTCTTCTTTCTCTCCTGGTGGAAAAGGTGCCAATCAAGCATTAGCAGCAAGTTGCTCGCTGTCTGATGTCTATTTTGTTACGAAAATAGGGCAAGATGAATTTAATCATTATGCCAAGCGATACTTTGAAAACTCAAAGATTAGTAACTATAAATTATTTGAATCAGTAAAAAGCAAAACTGGCTGCGCCGTCATACTCGTATCTAATGAATCAGGCGAGAACTGTATCTCGATCTCTCCAGGTGCAAATATGGAGATAACTAACAGCGAAGTAGACTATCTTGAAGATGAAATAAAAAATTCTACGGTCATGTTGTTACAGCTTGAAACAAATATTAACGCCATAAAACGGGCAATCGACATTGCCAGGAAGAATAATGTAAAAGTTATTTTAAACCCGGCACCTTACAACGACTCTTTACTTAATTTGCTTTCTGATATTGATATTATTACCCCAAATGAAACTGAGGCAACACTGATATCAAAAGTTCATATTAGCGACATAGAAAGTGCCCAAAAAGCGGCACAAAAAATCTACCAAATGGGAGTGAAAATCGTCATTATTACCTTAGGCGCCAAAGGTGCACTATGTTTTGACGGTGAACAATTTATTTTTTCCCCCGCTTATCCTGCTGTTGTAAAAAACACATCTGGCGCAGGCGATGCGTTTAATGGTGCTTTTGCCGCCTCTTTAGCGCAAGGTAAAGCACTACTGTATTCATTGCAATATGCCTCAGCCTTTGCCTCACTAGCTGTTGAAACCGATTCGGCATCAGGTATGCCACACCATCAAATGGTCTTAGATAGAATCAATCAAAACATCAACAAAGTTATCCCTAAAACCTTTATTTAAAGTAAGGAGTAATGTATGAAAATTTTATTTATTGGCGAATCATGGCATATTCACATGATTCATACTAAAGGATATGACAGTTTTACCTCGAGTCGATACGAAGAAGGTGCTACCTTTTTATTAGACTGTTTAAAAAAAGCTGCTATTGATATCACTTACATGCCGGCTCACGAAGTATTGATCAACTTCCCAACCTCTTTGCAGGAGCTAAACCAATATGACGCTATTGTGATTAGCGATATAGGCAGCAATACTTTTTTACTGCCAAACAACACATTTTATGGCTTAGAAAAAACACCTAATGCCTTGAACTTAATCAAAGAATATACCCAAAATGGTGGCGGATTATTAATGATCGGTGGTTACCTGACTTTTATGGGCATAGAAGGAAAAGGTAACTGGCGTAACTCGCAACTTGCCGATGCTCTGCCTATTGAAATGTTTCCTCATGATGACCGCGTTGAATGCCCAGAAGGAATCAGACCGAAAACCGTATTAAATAACCATACCTTATTAAAAAATATTAGTGATAACTGGCCTATTTTTCTTGGCTATAACAAAGTTATGGCAAAACAAAAGGCAGAAACCGTTGTTGAAATTAATGGCGATCCTTTAATTGTTGTCGGTAAATATCAAAAAGGTCGTGTCGCTTGTTTTACCAGTGATTGCGCACCTCACTGGGGAAGCCCACAATTTTTGCAGTGGGAAAGTTATTCACAACTGTGGCTAAATATTTTACAAGCCATTAGCAAAACCGAATAAATAGACCAATTAGGAGGGAAAATGAAAAATAAAAATGCGTTAGCAATACCTCTTTTAATGCTTGCAACAATAGGAGCTGGCATGTTGTCGCCAATGCAGTCAGCCGTCAATGGCAAACTGGGTGAATATGTTCAAGATGGTAATTTGTGTGCGGTAATTTCCTTTGCGAGCGGGTTAGTTGTGATGTTCGCCATTATTATGAGTAATCACACTTATCGTAGACAAATCTCATCGATTCCCGCTTTAATCAAAGCTAGAAAAGTTCCACTGTGGAATTGGTTTGCTGGGTTATGTGGCGCAATGGTTGTTTTTTCCGAAGGCGCTTCGGCGAGTTATTTAGGTATTGCTACATTTCAAACATCATTAATTTGCGCCATGCTGCTATCTGGTTTGCTTTGTGACCGATTTGGTATTGGCGTGCCGGATAAAAAACCATTTACCTTGCTACGAGTTTCTGGTGCTATTTTCGCTCTTATTGCCACGTTACTGGTGGTTTCTCCTCAATGGAATGAACCTCACTTGTTACTACTTGCTATTTTACCTTTTCTAGCTGGTTTACTTGCCGGTTGGCAACCAGCAGGTAACGCCACTATTGCCGAAACAACCGGCTCAATGATGGTATCAATTACGTGGAACTTTATGGTTGGATTTACTGCACTTACTATCATGTTATGCATTAGAATTGCTTTAGGAAAAACAAGCTTTTTATTACCCGATGTTTGGTGGATGTACTTAGGTGGGCCACTGGGATTAATGTCAATCGCTTTAATGGCCATTTTGGTAAGAGGACTGGGCTTATTATTACTTGGCGTCGCCTCAACAGCGGGACAATTAGTCGGTTCGGTGTTGATTGACCTATTAATTCCAGCACTTGGCAATGCTATTTATACCGTCACCATTATTGGTACTTTTATTGCACTGTTAGGTGCGATTATCACATCTATTCCAGATAAAAATCCGCAGATACTTGCTAACGCTAAATAAGGAAAACACCATGACTCAATACGTACAAACCGTGTTAGGGCCGGTCGAAAAATCTGAGTTAGGCATAATCTTACCTCATGAGCATCTATTTAATGATTTATCATCAGTGGTTGATCAACCTTTTTATCACTTTTCCGCTAGAATTTGTAACCAAAACGTTTCGCCCAATATTCAATGGGCGTTAAAGCAAGATCCATATTGTTGTGCTGATAATATGGCTAAAAAAGAGATTATTAATGTGGTTAATGAAGTCAATAATTTTAAAAAATTTGGCGGGAAAACCATTGTTGATGCCACCGGTTCAGCGTCAATTGGACGCGATATTGAGAGCATGAAGGTTGTCGCTGAAAAAACCGGCCTCAATATCATTGCCGCAACGGGATTATATCTTGAAAAATTCGAGCAAGAGAGAATAAAGCGGCCTATTGATATAATCGCGAAAGAAATTGATAGCGATTTAAGAATCGGTATAGACGGCAGTAATATCAAAGCAGGGCTAATCGGCGAAATTGGTATTTCGCCAAGCTTTACCGTGAACGAAAAAAATAGTTTGCAAGCAGCTGGGCTTGCTCAACTTAATAATAAACATATTGCAATTAATGTTCATTTACCAGGTTGGTTAAGAGTTGCCCATGACGTGCTCGATATTCTCATTGAAGATGTTGGCGTTGAGCCACAAAAAATCTCACTCGCTCACTGTGATCCATCGGGTATTGATTATGATTACCAAAAATCACTTCTTGATCGAGGTGTCTGGTTAGAATTTGATATGATTGGATTAGATATTACCTTCCCAAAAGAAGGGGTGTCTCCTACCGTTAATGAAACTGTTGAAGCTGTACATAATCTTATAATATCGGGTTACCAAAACCAATTATTATTAAGTCATGATCTCTTTTTAAAACAGATGTGGGCGCAAAATGGCGGTAATGGCTGGGCATTTGTCCCTAATGTATTTTTATCTCTGTTAGAAAGAAAAGGGATTTCATCTTCAATAACAAAAGCATTATGCACAATCAATCCGGCAAATTTATTAACATAGTACTTTATTAACATAGAGCTTTATTAAAATAGAGCTTTACTAACATAGCATTTATGCTTAATACTTTGGTAGCTTAATTAAGCTACCACCATTTTTAATGGCACTTCACTAAGCATCATCAATTAAAACCCAAATCACTTACATTACTCATAAATTTTCATTTACTCAAAATGTGAAGCTATTACTATTTTTTAGTTCGATAATAATAAGATTTTTATCGGATAAGCTCTTCAAGATTTAGCGAACCATATGTTGATAAAATCAAACCTTGTCATGATCCATCAAATCGATTATTGTTATTCGCCTAAATAATAATAACAATAATAAAACCCGATGAACTATTACCAGCTAATTACCAAACGAGAGTGGCAAGAGTTACAACAACCAATTAATGATAACCTGTTTTCTCGTCGTAGCTTATTGCCACCAAGAACTATTGTTGATTATACAAAATTTAAGCCCGTCCGTTATCGCTATAGCAGCCAGATGGATGAAATAGTTAAATACTGTGTTAATAATCAAGACCAATGCCAACACCTTTACCCAACCCTTGAAAAGTTAGGCTTATATTACGGCAGTAACACCTATAATAAAGATGATGTCAAATTTAGTGCGGCGTTAAAAGAGGCGTTAACCTCTGAGCGTGCGCTGTTAATTGAATTACCGGTTGAACCTTGTTCCGGTATGTTGCCGCCGCAAACGAACTTTTTAAAACTCCCTAGTAATAAAATACCCCGTCGCTTAACGCCTGAAGAAGTTAAAGCCCGTGAGCTTGCTAGTTATGGCAATGACAAAAACTGGATTGAAATAACAGTAAAAGAATTACCCAATCAGCCCTTTACACTATTTAATAATGGCAGCCGAGCAATCGTTAAGCAAGGTAATCTAGATAATAATGGCTATGCGTATGTTGATTTACCGGCTAACGCGCAATATGTCGATATTGTCTTTGATAAAAAGCAAGAGTATCGCCCATGGTATTATGATGTACCATTGCAAATGCTTGGTGGTGTGCGTGATGCGGCGCAATCTGTATCGGATTTACTTTGGGATGTTTCACTTGTTAAGGCGTCGATGGAGCGTGTGTCTGGCGCTGAAATAACAAACCCCCTTAAATTGGCAAAAGTGCCTGAATCGGAAACGATATCAGGAGCGCTTGCTCACGGTGTTAGTCAGTTTTTAGTTGGTTTTCTTCCTACCTCTAAAGCCCTAAAATTTATCAAGCCGTTAAAAAAGATGGGTACACTCGTCAAAGGTATGATTGCTGGCGGTGTTGCTGATTTCGCGGTCTTTGCCCCCCATGAGGAAAGGTTATCAAATTTAATTCAAGAATTTTCTTACTTGAGAAATGATATCACCGATTATTTACAAGCTAGCCCTGATGATAGCGCAGCAGAGGGACGGTTAAAAAACGCATTAGAGGGATTACTCCTAGGCGCATTAATTGAGCCTTTCGCCCATTCATTGCGCGCATTAAAATATGCTAGAATTAAGCGAATGGTAACCGATGTTAAAACTAAAGTTCATTATAAATTGGATGCTACTTATTATGAGGCACATAATTCTGCAAATTATGAAAAATTACTTAAGCAACTTGAAAATCAAAACTTAAGCAATATGTCTTGGAATGACCCCATATTAGCAAAAGTAGTTAAAGGAGATAATGGGGAAGTTAACTATGGTATTGGTATCACGACACGTGAAGAAGCTAATCGATTAGGTAAAATATGGGTAGGAGATGGTTATAAAACAACTAGCAAAGCTGGTTTGATTAGTGCTGATGGAACAAAAGGTTATAGACCACCATCAAATAAAAAAGGAAACCTAGCTGTAACTGGAGTACAAGCTAATTTCGAAACTTATATAATAAACCCAAATGGCAAGCCAATTTTAATTGGAAATGGTCATCTAAACATTAAGGATTAAAAAGTGAAAATATGTTTAAAAGCTATTGATTGTATGCATCATGATCATATTTCATACATTCCTGAGGATGGGAATTTAATTAGCATAACACTAAGCCTATCTATAGGTTCATCAAAAACTGATGGTGCTGATTATTTTGACTTATTTGTATGCTCTCCAGAATGGCTTTCTAAGCATCAATGGGTGCCAGAAATACTACGGCATACTTTGATTGTGAGAAAATACGATTTAGATGAAATAACCGAAACGATTAATAAATATATTGAAAAATGTACCTGTAAAACATGGCAAGAAACAGCTCAAAAGCTATCGCGATATTTTGCATGGGAATTTGAGGATTATTCTGATTAAAAATTAATATCGACTTTAAATATCAGCCATTTATTGAATTATAAATATGGCGACTAATGTCGCCTTAATTTAGGGAAGATCACTCAAGCTCGCTAATAATTATTTATATTTTTGCGTACGCATGTCCTCAATCACACCTTGGTAATTTAAACCATAAGCAAAATCATATTTATTACCAGCTTCATCGACATAAGGTTTAAGATCTCGTCCAACATCTTCTAACTGCGCCTCAACCGTTTCCATGTTGAGTGGGTATTGCAATGGCAATAATCCGCTTGGTTCATGATTACCAACAATAAGGTCATAATACGCTTTATCACTGACCGAGAACCCCGTCAAAATTGCATCAGCATTACCTTCAAATTCAGCAACAATGACTGGATTTTTAGCTTTTAAAGCAACAATGACTGGAATGGCTTTACCTGTGGCTTTTTTAATATCACTGGCTTTTTGGTAAGCCTGTTCAAAAGCCGTTAAATCATATTCATTGCCTATATTAGAAGTTTGGCCGAAATAAGAGCGGTTTTCTTTTGTCCCATCACTATTTATGTTACCGCTAATCGATTTTTTTCGAACTTCATCACTGTTTGCCGTATAAGGGCGATATTGTAATGATAATGGGTAAAATGAACCATCTTCTTTTTGTCCTGCATGATTAAAGTTCCCACCACTATCAGGGCTATTCATACCGATAATAATTAAATCAACGTTAGATAAATCTGGTGTTGCAAATCCAATTACCTCTCCTTTGTCATTTGTGATTGGTGTATCAGTTAGCACATTTTTAAAGAAAGTTTTCGCCGTATCGATATCCATAGTAGGGTCACTGGTGGTGTAAGCTTCATCGAATACAGTCTTAAATTGGTGACGAATAGAGCTTGGTATATAAACCGTTTTATCTTGATAATTGGCCTTATCATCTGCCGCTTTAATGGTATTGTTACGGTTTTTAAGCATGACGATAGAGTTTAACTGTGCATCATAACCTGCTTTAACTTTATCTGGGCTTGCTACAATTTTTTCTGATTCAGATAGGACTAAGTAAGGATTTTCAAATAGCCCTGTTTCAAACATTAACTTAGAAATTCTCTGGCCACTTTGTCTAAATCGTTCATCGGCAGAAATCAAATTTTTTCCTAGGTCATAATCTGCTTGCCATAAATCATAAGCAGCTAAAACAGGGCCTTTATCATTATTACCACCAAACATGTCAGTGCCATTTTTTAAAATAGCATAATGCCGTTCATCGACCGTTTTACCCTCCTCACCCCACGCCATACCCAATTTTAATTTGTTGTCTGGATCGGTACTCACTTTTGTCACCGACCAGTCAGTACTAATAACTCCGTCATAGCCTAATTGATCACGCAATAAATCCAATTTACCTTTATCATAAGATGTTCCTACAGCCTGACCAAAAAGTGGCTTACCATCCGCACCAATTGCAACAGAATAAGATGTCATTACCGACGCGGCTTTTTGTGTCTTGCCTTTTAAATGAAAAGCACCATCGACAAAAGAGTGCAAGTGTTCGTTAAAATTATTGCCAGGATATACGGCATATTTACCGCTTTCCATATGTGATTCCCTGCCACTTTCTCCCATTCCTTCACCAGGAAAATGTTTTGCCATGGTGACAATCGATTCTTTTCCCCAACCAATATCATTACCATCAACAAAAGTCGATTGTGCCGCATCAATATATGCCCTAGTCATATCGACCGTTAACTGAGCACTTTCGCCCATTGTACCATCGGTTCGTAGCCAACGAGGGTCGGTCGCCAAGTCAATTTGGGGAGCTAGAGAGGTGGTGATACCTAAGGCACGAAACTCCTGAGACATCACATTAGCAAATTGCGCCATAACTTGTGGATCAAATGTTGCGGCGATACCTAGTGTCGATGGCCACCTTGAAATATCGTCACCTTTAGCATTATATTGTGCATCAGATCCGGCAATATGGCGTGGATCTGAGCTAAAATTGACTGGAATTACTTTTTTGCCGTCCTTAACTAAACTTTCGACATAAGCTTGCATATCATTATTCCAAAGTACGGTTGCTTTTACATCATTACTTCCCGCATTTAACACATTACGTAAATTGTCACCTTGCAAATATTTTTTTTGTTCAACCGTTAAGCCATCTTGTGGATTTCTTTCATGATCACTAAATAACATTAATCCCGCAATTTCATCTTTGGTTAATGAGTTGGCTAAATCAGCAGCACGTTCGTCGGCGCTTAATCGCCAATCTTTCCATGGTTCAAGTTGACCATTGCCGTTCATATCTTTAAAAGCATAAATCGTGCCATCTTGATCCTCAACCTCAATAAGCTTGATTCCACTCTCTTTGGTCATACCTAACACAGCACCATTATTGGGGTTATTAACAATAACCAACGTAATGTCACCTACTTTTTTCTCTTCTATTGTGTATTTATTTTGCGTTAGTGTTTGTGTGATAGCTAGATTAGAAACAAGCATTAAGCTTATTAATACAGATAACGGTAGCATCTTTTTTTTCATCATACTTCCCCATTTTATATATTTAATTTGAATGAAATAACTAAGATAAATTGGATCATAAAGAAAAAGGAATAATACTTATAGCAATTAAAATTGCCGTATTGCTAATGTAAAATAATCTTGATTAGATAAAGACTTACACCCAGTTTATGTACTATTTAAAAAGATTTTAGCCAATCAACAGGCTACTCTTGCGATGTTATCAACTGCTCTTAAGCCGATCTGGGCAAATGATAAGCATAAATAAAATTAATTAAATTTTTATCAGTCTGCTAGATGTCTATATTAGTGAAAATCGGTTATTAATACCGTGATAAGGGTCAAATTTAAAAATTTATATTTAGTTTTATAATAAAATTTTAGTAACAATTTCGTCAGATAGGGAAAATAGAATACAGCAGATATAATCATTGGTACTAACCAAATAACTGATCTAATTCTTTAATAAAGTTTAGTGATGGCTTGGTATAAAAAATACCATGTTGTGAATCATCAGGAACCATTCCTCGAACAAAGAGGTAATATACACCACCAAAATGTACCTGATATTGATAATGAGGAAGACGGCTTGTTAAATAACGATGCAGTGCTAATGAGTAAAGTTGATACTGTAAATCATAACGGTGCTCGCACATTGCTAATGTAATCGCTTGATGGTTATAGTCCTCGATACTGTGACCTAAATAATTTGATTTGTAATCAGCAATATAATATTTTCCCTGCCACTCAAAGACCATATCAATAAACCCTTTTAACATGCCTTGTACTGTAGAAAACTCGAGTTCAGCACATTGTTGAGATAAGGGGTCATAATGCTTACACACGCGATCAAGCCTTGCTGAGGTAATATCTTGCCGTATCGGTAAATAAAATTGCAGCTCATTTAAGCGCTGATTAGCAGATAAGTCAGATAGCGATAAGTTATCTGATAGCGGTGCCTTCAATACACCTAAAAACCATTCACTTAACGGCATAAGCCACGTTTGTTGCAAGTTTAATTTAGTGACTAGATGATCGGCAATATTTTGGCTATCAGGATGAGTAAAGTCGCTATTTTCAAAGCATTCATGCATTAATGTACCGACGATAGCCCCTTTCGGAAAGTGATGGATATCGTAAATAACAACATTATCTTGGCTATTAATCATCGCATCATTTGTGGCTCGGTTATTATCGGCTAGTACTTCAATATCAAACGATGGCAAAATATCCCTTAATAAGGCCGCCGATTTATTATTAGTGTAATGCGTTGACTGCAATAATCCAGAGTAGCTTGTAACTCGCCAATTATAGTCGAGTTTACGCTTAAAGACATTTGCGGCAAGATGCTCCATCGACGCTTGTTGGCTAGGTATTAATGTTGAGACGGGGATCGGTAACTCAACATTAACAACCGTTGTATTTACTAACTGATGGAGACTATGTGCTAGAGCGGTGTAATCATTTTGCTCTGGCGTTAATAATAAATAGCCGAGTGCTGAGTGCTGTACCGCTAACTGATTACCTTTACCTTTTTTTAATCCGGCAATCGAAAAACTACAATGGTAAATTGAACGGGTAAGCGCGACATAAAGTAAACGAAGATCCTCCGCTAATCGCTCTTGCTCAATTAAGCTCTTGATATCTGATGATACGTTATAAGCATAATTACTCGTATAGTTTTTACGGTCATGAAAGATCATACTATCTGATTCACGATGTAAAGCGATAAAAGGCAAAAATACAATCGGATATTCCAACCCTTTTGCTTTATGGATCGTAATGATACTAATTAAATTGTCATCACTTTCCAGCCGCTGTTCATGGTTTTCAAGATTACGATCTGGTTCATTAATCTGCTTGGTTAACCAGCGAATTAATGCATGCGGCGTATCAAGCTCTTGAGTCATTTCCTGCAATAGTTCGCCTAAATGCATGAAGTTTGTAATGATGCGCTCACCATCAGGTAAACTGAGTAAATTTTCAATTAACTGGCGATGATTCATTAAACGACGTAGCGTTACCAATACGCCATAACGCAGCCAAAGCGCTTGATATTCGCGAAATTCATCAATAATAAGTTCTAACTTATTTGTCTCGGCAGAAAGTAAATCGATATCACTCATTGACATACCAATTAACTGCGTCGCTAATGCACTGCGCAAGTAATTTTCATTAGTGGGGGTTAAGACTGCTTGTAATATTCGCAACATTTCACGCGCTTCTAATGAAGCAAAAACACTTTTGTGGTTAGATAGATAAACACTTTTAATATTACGTTTACTTAGCTTTTGCTGAATAATTTCAGCTTCTCTGCCCGTTCTGACTAATATAGCAATATCAGCCGATTTAATTTTATCTTTTTTAGCATCAGCGTTGGAAAAATACGCATCACTAGCGAGCCATGTTGTGATTTGTTGGGCGCAATACTCAGCAGAAAATTCCAGATAATCACTATTTGAGGTAACCGATTCTGGCAATAAATAACTTTGTATCGCGTTAACTTCGTGTCCATCGACATAAAAACCTTTATGGCCATTTTTAGCTGCACTATTCATGGCTATAAAAGGAATTTCATCAAAAATAAAGGGGTGGTGTTTATGCCTAAATAGACCGTTTACACCATTAACCATATGCGCACTCGAACGCCAATTCGTTGCCATGGTAAATTGGTAATCGACTGATTTTTTCGCTTCAATGTAGGTAAAAATATCTGCGCCCCGAAAGCTATAAATTGCCTGCTTAGGATCGCCAATAAACAATAAGCCTGATTGCTGCCGATCATGATAAATTGTGTCAAAAATTTGGTATTGCACTGGATCCGTATCTTGAAACTCATCAATCATCGCGACCGGATATTGTTGTAAAATTTGGGTCGTCAAAATATCACGATTTTGACCTTGTAATGCTTGCTGTAAATTATAAAGTAAATCATCAAATCCGATCTGTGCCAGTTTTGCTTTTTCAGCTTTTACTTGTTGCCAAACAAGATTAACAATATCAAATAAAATAAAATTACGCAGGTTAAACGAATGAGATAAAAATTCTTCTATTTCAGTAAATAGAGGATGGCTCGGTGCAATGTTATCACTCTCAGTTTTGCTATTAAGTTCTGTCTGGGTAAATTTAGCCAATTCATTAGGTATAGCATAATTATAGGTTGGAGAATCAGCCCACAAAGAGAGGATTTCAATCCACCTAGGTAAGTTACTTTTGCTGTATGAACGTTTGCTCACGCCTGATTGTAAAATGTCAGCGTTAGCCTCGAATACTGATTCGAGCCAGCGTATTTTAATTGCTTGTATTCTAGCGATACTTTCTGCATGAAACTGTTTAATTACTTGTGTCAATGGCTGCGTCGACAAAGTCACATTACTTGGCAACGTTTGGTTAAGGTAAGGGAAGATATCAGTTAGCAATGCTTTGGGATCAGCCCAATTTTGCCAAATAATATAAGCAATATCCTCAGGCATTGGCGTAAAGTTGTCACGCCAAATATCATTTGCAACTTGTAAGTAAATCTCTGTTTGATCTTTGACTAATGTTTGATTAAATAAAATGCCTGATTCAAACGCATAAGTCGTTAGTATGCGCTGGCAAAAACTATGAATGGTAAAAATCGCAGCTTCATCCATATTTTGTTCGGCATAAAGCAAGCGTTTTAAGGCCAGTGGTTTATCATCAATCAGTGCAATTAAGGCTTGATAATCAGGATCTGCGTGCGCGCCAGTAATACAAGCGAGGCGCAATTGATGGATATTTTGCCGAATACGATAGCGTAGCTCTTCTGTCGCAGCTTTGGTAAACGTAACCACTAAAATATTCTCAACCGATAATGGTCGTGGATAATTATTTTTACCAATCCCTAGCAATAAGCGTAAATAAATAAACGCTAAAGAGTATGTTTTACCAGTACCAGCAGACGCCTCAATTAATGAGCGGCCAGTTAGTGGTAATGAAAAGAGATCTAGCTCATCAAAGTGCTTTAGGTTGGATGGTGAAACCATTCCAATATACCTTCACCTGTTTTAGACAATGAAACACACGCAAGATCCGCGGTTGAAAACATAGGCGGTGTAACCTGTGGACAGAGTTCATTAACCAAGTAACCAACTAATGGTAAGTGAGAGACTATCAGTACCGATTCCACTCCCATTAGCGGTAACAAATTCAAATTATCAACGATGTGAGCGGCATGACCATTTGGTTTTAATAGATCATTAGTCTCGTTTTGTTTGACCCCTACTGCATTAGCTATTATCGAGAATGTTTGTTGAGCGCGTACATACGGACTCACTAACGCAAGATCAAACGTAATGTTTTGCGCATTTAACCAATTGGCGACTGAGGTACACTGCTTATGACCCAAAGGCGTTAAAGAACGGCTAGAATCGGAGATAGCGGAATAACCAGCTTCGCCATGACGCATAACATAAATCTTTATCATTAGCTATACTCACATATAAAAGATGTAACGCATAAACCAAACCTTATCATTTAAGGCATTACATTTTAGATTTATTTGCTACTAATAGATTAACGTAGCTTCAATTGAAAGATCAGACACTCCGCCCCGCAGCAAAAATGAAATTTGGCACTAAGCTTGTAGCCATGTTCAACTTTATCAATCTGGCTTACAATTTGGCAAGGCTCAGATTCAACATCTCTCGCCGCCAAAGTTAGTGATTGTAATTTTTCTTGAGCGAGTATTTCAGTTGCAAAAGTATTTGTGTATTCGGCCGTACAATCATCATTATCAATGATTGTCCCCACATCGACACAACAGCATGCGGCGGTCTCATTACTTTTACATTTATTTAAAGAATTAGTCATATCTCCCCCATAGCATTCGTGGTTAAATATATTTATCAAACGATGATGAAATTAGTATAACTCAATCATCGTTTGATTGCTATTTTACATCATTGTTTTTAAAACCATCAGCTTAACTATTAATCTAGTCGCTGAATCGCTATTTGTAGTCAATGCTGGATCATTTCACTTGGGTTAAAATTCAAATTGATAGATCAAATCAACCGTCTGATCAAGACCTGATACTGCCTCCAAATATAAGCGAGGTAATAATCGATATCGCAGTGTAAAGGTTGCTAAAGAGTCAAAAATACCGATGCCATATTTTAGTTGTAAATGAGGTAAAATATAACCACTCACAACGACTTTTTGGCTATCACCTACACCTTGGGTATCTAAACTTAAATTTTTGATCCCAAATGCACTACCGATATCGCCAATAATTTGACCACCTTGTGCCGTGCCGAGTCCAATTAATAGAGCGGTCATCATATCATTTTCACTTTGCTCGCCACTATCAAGGCCTTGGCCTCTAAGCAAGTACGATAAGGCTTCTTGTTGCGACATTGCTGGCTCTGAAAATATTTCGACTTTAGGATCATCAGCAAGCCCAGTGACACGAATACCCGCAATTACATTGTTTTCAATAGACTCTGGATTTCGAATAGCTTCAATGTTAAGTCTAGGTTGATCAGCAAGTCCAGCAAAAATAATTTCACCTTTACGCACAATAAGATCTTGCCCATAAGCATGAAAACGACCATCAGGAATCGATATTTGCCCACTTACTGTTAAGCCTTTGTTCGTCTGCGTCACATACACACCACCCGCCAATCTAGCAACTAAACCAAAGGCATCAACATTGACTTTATCACCTAAAGAAACCAGTACCTGGCTATTTATTTTTATGCCTAAATCTTGTGGTGCAATCTCTTGCAAATTACCATCAAGCATTACTTCATCAGATGAGACATCAACCGTTGAGGGCGGTAAAGACTCAACTTTAATATAGGCTTTAGGAATCGTCACTTTACCTTTCAAATTAAGCTCATCTTGATTAGCCTCAATACGAATATCGGGTACAACTGACATTGTTATCATAGGAGGTATTGTTATTTCAGTCGCAGCGCCCTTAACCGTTAAAAAGGCTTTCCAATTTTCTACATTTTGCCAATCTGCTTGACCATCAATGTGTACGTCACCAGATTTAGTCTGCATCACCCCTCTTAACTCTGATGATTTGCCTTTAAAATCAATATCAATTGCAATAGATTGAATATCTGCCGGTAATTGAGCTACTTTGATATCGCTGTGTGAAAGCACCAGTTTCCCCATAATATAGGGGTCGAATAAAGTGCCTGAAAATTTTAAATTGGCATTGATTGCGCCATTGGCATGCTCATTATCATTAAGCAATGGATTAATAATTGATAACGATAACTTATCAATAATAATTTGCCCACTTAATCGTTTGTTATCGGTAGGATCATCAACTTGAATATTGCCGTTAAACTGACCAAACTGTTTAATGCTAAACCGCCAATCAAGTTTTGCCTGTTTATCGCTAATATTGGCATTGATAGCAAATAAATCGAATGGAATCGGTAATGTTTGCGAGGCTATTTGCTGGCTAATATAAACATCATTGCTATTAATGCTGGCAACAACCGTTGGAATTTTATGTTCGGGATCCCATTTGATACTTGCTTTACCTGAGATTGTTCCTGCTAGTTTAGTTTCGCCTTGATTAATTGATTCAAATAAAGTCAAATCTATATTTGTTAAAATAATCGTTGCATCGCCGCTATCAGCAATCACCACGTTTTTGTCTAAACAAATATGAGATTCATTATTTATCCAGCAATGAGCACTAATATTGGCTTGCTTAGAAGCTAAATTATATTTAAGGTCAATCGGTTGATTTATCTGCCAGCTATTTTTAGACGAAAACGCTAGATTAGCTTGAGAAATAGATCCTTGCCATTGAGTTCTTTGTCTATTTAACTGGCCACTCAAGTTAATATTGCTCGAAACAGGTTTCCCTTTTACATTAATGAGTAAATGATGATTTTGCTCATTACCAGAAAGCGATATATCGGCACTATCAACTATTACATTTGGCATATCGAGTTCTTTAGCTTGTATATTAATATTACCCGCTAATATATCGTTATAGGTTATATCGCCACGGAGTAACCCTTGCTGTAACTTAATATCTTGCCAAGAAAAATTATCGATAACCAAATTGCTTTTGATGGCAGGTTTATCGATTGAGCCATTGATCTTTAATTGCCCAGTGATACTACCTTGTAGATCCGGATCAATAATACTGAGTTCAACTAGTTTCAAGTTAGCAATTAAATCACTTTGCTTTGTTGAGCCATTTAAATCAAGGCTATTTTTACCTAATTTTAGATAAAATTTGTCAGCAGAAATAAATTGACTTGAATTAATCGCGATATTACCACTGGCAAGTAGAGGCGCTTGATTAATATTACCATTAAGTTGCATTTCATTTAAATTGACAATCCAAGATTGACTATCAATAATGCCATTAGTTTTTAATTCACCATCTAATTTAATTGGATAATCAGGTATTTCACGACTTAAATCTATTTTTTTGAAATCAATAATCGCATCCCAAGTTAGTGCTTTTCGCCAATCGAGTTGCGTTGATAAGTTAAATTCACCTTGAGGTAATAGTGCAGAAATAGATTTAATATTGAGCGATTCATGGGTGCCATCACTTTGCATATCAAATACTACTGACGGTAGTTCATTACCATAAAAATCACCATGGCTATTAAAACGGTAATTTTTAACAGAGCCCGACAAGTCAAGAGCGAAATTTTTTAACTGATATTCTGCTTTGCCAAATATTGGCCATTGGATCGCCTGCCCACTGATTTTTGCTACTAAGGGCATATAGGTTTCCACAAAATTAATTTGCACATCAATATTGGCTTGATTTAGACCTTTTATCTGAGATTGAGCTGACAATTTACCTAGTAATTGTCCTTCTATTTTAGCCTTTACTTCAGTTGCAGCTGGTTCAGCTTGCTGCTCAGTCTTAATATCAATGTTAGCTGATACTGGCCAATTTTCACCTAACGTTATTTTACCTGAAACCTTTATATCACCATTGGCATAAGGCGTTTTCACCTGAGATTGAACTAATTTAGCATTGATGAAATTATTTTCAGTGCTCGCTTGGATATCGACATTATTAAATTGGTAATCTTCGCCGCCCATATGTAATAACCAATTATCGCCCTTAAGGCTATTAACATAAATATCTAATGGAATATTTACTGTCGGTAATGAACTGATCAAAGGTTTATTAAAAATTTGATTAATCGTTTCACTAATTGATAAATTATTTTCATTAGATTTTACTGGCTTAACTGGCGCAGGCGTATCAGAGAAAATAGCTTTAACATCCATCGCAATAGCGGGGAAAACATAAATTTTTTCATTTATCCATGTCGCATTGCCTGCAAATGAGGATAAACTAAAATGCATATCATCAACGTTGACCGCCACGTTTGCTAGATGAGCTTGTCGTAATTCTAGAGGCAACGGCATGCTAATAACTGATCGACTAGATGGTATAGCTGATAGTTCTTGACTTTCATCAATAGGAAAAGCATCAGTATTAATGTTTACAGTAATATCTTTTGCATCCAGATTTTTAATACAAATTTTGCCTTCAATTAAGCACAAACCAGATAGTGATAAGGCAGCTTTACCAACGTTGACCTCTACACCATCAAGTTGCATAGAAAAACCTTCCACGCTCAAATCGTTCAGTGCGCCAGTGGCATATTCTATTCGAATTTCTGGCATAACTTTTTCAAGCACAGCGGTAATAATTTTAATACCTAAACTGGTATAGATCAGAATCAATAACAAGCAAATAAGAACGCTAAAAGAACATAGCACAATTAAACTGCTTTTTTTCCACTTACGAATACGTTTAATCCGCTTAATTTTTTTTAATCTTTTATGATTAGCCATAGTCTATAGCTCCGACCCTAAACCAATATAAAAATGGATTGATTTTTTCGAATCATTAAGCGGTGTTGCGACATCAAATTTAATCGGGCCAATTGGCGATGCCCAACGCAAACCGACGCCAACTCCCGTGTGAAAATCGGTTTGGTCAAATTTATCAATTGCTTCACCACTATCAACAAACGTCGCTCCCCACCATGCACCAGTAAAATTATATTGATACTCGATAGAGCCTGTTATTAATTTAGACGCACCTTTTAACTTACCAGCTTTATCCTCTGGAGATATTGATTGATAGCTGTATCCGCGAATGCTTCTGTCTCCCCCAGCAAAGAATCGAAACGAAGGGGGAACTCTATCAAAATTACTCGCTTGAATAAAACCAAAATTACCTCTAACAATAAAGCGGTTATAATCATCAAAAGAACGAAGCCAAACTTGTTGTAACTGGAAACGCACAAAATTAATATCAGAGGCCAGATCTTCTGCCGCAACTTCTAAAGAGTAACGTTGTGAATCGCCCCACATAGGGAATAATTTACCATCACTTCTCGCCCTAGAAAAACTAAATGAAGGGTATAGTAAGAAAGTATCATAACTATCGCTGGCCTGGGTAAAGTTGTCATACATTGCATTCAAGCCTATCGCCTTTTGCCAGCCTTCAAAACTATCCCAATTGCGAATAACGCCAACAGTATAAGAATTAGAGTCAGTATCATTATTATTAATCTTTTTATACCCGCCTTGGATGGTATAGTAATCTTCTAGTGGTGATTTATAGAGGGGAATTTTATAAACACCAGTGATCGATTGTTCAGGAGATGACAAGACTAGATCACTTTGAAAACTGTGGCCTCGATCATTAAGCCAAGGTTTATTCCAGCTAAGTTTTCCTCTTGCACCATTATCAGAAGAGTAACCGAGACCGACATCAACTATATTTTTCTTCCTTGGTACAGTAATTACGTGTATCGGTAAAACTTTATCTTTACCAACATCTTTGAATAAGGGTAATACCACAACTGAGCTAAACCAATTAGTTGAAGATAAGCGGCGACTTAGTAATGAAAGTTGATCGGCGGTATAAGGTTCATCTAGCTTAAAAGGAACAATATTCTTTAAGTAAGATTCGCGAATAACCGATTTACTAAAAGTAACTGGGCCAAATTTATATCGTTGCCCAGTATTAAAATCTATTTGCCAAAAAGCTTGATGTAAAACATCGCTGACAGCTAATTGATGCTTTGTCATATCAGCATCAAAATAACCTTTACGCAGCGCTAAACTCTGCAATCGTTTTTTAAAACTATCATATTCGCCGTGGTTTAATATGCTGCCTTTTTTGGGTAAATCATGATCTAATAAATAGATATAGTCTTTATCGTTTTTCCCTTCGCCAGTAATATCAACATCAACGCCTTCGATTAAAATAGGCTGTCCAGGGTCAACAGTAACGACTAAGCGGTTATCATCAGGTTCACTATAGCTAAATGTTGGATTGTAATAACCTAAAGCTCGCAGGCTTTTTTCTATTTCACTTTCTAAATAACGCTTAAAATAAGGAGTATCGTTGATCCGTGCCTCATCAATCATAGATAAACGTGCCTCAACATTATCTTTCAATGCTCCGGATAAGCCTTCAACATCAAGCTTAAGCTTAGCAGATACCGCTGTCGCTATCACAATAAGCGATAACACAATTGAAAGAATAATTCTCCGCACATTAACCCCATAATGCCTATGCTAAAATTATTTAGCATTAACTACAATTGATAACCAATTTTATGATTTATTTGACCTATATTTTAGCTAAAAAGTTCATTTCTTATTAAACTATTCTTCGATTACTACATGCCCAATGTAAGGAAGATGGCGATAATGCTGTGCATAATCAATTCCATAACCGACCACAAATTCATCTGGAATTGAGAATCCAATATACTTAACAGGCACTGCAACTTCACGGCGAGACGGCTTATCTAATAAAGTACAAATATTTAAACTTCTTGGACCTCGTAGCTCAAGAAGTTCTTTTACTTTGCTTAGCGTATTACCCGTATCGATAATATCCTCAACGATTAACACATCTTTGCTGCGAATATCTTCGTCAAGATCTTTTAAAATTTTGACATCACGATTACTATTCATCGCGCTACCATAGCTTGAAGCTGTCATAAAATCGACTTCATGGCCTACAGTTATTGCTCGGCTTAAATCAGCCATAAAAATAAACGAACCGCGCAATAGCCCAATCAAGACTAATTCATTATTACTATTTTTATAGTCTTCACTAATTTTCTGTCCTAATAATTGGACTCTTTTTTTAATATCTGCTTCAGATATCATCACTTCTACAGTATGTTTTTTCATTTTTAAACCAATCTAGCATATAAACGCGCAGATTCTATCAATATTTGCCTGTAAATCATAGTAAAGTTATAACAACTAACAAATAATTTTCGCTTATTTAGGTTGTTAAGAATTTAATCACGGTAATTATTTAGCGATTAAAACAATTCAATATTATTCAAAAAGATAATATAGATAATAAATTTTAGATTGACGCAATATTGCACCACTTCTGACTTAAAATAGATAATAATTATTATACAATAATCTACAAATTCGAGCGAATTAAGTATATACTAAATGCCAGTAAAAGTTGGAGATAAATATGGCTAAAGCGCAAGAAAAAGCACTCGCTTTTGAAGAGATACTCAAAGAACTAGAAAATGTCGTAAGTAAGTTAGAACTGGGTAATTTGCCTTTAGATGAAGCCTTAAATGAATTTGAAAAAGGGGTAAAATTATCTAAACAAGGTCAAGTACAGTTACAAAATGCTGAACAGCGTATTCAAATATTACTGACCGAAAGTAGCGAGGCTGAGTTAACTGACTTTGCTAATTCTGAGAATTAGGGCTAAATGGTAATTATGGATAATTCATTTATTGTATTACATGAACAATATAGTCAAAGAATAAATAGATTACTGACTGAATATCTAGCCAATATTGATTCATCCTTATTAAAAGAAGCTATGGAGTATAGCTTGCTTGCTGAAGGAAAACGTATTCGGCCGTTTTTAGTTTATGCAACTGGACAAATGTTTGATTGCGTACTTGAAAAATTAGATGCTCCTGCCGCTGCAATTGAAGCTATTCACAGTTATTCTCTCATTCATGATGATCTGCCTGCAATGGATAATGACGAGCTAAGGCGCGGTAGGCCTACATGTCATATCAAATATGGTGAAGCAACCGCCATTCTAGCTGGAGATGCCTTGCAGTCTTACGGATATTCCTTAATTGCCAATATCCCTAACCTTTCTGACAACACTAAAATATTAATGCTGAAAGAGCTCTCTTTTGCTAGCGGCGTGTCAGGAATGTGTTTAGGCCAATCACTTGATCTGCAAGCTGAAGAGAAGGTAATTACCCTTGATGAGCTTGAGCTAATTCATGTTCATAAAACAGGCGCATTAATTAAAACGGCCATCCGTTTAGGTATGTTTGCTGCGGGCGATAAAGCTATGCAATATCAGCGAGAGCTTGATAATTATGCTTACTGTATTGGTCTTGCTTTTCAAATTCAAGACGATATTTTAGATGTTATTGGTAATAAAAATGTAATGGGTAAAAATCAGGGTGTTGATAAGCAACTTGCCAAAAGCACATATACCTCATTAATTGGTCTTGAAAATTCGATCCAAGCTTGCCAACGCCTTTACAAACAAGCTATCGAGGCATTAGATAAAATACCCTATAATAGTCATGCATTGACTCAATTAGCTGACTTTATTATTACTCGGAATAGTTGATTTTTTACCATTAAATAGAGATATTAAAATAGTATAATGAACCTTGATAACTACCCATTACTAAAACAAGTTAATTCACCTAAAGACTTAAGGCACTATAGCGCTAACCAATTGTTGCAAATTACTGATGAATTGCGACGTTTTTTATTGAACAGTGTTAGCCGTTCAAGCGGCCATCTAGCTTCAGGCTTGGGAGTTATTGAACTAACGGTTGCATTACACTATGTATATAATACCCCATTTGATCAGTTAATTTGGGATGTCGGGCATCAGGCTTATCCGCACAAAATATTGACAGGTAGGCGTGATAGAATGTTGACTATCCGGCAAAAAGAAGGCCTACACCCTTTTCCATGGCGCGAAGAAAGTGAATATGATGTGCTAAGCACTGGTCACTCTTCGACGTCAATCAGTGCAGCATTAGGAATTGCGGTTGCTGAGCAACAAAAAACAACTGGTCGCAAAGTTGCTTGCGTTATTGGCGATGGAGCATTAACGGCAGGTATGGCATTTGAAGCAATGAATCATGCTGGCCATTTAAAACCGGACATGTTAGTTATTGTCAATGATAATGATATGTCAATTTCAAAAAATATCGGTGGGCTTAACCAACATTTAGCAAAAATCTTATCAAGCCGAACTTATGCATCATTGCGCGAAAGCAGTAAAAAGGTTTTTTCAAATATTCCTCCCGTTAAAGATTTTTTAAAAAAAACAGAGGAACATCTAAAAGGTTTAGTCGCACCCGCAATATTATTTGAAGAGCTCGGTTTTAACTATATAGGGCCGATCGATGGTCATGACTTAGAGAGTTTAGTTACTACATTAAGTAAAGTTAGGCAATTAAAAGGCCCACAGTTATTGCATGTTATTACCCAAAAAGGTAAAGGATATGCACCTGCTGAAAAGAACCCGATTCTTTGGCATGGCGTACCTAAATTTAACCCATCTGAAGGGACGATTGATGAAAAAACAAACCCGTTCCCTACTTACTCGCAAATATTTGGTGACTGGTTGTGCGAAACAGCCGAGCAAGATAAAGACTTAGTTGCCATTACCGCGGCCATGGGAGAAGGCTCTGGTATGAAAAAATTTGCTGAACGTTATCCTCGCCAATTTTTTGATGTTGCGATTGCAGAGCAGCATGCAGTAACTTTTGCCGCTGGACTTGCAATTAGCGGCAAAAAACCTGTTGTCGCTATTTATTCTACTTTTTTACAACGTGCTTATGATCAAGTGATTCACGATATCGCGATTCAAAATTTATCAGTATTATTTGCAGTTGATCGTGCAGGAATTGTTGGAGCAGATGGACCAACTCACCAAGGTGCATTTGATATTAGCTTTCTACGTTGTATTCCCAACCTTATTATTATGGCACCTAGTGATGCAAGCGAATGTCGTAGTATGTTAGATATAGGATACCGTTATTCAGGCCCTGCGGTTATTCGCTACCCAAGAGGGGATGCCATTAATAGTGAACAACAACCAAAGCAAAAAATAGAGATAGGGAAAAGTAAGCAAGTTTGCCAAGGCAACGATATAGCTATTCTTAATTTTGGTTCATTGCTGCCCGAAGCAATAAAATCAGCTGAGCTACTTGGGGCGACTGTACTTGATATGCGATTTATAAAACCACTAGATGAGTCGGCAATTTTACAAGTCGCACAAACACATTCAACCCTAATTACTTTAGAAGAAAATGCAATACAAGGCGGCGCAGGTAGTGCTGTGAATGAATTTATTCTAGCGAAAAAACTTAAATGCAATGTGTTAAATTTGGGGTTACCTGATGAATTTATACCGCAAGGCTCACAAACAGAAATACGCGATAGCCTCGGCTTAACGGCCGACAAGCTAATAGAAAAAATAAAATTATTTATAAATCAATAGGTTGATTATGGATACTCAAGTTGTTAATATTCATGTTTTTGGCCGGACACTAAAATTATCTTGCCCTATTAATGAAATTGATGCCTTAAATTTAGCGGCACAGGACCTTGATGATAGGCTTAATAAATTACGGCGTAAAACACAATTAATGAATAGTGATCAGCTGATTATTACCGCTGCACTTAATATTTCGTATGAACTGACTAAAGAAAAACTTAAAAATGAACAGTTCAATACGGAATTCAATGAACGCTTAAAAATATTGCAACAATTATTAGAAAATGCGTTAAATTTTAGCAACCAATAATTTTATTATAGAAATAGTTAAAAATTTTTGCCCATCTGCTAAATTTTGTATTATTATAGTTATCTCTGGGATGTTCGACAGCAGGTCAGTCTCCTGAGCCGATAATCTTTACAACAGAGCTACTATGAGTATTGATTGGTGTGTATGCCTTCTTGTTAAGGAAACCTAAAAATCAAACATAGTGCTCACCTTGAACTTCGGGTTCAAGGGTTACAGCCTGCAACGGCATCTCGGAGACTTTAAATAATTTAATTTGATAAAAATTATGCAAGCATCTTTATCTGATATCAAAGAGATCCGTTCAAAAGTTCGTGATCTTCGACGTGAACTACCATATCAACAACGTCTTCAGGCGGAATATTCGGTTTATCAACAAATAAAACTGCATCAAAAAGTATCTATTGCTAATAATATTGCTATTTTTCTTTCTTTTGATGGTGAGTTGAATACTAAACCAATTATTGAATATTGCTGGCAACAGCAAAAATCGGTTTTTATCCCTGTTATTCACCCTTTCAATGCTAACTACCTGCTCTTCCTTCGCTATAGTGAACAAACCGAGCTAGTCCCTAATCAATTTGGCATATTACAGCCTAAACTTGATGTTCGAGATATTATTCCTTACCAGAAATTAGATATTATTTTTACCCCCCTCGTCGCATTTGATGACCGAAATTATCGTATCGGCATGGGGCGCGGTTATTATGATCGACTACTCACTAATCATAAGCAAACCCATATCTATCCGATTGGGCTTGCCTTTGCATGCCAAAAAATTAGCGCTATACCTAATCAACCCTGGGATGTGCAATTACCAGAGATTATTAGTGCTTAATACTAATTTAAGTTGCGATAACCACAATAAAAAGCTATAATCCACGCGCTTTATAAAGCAATCAAATTTTGCCAATTGCTGGGTCGCCTGTAATTGGTTTATGACTAAATAAGAGAGACATTATGTTTACATTAGATGCTGAAACAAAAAAAGAGCAGGGAAAGAGTGCGAGCCGCCGCCTGCGTCACGTGGGAAAATTCCCAGCAATTATTTATGGTGGTGAAAAAGCGCCTGTATCAATCATACTTGATCATAACCAAGTATTTAACATGCAAGCTAAACCTGAATTTTATTCTGAAGTTTTAAAAATTTCAGTAGATGGTAAAGTGGTTAAAGTTAAGATTCAAGCGGTACAACGCCATCCTTTCAAACCAAAATTATTACATATGGACTTTGTTAGAGCATAGTAACCATATAATGATTGGTATGAGGTCGCATTAGCGGCCTTTTTAATACTCTAAATTCGCTAGTCGATGTAGCTATCTGTTTTATTAAGTGTGAAAACCGCAAAGAATAACAACCTATCAATCTAATTATGATTAAAGACCGCTAAACTAATCGTCAACATATATAAATCGTGAATAGATATGATAATATAAAGCAATTAATCTTATTATGAGTAAATTTAGGAGAGACGTTATGTCTTTTGAGAACTTGGATATACCAGCATGTGATCTGGTAATTTTTGGCGCTAAAGGCGATTTGACTAGGCGAAAACTCCTTCCTTCTTTATATCAATTGGAAAAATATGGCCACTTACCTAAAGAGACAAAAATATTAGGCGTCGGTCGCGCGGATTGGAACAAAGAAGCTTATGCCGAAATAGCTAAAGATGCATTAGCTACTTTTATGCCAGATCCTATCGAAGATGAAATCTGGCAACGTTTTTGTGCTAGATTAGATTTTCATAAACTTGATGTAAACGATATCCCTGCTTTTGAAACCCTCAAAAATCAATTGCACCCAAATAAACCTGCTATTTTCTACTTTGCTATGCATCCTGGTACCTTTGGTACAATTTGTCAGGGTCTTGCCCAATCAGGATTAAATCAGAGTCAAAATCGTATTGTAATGGAAAAACCGCTAGGCACAGACTTACAGTCGTCTCGTGATATAAACGATGCGGTTGCTAAATATTTCGACGAATCACAAGTATATCGAATTGACCACTATTTAGGTAAAGAAACGGTCCTGAACTTATTAGCCTTGCGCTTTGCCAACTCAATTTTTTCATCGCTATGGGATCGCAACTCGATTGATCACGTACAAATTACCGTCGCCGAACAAGTTGGGATTGAGGGTCGCTGGAGTTACTTTGATAAAGCAGGCCAAATGCGTGATATGGTACAAAATCATTTATTACAGATTTTAACTATGATCGCCATGTCACCGCCCGCTAATTTGGAAGATGATAGCATCCGACAAGAAAAGATAACGGTACTAAAAGCACTCAGACCAATCAATAAGAGTAATATTCGTGAAAAAGCCGTTAGAGGCCAATACACCGCAGGATTTGTAAATGGCATTAATGTACCGGGTTATTTAGAAGAGGATGGCGCCAACCAAACCAGTAATACTGAAACATTCATCGCAATACGAGTCGATATTGATAACTGGCGCTGGGCTGGTGTACCGTTCTATTTAAGAACAGGTAAACGTCTGCCCAGCAAATGTTCAGAAGTCGTTATTTATTTTAAAAACCAACCACTCAATCTATTTAGCGACTCTTATCCACAGTTACCGCAAAATAAATTAACGATCCGATTACAACCAGATGAAGGCGTTGACATCGAGATCTTAAATAAAGTACCTGGACTTGAAAGTAACACGACATTACAAACAACTAAGTTAGACTTAAGTTTTAATGAAACGTTCCACCAGCATATCGCAGATGCTTATGAGCGTTTATTGCTTGAAGTTATGCGTGGTCGCCAAGCATTATTTGTCCACCGCGATGAAGTTGAAGCTGCATGGAAATGGGTAGATTCAATCTTAAAAGCGTGGTCTGATGACAAAGAAACACCAAAACCCTATCAAGCGGGAACGTGGGGCCCTGTTGCCTCTGTTGCGCTAATTACTAAAGATGGCCGTTCGTGGAATGAATTTTAATAAGGTAATATTATGTTTACACTAAATGAATATAGCTCTTCAGAGCAGTTAACACAAGACATGGTCGATCATATCGTGATCGAATTAAATAAAGGAATCGCTAAACGTGGAGTGGCTTCCATTGCCGTGTCAGGAGGAAAAACACCAATCCCATTATTTAAGCTATTAAGCAAGCAATCGTTACCATGGGCTAAAGTATATATTACGTTAGTCGATGATCGTTGGGTTGATAATACTGATGATGCTAGCAATGAGAAATTGGTCTTAACATACCTATTACAAAATGAAGCAAAACTGGCTAATTTTATCGGGTTAAAAAATAATGCCGTCACTCCTTTTGCCGGTGAGCTCGCAACGCAAGAAAAACTAACCGAAATACCGATGCCATTTGACGTGGTTATTCTTGGTATGGGAGAAGATGGCCACACTGCATCACTATTTCCTTACGCTGAAAATTTATCATCAGGTTTAGATATGCACTCAAATAAAGTGGTTATTGGAATGACGCCGCTTACCGCCCCTCTTGATCGAATCACCTTAACCTTACCCGCTATTTTAAATAGTCAAAATATTTATTTACATTTAGTTGGCAGTAGTAAGAAAACTGTTTTAGCGACAGCTCTTGATGGCAATGATATTGTTGCCATGCCTGTTCGCACTATTTTGCAGCAAGATAAAGTAAACGTAATTGGCTTTTGGTGTAACTAATTTTGACTTGTTAAAGTAAGAAATATCGGTAATAAAAACCGATATTTCTTGAATAAGTCATTAATGGCTGACAGCGAACAGATAAAAATACTGTAATAGACTTTTCATGCAAATCAAGATAATTGATTATTAAGGCCCAAATTATGGACATATTTGATCGAGACCAAGAGAATGAACTGTTAACCGAGATTGCTGTTGCTTATTATGAACATGAACAAACTCAAGAAGAGATTGCCAAACGCTTTGGGATCTCGCGGATAAAAGTTGGCCGTTTATTAAAAAAAGCTCGCACTGAAGGCATTGTTGAAATTAATGTTAAATATCATCCGATTTTTAGCTCGAAAATAGAACAACAATTTGTGAGTGCTTTTGGCATCAAAAGAGCGCTGATTGCCATTGATCATCAAGACGAAGAAGAGCAACGTAGGCAAGTGGCCTCACTGGTGACTAATTATCTATCAAGCGTGCTTAAAAACGGTATGGCAATCGCGGTGGGTCAAGGTAGGAATGTCGCGGCGATTGCCAGCCATATTGGGGTTTTCCCAGAAAAACAGTGTAAATTCATCTGCGGCATTGGTGGAACGCTAAGAGATGGCGAATTTATCGATGCAGATCATATTAGCCGTAACCTTGCTCGAAAATTTAATGCCACCAGTGAAACACTTTATGCCCCTGCTTACGTCGAAAATAAAGAACTAAAAAAAGCATTCTTGCAAAATAGAGTAATCAAAGAAACCTTAGAAAGAGCCAGAAAAGCAGATATCGCATTAGTTGGTCTGGGTGATATGAACGATAATAGCTATATGGTGCAATTAGGCTGGTTTACACCGCAAGAAATAATCAATGCAAGTATCAAACAAGGCGCAATAGGCGAAATTGCCGGTTACGGTTTTTTTGATATTCAAGGTAGACCAGTTGATACGGTCATGAATGATCGGGTTATAGGGTTGAGTATTGAAGAGCTAAAAAATATTCCTTGTGTCATCGCTATTGCTTCTGAAAACACGAAAGCCATGGCAATTTTAGGAGCCTTAAGGTCTGGCGTGATTGATATTATTGCAACCAGTGCCTCAAATGCCCGTACAGTTTTAAATTTGCAACAGCATAAATAACTTTGAGCTAATAAGCACAAACAAGTGATGATAGCCAATAACTTATTTTGTTATACTTAACTTATTATTATTTCAATGAGTAGCTAAGATTTAATAAAAATTTACTCGTAAAATATTAAATTACGATCTTGATCACGTACCATTTTATCTTTATATTATATACTAACAAAAGTTATAGCAGTGAACTTTTGAACAAATCAGAACATGTTCTATTTTGGATCATAAGACTGTTTACGAAAATATTTAATAGTCTGAGCATTGAATTTAATACCTAGTAACGGAAGTAGAGAGAACCAATTATTATCAGCTATCACGGCTAAAACGTGATCGAGTGGAGTCATTATGTTATTAGCACAATAGTTCTACGACAATAATAATTGCGTTTATTATTTAGCAAACATATTTTCTTTTTGAGGTTATATCCATGAGTCAATTAGATGAGTTTAAGAAGTATACCGTTGTTGTTGCCGATACAGGTGATATCGATTCGATCAAACAATTCTCGCCAGAAGATGCAACAACTAATCCATCGTTAGTATTAAAAGCCGCACAGCTGCCACAATATAAACATTTAATTGATTCGGCAATTGAAACCGCCAAAAAACTGGGCGGTTCAAAAGAAGAACAGTTGACAAATGCGAGCGATCAAGTGGCGGTTAATATTGGCGCTGAAATTTTAAAATATGTGCCAGGTCGTATTTCAACTGAAGTCGATGCTCGTCTATCGTTTGATAAACAAGGCTGCATCGATAAGGCGCGTAAAATTATTGCGCTATATAAAGAAAAAGGTATTGATAAGTCACGAATTTTAATAAAAATCGCCTCAACGTGGGAAGGGATTAAAGCAGCAGAAGTGCTAGAAAAAGAAGGTATCAACTGTAACTTAACATTACTATTTTCTTTTGCTCAAGCACGCGCCTGTGCTGAAGTTAATGTATTTCTGATTTCACCTTTTGTTGGTAGAATTTACGACTGGTATCAGGCTAAGCAACCAATGCAAAACTATATTGCGGATGAAGATCCAGGCGTTGTTTCGGTACGTAATATCTATAATTATTACAAACAACATGATTACAAAACTATCGTTATGGGTGCCAGCTTCCGTAAAGTTGAGCAAATTCTTGCTTTGGCGGGCTGTGATCGCTTAACTATTTCACCTAACTTATTGGCTGAAATGCAAAATTCAACTGCGGCAGTAGCCCGTAAACTCGAGCCAAATCAACCTAAAGTTAGTCGCCCAACCTTGATGACTGAAGCTGAATTTAGATGGCAACACAATGCAGATGCGATGGCAATTGAAAAACTGGCAGAAGGAATTAGAGCATTTGCGGTTGATCAAGGCAAACTTGAAGATATGTTAGTAAAACTATTATAACTATCTGAAATTTAATTAAGCTACTCCTCTTTGCGAGTAGCATTGACTAATTTATAAATTTAATTTTATTGGGGATAAGACAACATGAATGCAACCACATTATCTCATCGTGAGTTAGCAAATGCTATTCGCGCCTTGAGTATGGATGGAGTACAAAAAGCAAAATCAGGCCACCCAGGGGCACCCATGGGAATGGCTGATATAGCAGAAACATTATGGCGAGGATTTTTAAAGCACAATCCTGTCAATCCACACTGGGTCGATCGCGATCGCTTTGTACTATCTAATGGACACGGTTCAATGTTGATCTATAGCCTATTACACTTAACAGGCTATGCGCTATCGATTGAAGATTTAAAAAACTTCCGTCAACTACATTCAAAAACACCCGGTCACCCTGAATATGGTTATGCACCAGGCATTGAAACAACAACTGGACCGCTTGGGCAAGGTATCGCTAATGCAGTTGGTATGGCTATTGCTGAAAAAACATTAGCGGCGCAGTTCAATAAACCGGGTCATGATATTGTCGACCATTATACCTATACTTTCTTAGGCGATGGTTGCTTAATGGAAGGTATTTCTCATGAAGCCTGCTCACTAGCAGGGACACTAAAACTCGGAAAGCTAATTGCGCTTTATGATGATAATGGTATTTCGATTGATGGCCATGTTGAAGGGTGGTTTACTGATAACACAGCTAAACGTTTTGAAGCTTATGGTTGGCATGTTATTAGCGGTATTGATGGTCACGATACAAATGCAGTGAAAATAGCGATTGAGCAGGCTCAAGCCGTTACAGATAAACCTTCACTATTAATGTGTAAAACGATTATTGGCTTTGGCTCGCCAAATAAAGCAGGTAGTCACGATTGCCATGGTGCACCATTGGGTGACGCTGAAATCGAAGCAACTCGTAAACAACTTGGTTGGCATTATGCTCCGTTTGAAATTCCAACACAATACTATGAAGCTTGGGATGCAAAAGTAAAAGGCCGGCACGCTGAGGCTGATTGGAATAACCGATTTGCCGCTTATGAAAAAGCTTACCCTGAGCTAGCAACGGAATTTAAGCGCCGTACCAGTAACGAATTACCTAAAAATTGGCATCAAGATGCGCAAGCTTTTGTTGAAAAGCTACAAGCAAACCCAGCCACAATTGCGACGCGTAAAGCATCACAAAATGCCATTGAAGAATTTGGGAAAATCTTACCGGAATTTCTAGGTGGCAGCGCGGATCTTGCGCCGAGTAACTTAACAATTTGGTCAGGCTCTAAAGAAATTTTAGCTAACCCAAATGGTAACTACATTCACTATGGTGTGCGTGAGTTTGGTATGTCAGCAATTATGAATGGTATCACGCTGCATAGCGGATTTATCCCTTACGGTGCAACATTTTTAATGTTTATGGAGTATGCACGTAATGCTGTCCGTATGGCGGCGTTAATGAAAATTCGTAATATTTTTGTCTATACTCATGATTCAATTGGTCTAGGTGAAGACGGGCCAACACACCAACCGGTAGAACAAATTGCCAGCTTACGTTTAACACCAAATATGAGCACATGGCGGCCATGTGACCAAGTTGAATCAGCAATTGCATGGCAATATGCGATTGAACGCAAGGATGGACCAACGGCGTTGATCTTCTCAAGACAAAATCTTAAGCAGCAAGATCGTACAGCACAGCAGCTTACTCATGTTTATCGTGGCGGTTACGTTCTTAAAGATTGCGCGGGAACACCAGAGCTGATCTTTATTGCTACCGGCTCTGAAGTAGAGCTCGCCGTTGAAGCTTATGAACAGTTGACTAAAGATGGTAAAAAAGTTCGCGTGGTATCAATGCCATCAACTGATGTGTTCGACAAACAAGATGCAGCTTATAAAGAGTCAGTTTTACCATCAGCAGTGAACAAGCGAATTGCTATTGAAGCAGGTATTGCTGATTATTGGTATAAATATACTGGCCTAAATGGCAAAGTTATTGGCATGACATCATTTGGTGAATCAGCGCCAGCAGAGTTACTATTTAAAGAGTTTGGTTTCACGGTTGATAACGTAATAGCACAAGCCAAAGCATTACTAAGTTAAACGTTAACTTAAATTTATCTAAGGGCGAAAATTCGCCCTTAATTTTTTGCTTATGAATTGGCTAAACAATTATTAAGCAGTATTATTCCAAACATAAACCTGATGAGCACTATCGCTACATTCAAAACAATCACTACACTTATGCCCTGTCGCACAATTAGTTTGAGATGCATCAACCAGTGTAATTTTGCCTTTTTTAACCCAAAAAGATAACATCTGCTGCATTGCGCTTTCGGCAACACGAAAGTGCCTTGCTAAATCTAGCAGAGAAGCTCTACCATTTAATTCAAGATACAAGGAGATATCTGTCATTAACATAATGGCTACCTCATCTATTTAATCTAACAACAACAATTTGATTTACCCTGTTTTTTCGGTCTATTCATCACAGCGGTATAAGAGAATGACGAACATTTACCAATAATACGTAATACTGCGACAATTAATACAAATATAACGCCTAAACTAACTAACCATATCGCCGCAGATGACGAAGCGCTCAATAACGTAGTTTGATAGTAAGCTGTCGCGCATATCCAACCAATCACAAAGGTCCAAATAGCAACAAACGTAGTCCACTTAGCACCTGCTTCTCGATAGACAGCACCTAATGCTGCCGCGCACGGGGTATATAATAAAATAAATATCAGATAAGCCATTGCCGCGGCACTAGTGCCAAATGACGATTCAATTTTACTGACGGCACTGGCATTGACTTCAAGATCATTTTGTAACGAATCAATATCTTCATCTATCGTCGACAATCCTAATGGATCAAGAAACGAATCAGCAAGTCCGGATATATTTTCGGGTATTGTAGCAAACGCATCTTCAATCCCCCCTAGCAAGCTGTATTCACCCGCTTCCTCTTCACTCTCATCAGCCATGGAATAAAGCGAGTTAAGGGTTGCGATAACAGCCTCTTTTGCAAAAATACCCGTAAAGATGCCGACTGTCGCAGGCCAATTTTCTTCAGTGATCCCCATTGGTTCAAATACAGGCGTAATTTTTTGACTTACCACCGACAAAACAGAATTATCAGAATCTTGATGACCAAATGAACCATCAGTCCCTAACGAATTAAGCAGGCTTAATATCGTCACCATAATAACAATCGCTTTACCTGCTCTAAATATAAAGCTTTTTAAACGTTGCCAAGTTAAACTCAGCATACTACGTATCGTTGGAATACGATAAACGGGCATTTCCATAATAAATGGCGTCAATTCACCTTTTAATAAAGTAAATTTAAGTACAAAGCCCGTTACAATCGCAACGCCAATACCTAGCAAGTAAAGAATAAAGACCACCGTTGAGGCGCTATGAGGAAAAAATATCACCGCTAACAGCGCATAGACAGGTAACCGAGCACCACAAGACATAAACGGGATCATACAAATTGACATAATGCGGTCACGAGTACTATCAAGTGTTCGCGTTCCCATTATAGCCGGTACTCCACATCCAAAACCAACGAGCATAGGAACAAACGCTTTTCCTGGTAGCCCTATCGCGCGCATTGCTCGGTCTACCACCATCGCAGCGCGAGCTAAATAGCCTGAGTCTTCAAGAAAGGACAAACAAAAGAACATTGCTGCAATGACTGGAATAAATGTTGCAACGGTTTGAATACCCGTACCAATACCATCGGCTAAAATAACAGTCAGCCAATCTGGCGAGTGAATAATATTAAGCACATAAGTTAAACCATCGACAAAAATGGTAGCAAATAGTACATCAAAAAAATCAATAAATACCGAACCAAATTTAACAGCAATAATAAACATTAAATACATTGCTATTAAGAAAAATGGAATACCGGTAATGCGTCCTAGCGTCACTTTATCAAGCTTGTCAGAAAGAGAGTCACTCGCTTCCCTTGGTTTCTCAATTACCACTTTATAAATTTCATCAATCGCTTGATAACGGCTGCTTGCAATAGCAATGTCTACTTCGTTATCGCACCATGCGGCAAGTTCTTGCTTGCAGTTAGCAATCACCGCTAACTCTTGTTCGTTAAAGGCAAAGTTACTATGGTTGATCAACGCTTCAAGAAGCTGCCAACGATTAAGCTTATTGATATAACTATCTTGAGGTAATGTGGTTAAATATTTTTCGATAATTTGATTTTGACTCGTCGCCAAGGTTGCGATGGTTGGTTTGGCCGTTGACATACTAACGCTTAATCGCTCGATTTGCTCATAAAGCGCGTCCAAACCTTTCCTCTTAGTGGATGAAATTGCAACCACAGGACAGCCTAATAACGTCGCTAGTTTTTCAACATCGATGCGCTCACCCATCTCATTAACCGCATCAATCATATTTAAAACCACAATCATCGGCATATTTAAATCAATTAGCTGAAATGTTAAATATAAGCTGCGTTGCAAATTGGTTGCATCGATAATATTAATGATGATATCGTCCGTTGCTGACAGAATATAATCACGGGCAATCATTTCATCTTGAGACGTCGTGTTGCTATTACTTTCTATTGCATAAGTTCCGGGTAAATCGACAATCTCATATTGTTTTTTATTATGATTAAAAATACCCGTTTTGCGTTCAACCGTAACGCCAGGCCAGTTGCCTACTCGTTGATGAGAACCTGTGAGAAGATTGAACAGTGTCGTTTTACCGCTATTTGGGTTACCAATTAATGCAACACTCATTTTGCAACCTCAACGATAGCAATCGCTGCCGCCTCTTTACGCCTTAGACAAAGTGTAAAACCGCGCATTTTAATCTCTAATGGATCGCCAAGAGGCGCTACTCGAGTAACGGTCACTTGACATCCTGGCGTGATCCCCATGGCTAATAATTTGCGGCGAAATGGCAATGACTCAGGTAATAGTTTTGCGATAACGGCCTCTTGACCAAAGGGGAGACGATCTAACGTTAATGCGGAAATATTCATTTTATTATGTCCTGTCTAAACGGTAAGTCGAGAATAATATCAATAATACGAATTATTCTCAATCTTAGTACAAATAAGACATAATGTGAATGATCAACAATAAAAAATCTACGCTTTTAATTGTATCTTGGCAAAAATAGTTAAATAATCAACGCTATCGTCATAAACACATTACAATTAATTATAATCTTGCCAAAATAGGGATTAAATCTAATAACTCGTCGTTAATGAACCTATTTTGTTCTTCTCTAGCGGAGTTTAACAGTGTTTGCTGAGATGAGTAGCTGCCGGAGGTATAATTACGGTATTTATTTGGCACATCACCACTATAGACATATTTAGTCATACTGGAACTTTTGGTAATATTATTGATTTGATTGTAGATATAACCACCACTAACAGTAAACTGTGTGCTCAGCTCAAGTTTGTTTGCTTGTACTTTAGTTTGCACATTGAAATAATAAGTCTTATAAATATCTTTTGACTCAACCAGGCCTTCAGCGTTAGTTTGTTGGATTGTTCTAATCACAATATTTTCACTCATCGCCCTCATGGTTGGTTGTTCATCAAGATTTTTATAGCGGCGCTTCTCTGTAACATTAATCATAACGTTAGCAATGTTGGGATTAGTTACAAATCGGACATACTCTTCATTAATCGATTTTTCAATTAGTTGAGAAAAACTATTTGCTGGACAATAAATTTTGATCGTCCCTTTTTCTTGATATTGCTTAGCTAATTTACTCGCTTGCTTATACTCACCATAAGGGCGATAAATTTCAGCAGCATCAGCATAATTTTTAGCTATTTGTCGATATTCAGAATAAGTATTTGCATACTTTTGCATATCGATTGCTTTTTGATAAAAGTCTTGAGCTTCAGCTAGACGATATTTTTTGTCATAAATCGCCGCTAATTCTCGACTATCTTTATAGTTGCCTAACGGTGCATAAATATCGGCTGCATCCACAAAAGATTTACTGGCTTCTTTATATAGTTTTGCTTCAGCGAAAGCTTTACCTTGTTGGTAGTTTTCTTGAGCCGCAACTTGGCGATATTTAGTATTGGTTTTGCTGTATAACGCTTCAATATCTTTATACTTATACTGCTCCATTCCTTTGCGATATAAAGTGGCTTTAAGCAGATAACTTTGCCCATCTGTTGCATTGATTGAATTACCGTATAAATAGTACTCTTCGGCAATTAATTGCCTTAATGTCTTAATTTGATATTTATTATTGAAGAAATAGACTTGCTGGCTGTAAAAACGATCGCTTAAGCGCGTCTTCATTGTTAGCAAGGCTTCATAACTTGCTATACGAGAGGAGTAATCGGTTCTATCCGCACTCAATAACTGATTTTCGTAAAAAGCCATCACATTACTAACTAGCTGGCTAAAACGAGTTAAATCATCTGCATTTAATTTAGCTTGACCTTTTTCTTCGATATCTAACGCAATAAGATCAATACTTTCTAAATATTTTCCTTCTTGATAAGCCTCTTCCGCTGTGCGTTTAAACGAACATCCCGCCAACATAGCAATCAACAATACAATCAGTAGCGCCCGCATAATTATCCTTTATATTATTTATGGGTTATCTAGATCTATGTTATTAACCACTTTTTCCAACTTTGGTTAACCAACTCTCGATCTAATGCAAATAGTTGTTCATCAACCTGACTCGATAATAACTGTAAAGAGCGTCGATGAATTTCATTGCGCATATTAATATAAATTTTGATTAATGTCTCGGCCTCATGCTCTGCCATAATATGATATTGAGCCGCTAACTGTAAAATGCGCACATTATCACTCCAGCTGGTCATTTTGGGCTGTTCGTGAGCAAAATTAAGCACTAAATACTGAGAGATAAACTCAATATCCCCGATCCCGCCGGCATCAACTTTGATATCAAAGTGCTGATTATCGCGGCGACCTAAATGGTTACGTATCTTTTCACGCATCTCTCGTACATCTTGCCGTAGCAGTTGTTCATCGCGTAATTTACTTAAAACTTGATGGCGAATTTGATTAAATCGTAATTGTAATTGTGGCTCGCCATAAACTACTCTAGCCCTCACCAGAGCTTGATGCTCCCAAGTCCACGCTTCGTTCATTTGATAATCTTCAAACGAATTGACTGTGCATGCCAGTAAGCCCGCCTCGCCTTGCGGACGAAGTCGCACATCCACATCATATAAAATTCCACAATTAGTTTTAATACTAAAGAGGTGGATAATGCGCTGAACTAAGCGTAAATAGAATTGACGGCTATCAATAATTTTATTACCCGTTGTCATACTCTCAGCTGGACAATCATGTAAAAAAACTAAATCTAAGTCAGAACTATATCCAAGTTCTAATCCGCCTAATTTCCCGTAGCCAACAACAATCATTCCCTTTTGGGTGTCATCAATTAAATAGTCAGGTTTGCCATAACGCTCAACCATTTGGTTCCAGGCTATTTGTACTACAAAATCTAACATCGCTTCGGCTAAATAAGTTAAATGGTCACTGACTTTCATGGTCGGTAAAATATGGGCAATATCGCTTGCGGCAATATGTAATAATTGCATTTGCTTAAATTGCCTTAATGCTTCAATTTGCTGTTCTTCATCATTTGACTCTACACGTAATAAATACTGATATAATTCACTTTTATAAGCATCAATAGGTATCGTTTTATATAATGAATTAAAATCAATTAGCTCATCTAATAACAAAGGATAACGCATCAACTGATCGCTGATCATAGGCGAGGCAGCACATAAACGAATTAATTGTTTTAAGGCATTAGGATATTCAACTAATAATTCTAAATAAGTGGTTCGACTGACAATATTAACAAGCAATGGCAGCAGTCTAGACAAAACCGTTAAACACATTTCTGCTTCACCTACGAAAGCAAAAATTCTAGGCATAAGCTGATCAAGAATATCGCGCCCCCTAACGCCAATAGTTCGTTTGCTAATATTTTCTCGAAATTGCAAAATGAGTTGCTGAAGCTGCTGTGAATCTTGCGCATCTAATGAAGGAAAGAGTTGTACAATATCATCGGGCTCTAAATCATTAGACCATAACTCATCGTAGTGTTGATTATAATTGGCCGGTACACTTTGTTCATCATCAATACCAATAAGATCATTAAAAATCGTACGATTTGCCAACATATAAGTGGTTAATTGCTGTTGAAAATCAAGCCAGCAGTCAAAGCCCATCGCTAACGCCAACCTTAGCTGATCAAGTTCATTATCCGGTAAAGTCTGGGTCTGCTCGTCATTAATCCCTTGTAAGATATTTTCACATCGCCTTAAAAAAAGATAACTATGCCGAAGAGTATTTACCTCTGTTGCGGTTAGCAATTTATCATGTTCAATAATACTAAGCGCTTCAAGTAAAGAGCGTGTTTGCAAAGCGGGTACTCGACCGCCACGAATAAGCTGAAAAACCTGTACGATAAATTCAACCTCTCGAATTCCTCCTGCGCCGAGTTTAATATTATTGTCAAGTTTTCGACGGCGTACCTCGCGCTCGATCATCCCTTTCATATTGCGCAAGGATTGCAAGACACTAAAATCGATATAACGCCGATAAACAAATGGCTTTAACATCTGGTATAACGCTTTAGCATATGGCTCGGTTTGCTCACCCAATACCTTGGCTTTAACCATGGCATAACGTTCCCAATCCCGTCCTTGTTCTTGATAATAATCTTCCATCGCAGCAAAACTTAATACTAACGGTCCGCCATCGCCAAGTGGCCGAAGGCGCATATCAACGCGGTAAACAAAGCCATCTTGCGTGATGTGATCTAACGATTTAATCAACCGTTGACCTAGACGTGTAAAAAAAATTGCGTTATCCAGCTCTCGTCGCCCACCTTGGGTAACACCATGCTCTGGATAAGTAAAAACAAGATCAATATCTGACGAAAAATTGAGTTCCATCCCGCCTAATTTGCCCATCGCTAAGATAATTAAAGGCTGAGCAATTCCCTTACAATCAGTCGGCGTGCCCCATTCCTTACAGCTTAAACGATAAAGCCAATCTCTAGCCGATATAATTAAGGTTTCCGCTAATACGCTTAATTGTGTTAGTGTCTGAACTGTCGTACTGGTATTGGTGATTTGCGACCAATTAATTCTGACTAATATTTTCCGTCTGAACTGCCTTAACGCAACCATCAACTGCTCTTCATTATCAATACCAGCAATTACATCATCTAACCACTGTTGATAATGAACATATTCATTATTATTAGGTGTCTGATGACTAATCTCAATTAACCAATCAGGAAAACGATAAAAGGAATCAACCAAAAAATCACTTCTAACCAATATGTTAATGTGCTGATTAACGAATGCTTGTTGGCAAGTATCTAACTGGCTAATTACTTTTTGCTGCTGGGTTACGAGTAACGTCATACATCACCACCAATTACTCACCATAATACTAATAGCATTAAGTAGAGTTTAAATTGCCCATTAATCGGACTAAATGCAAAATGTTTAATATTTGTAATTGATTTTGTGTGACTTAACCAATTACGATAAACCTGATTTAATTCAGTCGAATATTCATTTTCGGGTGAGGGTAATATAGGTACTAAATTATCAATAACCTGCTGCAATGTTTGCAGATAAAAACTCAAATCGTTATGCGCTAAAGCATACTCTTCATTTGTTTGCCAAAATTCTAAGATAGCGGGTAGTATTGACGAGGTAGTTAAGTTTGATATGTCTAATTGAGGAATTTTAGCGACATCACAGCCTTGCACTAAACGATACCCTCTAGCAGCCTTACTTTGTGAAAAAAGATGGATATGAAATTGGCTTAATTTATGCGCAAATAATAATAAATCGACCTTCGCACCTAATTTTAATTCTAATTCGACTTCTAAAATCGGCAAATTTAACGCACCGGTTGAAATTATACCTTGATCGAGCGCCACTTCTATTTGGCTTTGGTTAAAATGAACCACCCATGTTTCTCGTTGAAAGTCGGTGGTAAACAACGCACTCAGTTGCTTTTCTAAACTATCGCGATCCAATCCGATAGGAAATGCGGCCTTCGGCAGTGCCGATAGATTTAATTTATTATTAGGGAGTGATGCATTAAATTCCAGCCTTGAGTGTAAACCTGTGATTGATTTTTCATTCATTGAAGACTTTAGCGTAATTTCATATTCATGCTTTTTTGTATTTTCCTCAATACTGCGGATACGGATACTGGTATGATGGCGTCGCAAAATATTATCAAGACTATCGTAGTAACTATTTGCTAAGTGTAAGCTACGTTGTTCGATAATACGTTGGTTTTGTAAAAAAGTAGACAATGGTTTAATCGATGACGAGTCAATCTCAAATTTTAGTTCAATTTCTTCGCTCATTTATACCTCCCTCCCTTTTATTGTTATAATAACGATCTGATCCTCGCCAAAACAGAAGGTATATAGTAATGTATTTTTATACACAACGTATATAATAAAAATGCCCTATCCTTAGAGCATTTTTATTATAAAATACCAGTAATGCTTATTACGAATAGACAGGAAAACCTTTACAAATATCCAGTACTTTTTGCTGTACATTCTTGATTACCCTTTCATCATCGATGTTGTCAAGCACATCGCAAATCCAATTAGCTAATTGCCTTGCTTCTTGTTCTTTAAAACCTCGGCGAGTTATTGCTGGCGTCCCCAATCGAATACCCGATGTAACAAATGGGCTTTGTGGATCACGAGGCACACTATTTTTATTAACCGTTATATTTGCCAGCCCTAATGCCGCATCGGCTGCTTTACCCGTTAGATTTTTATCGACTAAATCGATTAAAAATAGGTGATTTTGGGTTTCGCCTGAAACCACTTTATACCCACGTTTGATAACCTCTTCAACCATGGCCTGCGCATTTTTAACCACCTGCTGTTGATATGCCTTATAAGCGGGTTCCATTGCTTCTTTTAACGCAACCGCTTTAGCAGCAATAATGTGCATCAAAGGACCGCCTTGAGCACCAGGAAAAACAGCCGAGTTAAGCTTTTTATATAACTCTTCACTGCCGCCTTTAGCTAAAATGATCCCTCCTCGCGGTCCACCCAGTGTTTTATGCGTGGTAGTTGTAACAACATGAGCATAAGGTAATGGATTAGGGTAAACGCCCGCGGCAATTAAGCCAGCAACATGCGCCATATCAACAAATAAATAGGCGTCAACACTATCGGCAATTTCACGCATTTTCGGCCAATCCACAATACCTGAATAGGCAGAAAAACCACCAATAATCATTTTCGGCCTAGTCTCTTTTGCTATTTTGGCAACTTGTTGATAATCAATACGCCCATTTTCATCTACGCCATAAGCAACAATATTATACAACTTGCCTGAGAAGTTAACCGGTGAACCATGAGTTAAATGACCGCCTTCGGCTAAATTCATCCCCAACACCGTATCACCAGGCTGTAATAACGTGGTATAAACGGCAAAATTAGCTTGTGAACCCGAATGTGGTTGAACATTAGCATAATCAGCACCAAATAAAGCTTTTGCGCGATCAATAGCAAGCTGCTCGACGATATCAACGTATTCGCAACCACCATAGTAACGCTTTCCAGGGTAACCTTCAGCATATTTATTAGTAAGCTGCGAACCTTGTGCTTGCATAACCCTTGGGCTGGTATAATTTTCTGAGGCAATTAATTCGATATGCTCTTCTTGACGTTTATTTTCACCTAAAATAGCATCCCATAAATCTTTGTCATACTCAGCTATTGTCATTTGTTTAGTAAACATCTTGGCTCCTCACAACTTTAGTTAATAAAAATCGCTATAATCAACGATATTCGATACACACTTAAAAAACCACTTAATATTTACAATAATGAGATTTTAAGTCAACAAACCAAATCAAACTATAAAAATATAGTTGCCTCTTATTTTCATAAGTCGGGCATATAGGCTATTGATTGCCATTAAAAAAAATTTTCCCAAATTAATTTAAGACTTACTACCGTAGAAACGGTAATTAGCATTGGCCGAATTAACGTTTTACCTTTTGCAATAACCATGCTCGCACCTAATCTGGCGCCAATGATTTGCCCAATAAGCATCGTCAGTCCAATTGCCCAAATGACCTGCCCACTAAAAATAAAAAATAGCAGCCCAGCAAAATTAGAAGTGAAATTGAGAACTTTAGTATGAGCCGTTGCTTTAGTAAGATTAAATCCCGCTAAGGTAACATACGCTACCGCATAAAATGATCCAGCTCCAGGACCAAAAAAGCCATCATAAAAACCGACCGTCATCGCCGCGATTATAGCAAACTGAGTTTCAGACAACCGCCTTTTCCGATCATGTTCACCGATTTTGGGGCAAAGTAAAAAGTAAAGCCCTACGCTAATAGTCAAAACGGGTAATAAAATACGCAAAAAATCAGCTTTTATGTGTAAAACGAGCAACGTACCCAATGCTGCCCCCATAAAAGCTAACAATATTGATAGTTTCATTTCAGCTAGATTAACCATTCGTTTACGAATGAAGTAGAAACTAGCAGAAAATGAACCACCACAGCTTTGTAATTTATTAGTTGCTAAAGCCGCTTGTGGTGAAATACCTACCGCGAGCAATGCCGGCACCGTTAATAATCCACCACCGCCAGCAATTGAATCAATAAATCCAGCGATAAATGCCACCGCAAATAGCAGTAATAATAGTTGATAGCTAATTGTAATATCCATCAGTAATCTAAGATCCAATAGATGTTCGCCAATAAATACTCGACAGCATGACGGTAATAAAAATTAATAGCATAAACACTAGCCTGAATTTAGGCCGCTTAAATAAGTTAGCGATATAATGATTAAAATAGTATTTATCAAGCTGTAACAATAGATAGCCAATAATAACTAATGGGATCGCCAAAAGTAAGCCGCTAATTTTATCATCTAACATAGTAGGCGATTAAAAGTATCTAATAGGTTGAACATCACCACACTGAGCACGATGGCGCAGGTAATGATCCATTAACACTATCGCCATCATCGCTTCCGCTATCGGTACCGCTCGAATGCCGACGCAAGGATCGTGCCTACCGTGGGTTGAAACCTCAACAGTATTACCATGAATATCAATCGATTGTCCTGCGATTTCAATACTTGGGGTTGCTTTTAGTGCAATATTTGCTTGAATCGTTTGCCCAGAGCTAATCCCCCCTAACACTCCGCCAGCATGATTAGATTGAAAGCCCTCAGCAGTAATTTGATCTCGATTCTCGCTGCCACGTTTATTAATCGTTGCAAACCCGTCACCAATTTCCACACCTTTGACTGCATTGATGCTCATTAAGGCGTGAGCCAGATCGGCATCTAAACGGTCAAATACTGGCTCACCAAGACCAACTGGCACATTCTCGGCAACAATGGTCACCTTAGCACCGATAGAATCACCGCGTTTTTTCAAATTACGTAAGAGCTCATCAAGATCGTTTAATTTAGTCTCATCAGCACAGAAAAATGGATTTTGTGCCACTTGCTGCCAATCGGTTAATTCACACTTAATATCACCAATTTGTGCCAAATAACCGCGAATAGTTATGCCTAGTTTTTCTTGTAGGTATTTTTTGGCAATACTTCCTGCCGCAACTCGCATCGCTGTTTCGCGAGCAGATGCTCTTCCACCGCCGCGATAATCACGAATGCCATATTTTTGCTGATAGGTATAATCGGCATGGCTTGGGCGAAAAATATCTTTTATGCGGCTATAATCTTGTGAGCGCTGATCGGTATTTTCAATTAATAGACCAATGCTGGTGCCCGTCGTTTTACCTTCAAACACTCCAGACAAAATTTTAACCTCATCAGCCTCACGACGCTGGGTGGTATAACGAGATGATCCTGGCTTGCGGCGATCGAGCTCTATTTGTAGATCCTCTTCACATAATGTCAGTCCAGGAGGTACACCATCAACAATGCAGCCCAATGCCAGCCCATGCGATTCACCAAACGTCGTGACTTTAAAAAGCGTCCCTATTGAGTTCCCAGCCATAATTAACCTTTTCTTCTTTATTTAGAATTAGCGATAGTAATATCACTCTATAATGTCATTAAATTCAATTAGTTGCTTTTTGGTTAGCATAAATACACCATCGCCACCGTGCTTAAAAGTAAGCCATTTGAATGGGATCTGCGGATACTGTTCTTGTAAAGCAACGCTACTATTACCAACCTCACAAATCAACACCCCAAACTTAGACAGGTGTTCAGCTGATTGCTTTAATATACGCTTAACGATATCGAGTCCATCATGACCCGCGGCAAGTGCCAAATCAGGTTCAATCTTAAACTCTGATGGCAAATCATCCATATCGTCTTGATCAACATAAGGTGGATTCGAAATAATTACGTCATATTGAACATCGGGTAAATCATTAAAGAGATCAGACAATATTGGCAAAACTCGGTGTGAAAGCTGATGTGACTCAATATTTATTTGTGCCACCTCAAGTGCCTCGATAGAGATATCCGCCACATCGACTTGCGCATCTTGATACTCATAAGCACATGCGATACCGATGCAGCCACTGCCGGTACATAGGTCAAGAATATTACGCGGTTCAAAATCAATAATACCGACTAAATGGTTTTGAATTAACTCACCAATCGGTGAACGCGGAATTAAAACCCGCTCGTCAACGTAAAACTGATGACCACAAAACCACGCCATGTTGGTCAAATATGGGGTAGGAATATGTTGTTCTATTCTCGCGGTAACATTATCAATAATTGTCTGTTTTTCATCTAAAGTTAAGTTAGCCGCATAAAACTCAGCAGGAATCGTTAACGGCAAATTAAGGCTAGGTAAAACTAATAACTTTGCTTCATCAATCGCATTATTGCTGCCGTGACCATAATAAATATCTGAACGGTTAAACAGTGATGCCGCCCAACGAATAAAATCTTGAATAGTATGTAATTGATTAACAATCTGTTCCATGATGTATCCCTAGTGTTTTAGCACTATTTTAGGGGCAATAGCGCAATAAGACAATCAATAGTTATCGCTAATGTTTGATTAAATTTATGCCCTAATTAATTTAAATAACTTAGCAAAAAATAGCGAATTTGACTTATCCCTGATCAAGCTCAGTTTTCAACCGACCAATTAAGTTCTTCACCCGCCAAAAAGGGAATAATCTCGCCGACACCTGATATAAAAATAGTCTCGGCAACCTTATGCTTTTTCTTAACCAGCGTTAGCGTATCTTGATTGATCGGTAATTGATAAAACGTTGCCCCATTGATTGCAACAAATGCCTCTAGCTTATCTAATGCATTAGCCTGTTCAAAAATGTGCGCATAGACAGATAGCGCCACCGGTGCATTAAATACACCTGCGCATCCACATGCCGACTCTTTGCTATTTTTTTGGTGTGGCGCGGAATCCGTTCCTAAAAAAAAGCGATCACAACCAGACGTTACGGCTTGCATCAATTTTTGGCGATGTACTTCTCTTTTTAAAATCGGTAAACAGTAATTATGCGGTTTTAAGCCACCTTGAAATAACGCATTGCGATTTAATAAAATATGCTGAGGCGTTACCGTCGCCGCTAAAGTAGCGGGTCCTTGCATCACTAACTCAGCTGCTTCTTGGGTCGTTGCGTGTTCGAGTACAATTTTTAGTTCAGGAAGCGTTTTCATTAACGGTAACAGCATGTTATCAATAAATTGTGCTTCACGGTCAAATACATCAATCGCCGGATCGGTGACTTCACCATGTATTAATAACGGGATGCCATGCTTTTGCATCGCCTCTAATACTGGCAATACATGATTAATTGAGCGAATACCGTCTGCTGAGTTAGTTGTGGCATGTGCTGGGTATAATTTTACCGCTTGTAAAATATTGCGTTGATAGCCACTAACCACATCATTAATCTTAGTATCGTCAGACAGATAAATAGTCATCAATGGCGTAAAATTATCGCGATGAGGGATCGCTGCCAACACCCGCTTCTTATACTCACTGACCTCTGCTAATGTTTTTAATGGTGGCATTAAATTCGGCATAATCATCGCTCGCGCATAATCTCGACTAGAATAAGCCACCACTCCCTTAAGCATCTGCTCATCACGTAGATGCAAATGCCAATCATCTGGCCGTTTAATCGTTATTTTTTGTAATTCCGACATCAATATCTACCTCTTGCAATAAAACTCGGTCATCAAAACGCTCAATCATATAACCGGCAAGTAGGCGGTAATCACATTAATTGGATAGTCTCAATTTTGAGATATTATAAGCCTAAAAATAATATTTTGTGATTAATTAAATTAATTATAGCCTCATTTTTTATAATCCAGAGTGGCGACCCATTTTACGTAAAAAAAAGCTAAAATATATTTTTATAAGTATTACCTATTTTATAAATAACCAAGATGAATTTAAAATTTAATCATAAAAAACAGATAGTTAAACTTAAATCATAAAGTAACAGTCAATTAGTTATTTAAACTATTGATAAATATTCTATAATGACCAGATCTATTTAATAGGAGTAATAGTATGAATATCGTTGATATTTCAAATAAACGTTATACCACCAAACATTATGATAAAAGCAAAAAAATTCCTGCTGAACAGTTTAAACAACTTTTAACAGTATTAAAAAATAGCCCTTCTTCTGTAAATAGCCAACCATGGCACTTTTTCATCGCTGATAATGATGCGGCTAAAGCAAAAATTTTACCATCAATCCTTGATTTTAATCACCCTCGCGTGGCTGATTCGTCTCATACGATCGTGTTTTGCATTAAAACGCCATTAGATGAAGCACATTTACAAAATTTATTACGACAAGAAGAAAAAGATGGCCGTTTTCCTAGCGCTGAACTTAAAGAAGGTCAAGATCAAGGACGTCGTTTTTTTGTTGAACAAAATAGTAAGACAGCAGAAAACCTACTTTGCTGGGAAAGCAAGCAACTTTACCTTGCTTTAGGTCAAATACTATTTGCCGCGGCAGCAATTGGCATTGATTCAACGGCAATTGAAGGCTATGACAATGTCAAGATGGATGAAATTTTAGGTCTCAAAGAAAAAGGGCTAAAAAGCGTTGTTGTTGCCACCTTTGGTTATCATGATGTCAATGACGGTAACGCACATCGACCTAAATCACGTTTACCAAATGAGCAAATTTTCACAACCTTGTAATCATTATCGGCTAGGATTCTCCTAGCCTTTTTTAGCCAAAATGGGTAAAACTAGTTTTAACATCACACGATCACTTAACGCTGCTACCATCTAGTATGACTGACAAAAACCTAGTCACGCCGAATTAATAATGCATCACTCCAGCTGCTACCATTATCGTTCGTTTTCTTACGCTTAGGCACCGTCATAGCGGGATTAAAATTAGGATTAAGCCTTGGTTTAGCCTTGACTGGCTTATCTAAAAATGAGAGTAGCATTTTAGTATAATCCTGCTGTGGCTTATTAAATATCTCCTCGCGTTTACCTTGCTCAATAACCTCGCCATCTTTCATTACCACAACGTGATGACATAACGAGTAAATCACCGACAAATCATGGCTGATAAATAAATAGCTTAATTGGTGTTTCTGTTGCAGTGTTTTTAATAGCGTAATAATTTGCAACTGCACCGTGCGATCAAGTGACGATGTCGGTTCATCTAAAATTAATAATTCCGGTTGCAAAATTAATGCTCGAGCAATCGCAATGCGCTGCCGTTGCCCGCCAGAAAACTCTAACGGATAACGATGGCGGCTTTCAGGATCAAGCCCAACCTCCTGCATAATATCAATCACCTGCTGAACAACGTCTAAGCGGGAGAGCTTTTTATGAGTCAGTAATCCTTCGCTAATAATTTGTTCAACATTAAAACGCGGGTTAAGTGATGAAAATGGATCTTGAAATACCACTTGAATCTTACTACGCAGCGGCAGTAGTTTCTTCTGGCTAAGCTTAAGCAATGGTTGACCATTAAAAACAATCTCACCTTGGGCGTTAATTAACCGCAAAATAGCCAGCGCCGTAGTGCTTTTACCTGAACCCGACTCACCAACTAAACCTACGGCTTCGCCTTGATGAACAGCAAAAGCGACATTATGCACAATTGCCCGTTTTTGATGTTTGAACAGCCTTTTCTTAATCACTACATTAACGCTCAGGTGGTTAACATTAAGTAAAATACCGGGTTGCACAGGCAATGGGATCGGATCGCCCTGTGGCTCCGAATTGAGTAACAATTGAGTATATTGATGCTCTGGGCGTAAAAAAATACGCTGCTTGCTATTTAGCTCAACAATCTGCCCTTGATTCATCACCGCAACGTTATCCGCCACTTTTTTTACGATACTCAAATTATGGGTAATAAATAACATACTCATCTTCAATTCATTTTTCAGCTCTTTCAGCAGCTGAATAATTTGCGCCTGAACTGAAACATCGAGCGCCGTTGTGGGCTCATCAGCAATTAATAATTTAGGCTGAGTCAAGATAGCCATCGCAATCATTACCCGTTGCCGTTCACCACCCGACAACTGATGGGGATAACTATTTAATCGCTGCTTAGCATTTTTAATACCAACCCGAGTTAAATAGTCAATAATCTCAGATCTTGCCTGATTTCTCGCCATCCCGCGATGCAAAGAGAGCACTTCATAAAGTTGTTTTTCAACGGTATGCAGAGGATTAAGTGAAACCATCGGCTCTTGAAATATCATGCTAATTTGATTACCGCGAATCTGCCTTAATGTAGCTTCATCGGCTTTGAGCAAATCACGGTCAGCAAACCGGATCTCACCATTTGGATATACGGTTTGCTGTGGCGAAAGTAAACCTAAAATGGACAAGGCCGTTACCGATTTACCACTGCCTGATTCACCCACTAATGCCAGCGTTTCCGTCTCGTTAATCGCAAAGTTAATGTGATCAACGACGGATATCACACCTTGCGACTGTTTAAATTGAATACTTAAATCATTAATCGATAATAAAGGTGTACTCATCTTACACCCCCTTTATTTGGATCGAATGCATCTCGAACTGCCTCACCAATAAATATCAACAACGAGAGCAGTGTGGCAATAACGATAAATGCGGTAATACCAAGCCAAGGAGCTTGGAGATTATTTTTACCTTGTAATAGCAGCCGCCCTAATGACGGCGAATCGAGCGGTAAACCAAAGCCTAAAAAGTCCAGCGATGTTAATGTCGTAATCGAACCACAAAGGATAAATGGTAAAAAGGTCAAGGTTGCCACCATCGCATTAGGCAAGATGTGTTTAAACATAATTTTACGGTCACTCACCCCTAATGCTCTAGCGGCGCGAATATAATCAAAATTACGGGTACGTAAGAATTCGGCGCGAACCACACTTACTAAGCCCATCCACCCGAATATCACGGTAATAACAAGTAACCACCAAAAATTAAGCGGCATAATACTCGATAATAAAATGATGACAAATAAAACTGGCAATCCACTCCAGATCTCAATAAACCGCTGCCCCAACAAATCCACTTTACCACCATAATAACCTTGTAGCGCACCGATAAAGATACCAATCATTGAGGTGATTAGCGTCAATAAAATGGCAAAAAACATCGAAATCCGAAAACCATAGACAATATTGGCAAACACATCAAAACCGGCATCGGTGGTCCCAAGCCAATGATCGGATGACGGCGGAGTGGGAAAGGTGCTCGCGGTATTATAAATTAGCGTGTTATAGCTATAACGAAACGGCGGCCAAATAATAAAGCCGTCTTGGCTGATTGTTTGTTCAATGGCTGGATCTAAATAATTGGTGGTAGTATTAAAATCACCACCAAAATCAGTTTCTGGATACTCTTTTATAATCGGGAAATAAAGCTCACCGTGATATTGCAGCATAATCGGTTTGTTATTAATAATAACATTCGCAAATAAACTAAAGATAAAGCAGCTAATAAAAATCCATAATGAGATATAGCCGCGCTTATTTTGTTTAAAACGCTTGATACGTAGCTGATTGATGGATAGTGGCTTAGATGGCTGATTAGTTGTTATTGTTGTCGTCATATTAGCGCGCCTCAAAATCAATACGCGGATCGATTAGCATATAGGTTAAATCACTCATTAACTTTGTGATTAAACCAATTAAGGTAAAAATATACAGTGAGCCAAAAATCACCGGATAATCGCGTTGGATAATGGCTTCATAGCCGAGTAAACCGAGCCCATTGAGTGAAAAAATAATCTCAATAAGCAGCGCGCCAGTAAATAAAATCCCGACAAAAGCCGCCGGAAAACCAGATACAATCAGTAACGTGGCATTACGAAAGATGTGTCGGTATAAAATTTGCCGCTCGTCGAGCCCCTTGGCTCTAGCGGTTACCACATACTGTTTGCGAATTTCGTCTAAAAATGAGTTTTTGGTTAGCATCGTCAGCGAAGCAAAACCACTCACTACAATGGCAATGGTCGGTAAACAGATATGCCAAAAATAGTCGCATATTTTGCCCCAAATACTGAGTTGCTCAAAATTAGCCGATATCAACCCACGCAGAGGGAAAAGAGTAAAATAACTGCCACCGGCAAATAACACAATTAACAAAACCGCCAATAAAAATGCTGGGATCGCGTAACCGACAATAATCACCACGCTTGACCAAAAGTCGAACTTAGAGCCATCTTTAACCGCTTTACGGATCCCTAGCGGGATCGAGATAGCATAAACCAGCAGTGTGCTCCATAGCCCTAATGAAATCGAAACCGGCAAACTTTTAATAATTAAGCCAATCACCGATTCACTTTTAAAAAAACTATTACCAAAATCAAACGCGATAAAATTTTTAATCGTACCGATATAGCGCTGCCATATTGGCTGATCAAAACCATATTGTTTCTCTATCTCGGCCACGATTTGTGGATCCAGCCCTCGTGCACCGCGATACAACTGATGATGATTCAAAGAGGATTGCACTGCACTACCCGGTAGCAAACTTTGTCCCGCTTGGTTTGCATTTTCAAGTGTTGCAATTGCCTGATCAACTGGACCGCCTGGCGCTATCTGCACAATAAAAAAATTGATAGTTAAAATAATTAATAGCGTTGGAATAATGAGTAATAATCGGCGAATAAAATAACTTAGCATAATATCGTCTCCTTGCTACTCATGGTGGTTAGGCAGTTTAGCGGCACTGTCGGCATCATACCACCAATTATTTAATCCGATAGCATAAAGCGGCTTAACGGCTGGTTGTCTAAACTTATCCCAGTAAGCATAGTAAGTATAACGCGGGTACCACATCGGGATCATCGGGTATTCTTGCGTTAAAACGCGATCTAATGCCCTGCCCAGCGCCTGTAAATTTGCTTGGTCATCGAGATAATTAGGAATTTGCGCAATTAAAAAATCAATCGCAGAGTTGTGCAAACCCGACGAGTTCCATGACGAATCAAGATAGGCAGAGCCCCACTCGATGATTAATGCCGATGAAGGGTAAAAGTGAGCATCATAAAGCCTTGGCACCATATCATAATCACGCTGACGTAACCGGCGGGTAGCTTGTGCATAATCGACGGTGGTAATGGTCATATTGATGCCTAATTTAGCCAGACTCTGCTGATAAGGGATGGCATATTTAAGATCCGAGCCCATATAGGCCAGTAATTCAAACTCAAAAGGCTCACCGGTTTGCTCATTGATTAATTGATTACCATCAACCACCCAGCCCGCCTGGGCTAATAATTCTTTTGCCGCTAATAAATTTGGCCGATTAAAGCCATTACCGTCACTTGCTGGAAGATGATAAGCTTCGCCAAACACCGCTTTGGGAATAATCGCCGCAAATGGTCGTAACCACTTCAGTTCCTGCTCGCTTGGTTCGCCTTGTGCGGCATAAGGGGTATTTTCAAAAAAGCTCATCGGTTGCTTATAGCTATCATAATAAAATGCATGGTTAAGCCAAGCAAAATCAAATGCTAAGGTTAGCGCTTTTCTAACGCGAATATCATTAAAAATCGGTCGCTCAATATTAAAGGCTAACCAGCGGGTATTGACCGCCGTAGTCATATCATCTTGCTTTTTAATAATAAAATGATTATCAAATGGCTTGCCTTGGTATTGCGTAAACCAATTTTTGGGCTGCTCCTCAGCTCGGAAATCATATTCACCCGCTTTAAACGCTTCTAATGCGATACTATCATCTAAAAAATAATCAATTCTTTGCGCGTCAAAATTGTTACGCCCCTGATTGACGGCTAAATGGTTGCCCCAATAATTGTTATCTCTTTGATAAACCGCATACTGGCCGAGTTTATACTCACCTATTATATAAGGTGCACTACCGATGGGCGGCGTTGCTAATGGCTCAGCTAGGTTTTTATTTTGCCAAAAATGCCGAGGGAACACGCTAAAATTACCGACAAACGACAGCAACTGTTCGCGGTTGGCTACGGGTAATTCAAATCTGACACGGTATTTATCCAGCGCTTTTACTTTAACGCCTTTATAATAAACGCGGTATTGTGATGCCCCTTCGGTCATCATTTTGTCGAAGGTAAATTCAACATCATCAGCGGTTAATGGTACCCCATCACTAAAATAGGCGGCTGGATTTAAGGTGACCTCCGCCCATTGGTACTGATCGGAATAAGTAATAGAGGTGGCGAGTAACGGATAATAACTGCTTAATTCATCATCTGACCCGGTAAATAGCGATTCATAGATGGCTGCTGATGAGTGCTCTGCCGCGCCGCGGCTAGCAAAACGATTAAAATTGTCATAGCTACCAATTTCGGCTAGTTTTAGCGTCCCCCCTTTAGGGGCATTAGGATTGACATAATCAAAATGGGCAAAATCATGTGGATATTTGGGCTTACCGATTAACGCAAATGCGGTACTGGTAATAATTTTTTCAGCGGGGTGCAAAGCGATTGGCGTTTGAGAAGCAGTAACTTCATGTTCAGTGCTTAAACCGTCTACGCTAGGATCGTTAGCGACAGCATCTATGCTGATCGCTGACAACGGGGTGACATCAACTTGCTGCGTGTCGTTAGCTAGCGCAAACGAACTATATAAACCATTGAATAAACCTAATAGCACTAATGATTGTAATATTGTCGTTAAACGATTAAACATTTTTTTCCTCATCATCAATGGTACTCAATAAATTGTTGCTGATAACAGTGCTGAGTGACTGCACTGACTTGCAACTGTTTAAGATAGGTTAAGTAAACCTCACGCGGCAATTCAAACGCACCGAGCGACGCGGTATGATCGTTAAGAACTTGGCAATCGATCAGCGCGCCGCCATGCAAAATAAAGTGCTGACAAAAGGCATACAAACCGACTTTAGATGCATTGGTTTGGCTGCTAAACATTGACTCGCCGCAAAACAAGGCCCCTTGCGCAATGCCATATAAACCACCAATTAAACGATTATTTTGCCAAACTTCAATCGAATGGGCAAAACCTAATTGATGTAATTTGAGATATGCCGCTAGCATATCATCGGTGATCCATGTTTGCTTATGGTAACGGGCACAACCTGCTATCACCGCGCTAAAATCAGTATTAATACTGACGCGATAATCGCTACGTTGTAAAAATTTTTTAAATGAACGGCTATTATGCAGCTGCTGAGGATCGATCACCGCTCTTGGATCAGGCGACCACCATAAAATCGGTTCACCCTCGCTAAACCAAGGGAATATTCCTTGTTGATAAGCCGCAAGCAAGCGTGATGAAGAGAGATCGCCCCCAACAGCCAATAGCCCATTAGGTTCAATTAATCCATCATTGGGATCAGGGAATATTAATGAATCATTTAAAACATGGAGTGGCACACTATAGCCCGAATTAAATTAGTTATTAATGTTTTCGGCTATTATACATAAAAATTGACGTAAAACTAAATCAATAACCGTAACCATGGCTTTAATTTCTGCCAACCACAATACACTTTATTGCTAGCAAAAAATAAAGATAACAATAAAATTGATAAAATCGCGCCTATTGAACAGTGCATCTAGCCAAAAAGCAATCGAACCGAGTAATGCCTTTGCTATCAGCTATTACTATTTAGAGCATTGCTGATTATCTGCAAACTACGGATAAATTATCTGCGCGTTTTTTGCTTTAACTTAGCTTGATTGCTAGTTTTTTTAAATACCACTTCGGGCTGATAATAAAAAAGCCCTATTGCACGCCTTGATGCACTTTTAGCGGGCCTACGTCCGATATCTTTAGCATTATCCCAATCCAGAGAATATTTACCTTGCACAATTAGCTCATCAATATGATCTTTAGTCATGGCTTTTAAATTAATATACTGGACATTTTTCCAACCTAAGGTGGCAAAAATCTGCTCGGCAAGCTCTACATAAGTGGTTCTAAAACTACCGTATGTCAGTATACTTAAAATTCCTAAAAATCCCCCTAATGTAAAAAAAACAATCAATATATCTTCTAGATTAAAGCTAAAAAAAACATAAATCATAAAAAGTGAAAATAAAACATAAAATATAAAAAATGAAGTAATAAAATTTTTAAGTAATTTATTACGTCCACCACTACAAGGAGGAATAATGCAAATAATCTGCTCAGCAGGTTTAAGCATCGCATACACTTCATAATGGTCAGCATGCTGCTCCGCCACCACTTCAACTTGATCACCATCGTTAAATTGAAAGCATCCTAACCAACCTTTTAGCGATATGGTACCATTCAGCTTACCACTAATGTATAACGCAGGAAGGTAATTACTATCATCTTTCCCATCAGCCCGCCCTAGTGCCGCTAATGCGGCAGTACTGTTGCCATTAAGCATGGCTGCCGCGGCTCCGGTCCTTAACTTAGCTTTTTGCTGCTGCTTTTGTTCATCCGTCATATAAGCATTTCCCATCAATGGTGCTCGGCAAAAAATAGCTTTAAACTCGGATAATGTACCAGTTAAGCGCACCAATTTTTTTGGTGGTAAAATTGGATCAGGAATGCTGATACCTGTTTTTTTAAGTAAATCCTCCTTACTTGTATACGCAGTATCTTTGTTATTAAATGTAGCATAGGGAATCGTATTTTTATCTAGCATAATAATGCATTACCTAGGCCGCTTAGGCTTAGAATTATTATTAGCTTTTTTAAATACCACTTCTGGCCGATAATAATAGACACCTATAGCACTCTTTGAGTCACATTTATTCGGCCTGATAAACATATCAATCCCTGAATTCCATTCTAAGGAATATTTTCCTTGCATAATTAGCTCATCAATATGCTGTTTAGTCATCTTCCTTAAGTTAATATATTCAACATGTTGCCAACCTAAAGTGGTAAAAATTTGCTCTGCTAACTCTACATATGTAGCTTTAAATTTACCATATGCAACTATACCTATAAGACCAAATAAAACGCCTATTCCAGCATAAGCGGGCACAATATCATCTAAGGTAAAACTACCAAATAGCGCAAGCATCCCTGCTGTAAATAAAACATAAAAACTAAAAAATATTATTAAGAAATCTTTCAATGCCTTTTTCCGTCCCCCGCTACAAGGCGGAATAATGCAAATAATCTGCTCAGCAGGTTTTAGCATGGCATATACTTCATAATGGTCGGCATGCTGCTCCGCCACAACTTCAACCTGATCACCATCATTAAACTGAAAGCATCCTAACCAACCTTTTAGCGATATGGTACCATTCAGCTTACCACTAATGTATAACGCAGGAAGATAATTACTATCATCTTTCCCATCAGCACGACCTAATGCCGCTAATGCCGCAGTGCTGTTGCCGTTAAGCATCGCTGCCGCGGCTCCGGTCCTTAACTTAGCTTTTTGCTGCTGTTTTTGCTCTTCCGTCATATAAGCACCATCCATTAAGGGGGCTCGGCAAAAAATAGCTTTAAACTCGGATAATGTACCAGTTAACCGCACCAGCTTTTTCGGTGGTAAAATCGGATCGGGGATACTGATACCCGTTTTTTTGAGTAACTCCTCTTTATCGCGATAGACAATGTCTTTATCGCTAAATGTGGCATAGGGAATCGTATTTTTATCTAGCATAATAATGCATTACCTAGGCCGCTTAGGCTTAGAATTATTATTAGCTTTTTTAAATACCACTTCTGGCTGATAATAAAAAAGTCCCATAGCGCTTTTAGATTTATTTTTTGCTGGTCTTATCCACATGTCTTTCAATGGGTCCCATTCAAGCGAATATTTGCCTTGTTTAATCAATGTATCAATATGTTGTTTAGTCATCGCCCATAAATTAATATACTCAACATTTTGCCAACCTAAGGTAGTAAAAATTTGCTCGGCTAAAGTTACATAAGTAGTCCTAAATTTGTAACATGCAACGATAGCAGCAAGACCAAATAAAACGCCTATTCCAGCATAAGCGGGAATAATATCGTCTAAGGTAAAACTACCAAATAGCGCAAGCATCCCTGCCGTAAATAAAATATAAAATAGAAAAAATAATCTTAAAAAATCTTTAGGTGCATTTTTTCGTCCCTCCATGCAAGGGGGGATAATACAGATAATTTGCTCGGCAGGTTTTAACATGGCATAGACTTCATAATGGTCAGCATGCTGCTCAGCGACTACTTCAACCTGATCGCCATCATTAAATTTAAAAAAACCCAGCCAGCCTTTTAACTGAATAGTGTTATCTAATTTTGCCGTAATATATTGCGCTGCCATATAATTACTGCGATCTTGCCCATCGGCACGCCCTAATGCGGCTAATGCCGCAGTGCTGTTACCGTTAAGCATCGCTGCCGCGGCTCCGGTCCTTAACTTAGCTTTTTGCCGCTGTTTTTGCTCGTCACTCATATAAGCGCCATCCATTAAGGGTGCCCGACAAAAAATAGACTTAAGTTCAGATAAAGTACCCGTTAAACGGACAAGCTTTTTTGGTGGTAAAATTGGATCAGGGATGCTAATACCGGTTTTTTTTAGTAACTCCTCCTTATCGCGATAGATAGTATCTTTATCGCTAAATGTGGCATAGGGCATCGTATTTTTATCTAGCATAATAATGCATTACCTAGGCAGCTTAGGCTTAGGCTTAGAATTATTATTAGCTTTTTTAAATACCACTTCTGGCTGATAGTAATAGAGCCCCATGGCACTTTTAGACGAATTTCTGGCTGGTCTTACCCAAGTATCTTTAAACTCTGTCCAATCAAGAGAATATTTGCCTTGTGTAATTAACTCCTCAATATGTTGATTAGTCATTGCCCTTAAATTAATATACTGAACATTTTTCCAACCTAAAGTGGTAAAAATTTGCTCAGCGAGTTCAACAAAAGAGGTTCTGAATTTACCATAAGTAAATATACCAGCAAGACCAAATAAAACGCCTATTCCAGCATAAGCGGGAACAATATCGTCTAAGGTAAAACTACCAAATAGCGCAAGCATCCCTGCTGTAAATAAAATATAAAAACTAAAAAATATTATTAAGAAATCTTTCAATGCCTTTTTCCGCCCCCCGCTACAAGGCGGAATAATGCAAATAATCTGCTCACTAGGTTTAAGCATGGCATACACTTCATAATGGTCAGTATGCTGCTCCGCCACGACCTCAACCTGATCACCATCATTAAATTTAAAAAAACCTAACCAGCCTTTTAACTGAATGCTATTATCTAGTTTTGCATTAATATACTGTGCTGCAAGATAGTTGCTACGATCTTGCCCATCGGCGCGCCCTAATGCGGCCAATGCCACAGTACTATTGCCATTAAGCATGGCTGCCGCAGCGCCAGTGCGAAGTTTGGCTTTATGCTGCTGTTTTTGCTCTTCTGTCATATAGGCCCCATCACCGAGAGGTGCTCTACATAAAATACTTTTAAATTCGGATAGCGTGCCGGTTAAGCGCACCAATTTTTTCGGTGGCAAAATTGGATCGGAAATACTGATACCCGTTTTTTTTAGTAACTCTTCTTTATCGCGATAGACAATATCTTTTTCAGTAAATGTGGCATAGGGAATCGTATTTTTATCTACCATAATAATGCATTACCTAGGCAGCTTAGGCTTAGGCTTAGGCTTAGGCTTAGAATTATTATTAGCTTTTTTAAATACCACTTCGGGCTGATAATAAAAAAGGCATAGTGCGACTTGAGATTTATGCGGTATTGTATAAGTATCCTTTGCTACCGACCATTCTACTGGATATTTATTTTGAACAATTAGCTCATCAATATATTGTTTAGTCATCTTTCTTAAATTAATGTATTGTGCATTTTGCCAACCTAAGGTGGTAAAAATCTGTTCAGCGAGTTCAACAAAAGAGGTTCTGAATTTACCATAGGTAAATATACTCGCAAGACCAAAAAAAAACCCTAAGGTACCAAAAACGATTAATATATCTTCTAAAGTAAAACTAAAAAAAACATAATTCATAAAGAGTGAAAATAAAACATAAATTATAAAAAATATCACTATAGAATCTTTAAATGCTTGCTTACGCCCTCCCATACAGGGGGGAATAATACAGATAATTTGCTCGGTAGGTTTAAGCATGGCATAGACTTCATAATGGTTTGCATGCTGCTCCGCCACGACCTCAACCTGATCGCCATCATTAAATTTAAAAAAACCCAGCCAGCCTTTTAACTGAATTTTATTATCTAATTTTGCCGTAATATATTGTGCAGGAAGGTAGTTGCTACGATCTTGTCCATCGGCGCGCCCTAGCGCTGCTAATGCCGCAGTGCTGTTGCCGTTAAGCATGGCAGCAGCCGCTCCGGTCCTTAGCTTAGCTTTTTGCTGTTGCTTTTGCTCTTCCGTCATATAGGCCCCATCACCGAGAGGAGCTTGGCAAAAAATAGCTTTAAACTCGGATAGTGTACCGGTTAAACGCACCAATTTTTTTGGTGGCAAAATCGGATCGGGAATACTGATACCGGTTTTTTTTAGTAACTCTTCTTTATCGCGATAGACAAGATCTTTTTCAGTAAATGTGGCGTAAGCCATAATCAACCCCTTAATATAGACTACCAGTGCATATTATGTAAATTTTGCCAGTCACTTGGACTCACCAGCGAATTTATTTCTTTTTGTCTCGCTTTCGCCTCTATTGCATCTTGTTCCGTTTGATATTCGGCAGTTTGCTGTTGGAATTTTTCAAAAATTGCCTTGAGTTCCTTCACCTCCTGCTCAGATGAGAGATAACGATCATCATAATCACGATCCAACCTTAGTTGCGCCTTACCAAAACGACAGCGCCTTAACCAGATCTGCATATCGTCGTCTTTATTAAGCTCAATCAATAACTGAATCAAAAAGATTCCTAAGCTAACCCATGGATTTATCGCAATCAGTAAAAATCCCATCAAGAACCGCTCTGTAAACAAGGTAACAAAAACTCTCAGATAAGCACTTTTCAAAGAAGATAAAATTAAGATCAATTTAGTATTCACAAATTCAATTAAACTCGTTTTACCTAACTGAAAAAATAAATCAACCGTACCAATAATTTCTGTGATATAAGAAAGAACAGACAACCCTTTTTCGGTAGCTGATTTACCTTTATTATCTTCCCCAAAAATAGAGGTTGCTTTAGCTAGACCCGAGATAAAACCAAAAAAATTACCTAAAAACTTAACATTACCTAATAGCGACTCACTTAAACGATTATGTTCACCATAGATCGCCACTAAACGAAAACTTAATGATACTGACGCTGTCGCGGCTACTGACAACTGTAGATTGGCTTCAGTTTGCTGTGTATGGGTTTTAAGTGTGCGGTCTGATAAGATATGATACATTGTAAATAGCTGATAACCCAATAATCCGCTGACTAGCGCACCACCAACCAAGCGACTGGATAAGGCATTTTTAGTCAGCTCAGCGACTTGCTGGTAACCTGCCGCTAATTTATTGCCCATTGTTGCAACATCTTTTACCATCTCCTGTTTAAGCCTACTGGCAAAGGCTTCATAAGTCGCCATTAATTGACTTAGTGCTCCTTTTGATAACCGACCTGGCATGGCTGCCACAAACCAAGCTTGGGCAAATTCTGACGATATGTTACCACTCACATGCTGTAAATATTTTAGCAGTGGCATTAATGCTGCCGCACTTGCCTCTTTAATCGGTTTGATATACGCAGCGCTTATTTGGGCTTGTGGTGAATTTTCCTCACCAATCGCACCGCGTTTGCTATTGAGTAATGATGCCATCTCTTTAGCGATAACAATTTCATTATGCGGCTTTGGTGGCGCAGTAAATACGGCACCACTAATCGCATTAATACTCCCTGCTAAATCAATAACGGTATCATTTTCAATTGAGCTACCAGAATAAAAATTAATCACGGTTGACAATTTATCAAGTAGCTGACCGTAAGACATATTCGACGCGACACTATTTTTATTAAGGGATAATAAAAAGTTAACGCATTTGCGCTGGGCAGTTTTATCCAATTTACGCCCTGCAAGTACACTTGACCAAACGATATTATGGCCATCTAATGCACTGTCTTCAATTAACTGGGTAAAAAGCTGACTAACTTTATCGCTTTCAGCCTGCATGCCGAGCGTCATTAAAATATCATTGGCAAAAGCAAGATAGTTGTCGCTATCGCGTTCTAAATCATCTGCCGCTAATGCAAACGCCTGCTGCGAGTTTTGACTAAAACCATTAACCCAGACGATTAGATCATCGAGTAACCCGCTGATATAGTTATCGGTATCTTCGATAAAAATGGCATACTCTTTTTTATAAATTTCATAATCGTTATTTAAACATGCTTGATATTTACGCCAACGCTGCTCACCCGAAAGCTGTGTTTGATGTTGTTGATGCCACTGCCGCTTATAAATAGCAGCCTTAATCGAAAAGTCTGCATTTAAAGCGCTTAACTCATTTTTCAGTCGCTTAATTTTTAGCATATCAGAATCATCTTCAAGCTTAAAAGTTTCATCAAAAATATTGCTATATTTTGGTTCCCCAATTGTTTCGATAAGATAATTTTCATTAATCGACTTAAGCGTCGATATTGCATCATCCTTTAAATAATAGGCGTTGAATTTATCTGGATATATATCCTCAAGAGGAGGAACTGAATAGGCATATGAACCATTGATCTCGAAGGGATGGATAACTTTCGATTGAGATGGCGAATTAGATTGTTCGATTATATCAATAACGCGTTTACCTTTTGCTTTTTGCTCGGTATCCCAAGGTTTTATGCCGTTATCCTCAGCCGTTCTAAGTAAATGATTATCAAGGATACCATCACTATGATGGAGCCGTGCATCAGACAAATACGCTTTATTTTTCCTGTTAAGATCTTCAAAAAATTTATCTTCATTATCAGCATAATCACTATTTTTTATCGTCTCTTCCAGTAGCTGAATGCCACTAAATGTGGCATTTTCACGCTGCCGTTCAGTGATCACTTTTTTAACTGAATTAATCGCATTATTGCCCCAACTACTTAACTCGGCGGCAATGCCAATGCTGTCGATTAATGCCACCATCATTGGTGGGCAGCCAGTGCTATTGCGGTTTAGCGCGTTCATTTTATTGGCTAAATGCGTCGAATAATTGCTACGTATTAACGTTTGGTTACGCATTTCTGCTGGCATATGAGGCCATGGCGTTAAGGTGTTACGCTTAGTAAAGCGTAATTTATTGTACTTAAAAGGTTCGCTGTTAAGCGTACTATTTGAAATCGGATCTTCTTTTAAAGGCTCAGCAGCATATAAATAGGGGTAGCTAAAATTGAAATTATGCGAATTTAGTAGTGGTTTATTATACGCTAGGCTATTTAAATCGTTGCTAAAGCTATTTAACAATGTGATATCCATTGTGGTTGTAATGCTGTGTTCATCAGCGATGGTGATCCCATCTTGGCTCTTTTGCACCGACAACCACTGCTTTGGTTTAACCACTTGCGCACGTGCGTTGCGTTTGTCGTTATCGTAAAAATATTGTTCTAAGGTTGCATAGCTCCATTTATGTTCACTAAATACTAGCCAGACGGTGTCACACTGTTCGGGTTTATCAATGGTAATAAAAGCGATATTACTCGATGAGTGGGCACTATTGTTACAACTGGTTGGCGAATCAGACAACGGGATCGGTTGCTGTTTTTGTACAATATCGCAGTTGAATTGCAGTAGATCTAGCTCTTTACTGATATCTTGCTGCCAAAATCCACCTTGTTCGTCAACGGCGTAAACGGATAGATCTAAATATAATGGCGCCGTATCATATTGACTAAAGACATAAAGATACCCTTTTCGCATGGTTCTAAGTACATATTTACTTTGTGCGCTTAAATTAGGCAGTTGTTTTTTCTCTGCCCATGCAGGTAACTTAGCCTGCGTATAATCAGGCGCAACAGCATACCGCACTGGGTAAATAGGTAACCCTTTAGACTGGCATTTATTACACAAACTCATTGTTCAACTCCTGTCATGTTAACGCGGCACTCATCAGCTATCACATCCCATTGTAACGGGCTAATACTATGCAATTGCTTGATTAATGATGGCGTTTTATTCTGTTTGACCATAGTTTTGATGATTGGGTGGTCAATAAAATTGGGGTGAATGGCTAAACAGCGATAGGCGTATTCAGCCAAATCTCGTTTTTCACTATAACCTTTAGCGTTAGCCTGTATAAAAGCGGCAAAAATTATTTTATCTGCTGCTTTTTCTGCTAAGGATGACGGATCAGGGTGAAAAAACCGATAACGGGCTAAGGCTTGGTTGCGGCTTTCTATCCTAGCGATATCTTGCCATTGTTGCTGATTGATCGCCAAATGGTTGGTCAGTTGTTTACGCAGTGCCCTGTGATTTTTTTCTATTATTAACTCGCCATCGCCATCAAGGTATAACCAATAATATACCGAATTAAGGAGTTTATCTTTTTGAAACGGGCTAAGAATAGTCAGCAATAATGGCGATAATACGCTAGGATCAAAGTAGCGGAGCAACTGATCACCATCAGATGATGGTTGAATCGCGATTTTACCGAGTTGTTTTGCTAATATGTCAGCACTGAATGAAGAAAATACCCAACCATATACTGTGCGAGGTTTAGCAAGTAATATCGCTTGGGGCTCAATCGCCTTATAAAATTCAATAATACTTTGTTTTAATATCGCTTGATCATCTTTATCGGCAAGATCGAGTACCATCAATCCTGGGCTATATTTTATTTGATAGCCCGGGTAGTCAAATAAGCTTAATGGCTTTTGCGCAGTGAGTTCCGCTAATATTGAAGCCGTATCGTTAGGTTGATAAATTAGGTAAACGTTATTATTGCACGGTACCGATAATGCACATATTTGTTGAAAAATTACGGCAACCTGTTGTTCATTATCGCTGCCGTTAATATCATCCATCATATTCATATTAGCTTAGCTTTACACTTCCTTGTTGTAGTTTATCGGCCTCTTGTAGTGAAATATCACAAGTCGATGGTAAGGAAGCCTTAGCATCCCTATTAGCTGGCCCCATTTTTTGCAGCGCTGCCGCTTTAATGGTCACATTGCCAGATGAGCCGAGCTCGATGCCCTTGCCGTTGATGGTAATATACGAACCGCCAGCGAGCAAATTAAGGCCATCAAGTGCCGAGATAGTCACTTTGCCATCTACGCTATCTATTTTAATATCTTGCTTAGCGGCGATAGCCATGGCGTCATTTTGGGCGTGCAGTTCGACTTGACCTTGGTTAGCCAGTAGCTTAATACCAGCCTTATGGGCGAAGATGCCGACTGCCTCAGATGAGGCTAAGGTGATATTGTTAAGCGCGCTAATATCAGTTTGCTGTTCACTGGTTAAGCTGATGCTGTTACCGCTGGAGAGCTGGATATTTTCATCACTGGTTAAAGCAATACCGGCTGGTGCGTAAGCAATCACGCCGGCGTCGGTTAATTGGTTGAGTGCGCTTTGTAGCTGCTGTTGACTGTCGATATCAGCGGGGTGCGCCTGCGCGGTATTCGCGGCATTTTGTAGCGCTTTGGCAATCGATAAGGCGTTTTCCAGCTGGGCAATCGCGCCTTGCATATCGAGCTGCTGACCTTGCGCTTGTGGCTCGCTTTGCGCGGTTAGGTATAAACCTTTGTTCGCGCTAATGGCGCCCCATTCGTCGGTACGTAGCTCAAAGCCGGCACCGCGTTGCTCTCTGTTTTGGTTAACTAAGTGACCGAGGTTAAGCTGGCTTTTGCCGTATTCGGTGGCCAGTTTAATATGCTCTTGCCCGCGTTTATCATCCATCCGCAGTTTGTTGTTGGCTGGCGTTCGCAGCACATTGCGGTGTTTATTGATAGTCGTGACAGGGTCAGGATGTGTGCTGTCATGCATGGCATGGGCGATATACGGTCTATCTGGGTTACTATCGGTAAAGGCGATAGCCACCTCGGTACCATCGATTAAGGGGAAGTGAAAACCATAGCGGTCGCCGGCATACGGCTTTGCTAGCCTAACCCATAAGCTCTCTTCACCGCTGCGCCAGGTTTTTAAATCAAAATCAAATTTAACTCGGTAACGCCCCATGGTGTCAATATAGCCATAGGTGTCATTATCAGGACTGGTCACCCGCGCCGGCAGCGTGCCGGTCACTTGCGGCCACGGTAACGGTGCCGGGCGATACGGTTTTAATACGTTATACGGCATAGCGGTAAACTTGACGTGATACGCCTCGCTGCGGTCACCATAGCACTCGGTCGCTAAAATCACTATCCCTTCACTGATGCCGTTGATTGGGCTACCGCTAATAATCAGCCGTTGCCCTGGGGCTAAGTGGTAGTCATTGGCGTTACCGTGAATAATAATCTGTTCACTAATCTGCTGCTGATGGCGGATTTTGGCATACCAACTGCCGCTTTCAATAATGTTGTCATCACCTTTACGTTTAAAGTGCTCACCATAGCGGTAATCGGTGCCGGCGGTGGTAACCTCTTTAGGTTGTGAGTTTATTTGTGCGTGAAGGTCGGCTGGTGCTTCTCGATAATTATAATCATTTACCTTCACCTGACGCGCTACGCTTTTGCTGGCAAACTGTAACTCCCACACGCTATCGCGTGCGTTATCCATCATCCCGCTCGGTAATTGATAACTAATGCTGCCGACGTCCTCAAAACCCTGTTCATAATCGCTTAATACTAATACATCACAGTTGTGTTCGGCGTGGCTTTCAAAGCGTAACCAAATACCGACATCGGCCAGTAAACGCTGAATAAACGCCAGGTCGCTCTCTTGCCATTGGGTGATAAACTCTCGGGCTGGGTAGCTGTCTTTTAACACTAAGCGGTAATCGACGCCGGTAAAACCATGGCGGCGTAGCACCTCTTCCACTACGCTGACCACACTTTGGTTTTGGTAAATGGCGCTATAATGGTCATTCGCAAATAGCGCCAGTCGTGGCTGGAGTACCAGCCGATAATGGGCTTCATCTTTATTGACCGATAGCTGAGCAAACTCAGTCACTACCCCATATAAGGTGCGCGGCATTGCTGGTTTATCGAGTGAGCTAATGTGGGTGACCTGTTGCATAAGATGCGGCGCGATAAAGCTAAACTGGGCAGGCTGGTTAAGCACGCTATCGATCGAGATATGCGGGTCAAGGCTAGTGACGATAATCTCGTAACGCCATGGCTGGTTGAGGGCTTCATTACCTTGAACCGATAAGACCGAGAGCGCGGATGATAAGCCTGAAAGCGTCACTGCATACTTATTATGTTGCTGGGCGCTAAGTGCGTTGGTAAGTGGATCTAATGCAGTATCAAGCCCGCTGGCCATGGGGTAACTCCTTTTATCTTATTCTGTTTTTATTATTGCGGTATTATTGTTATTAGCCTTCATTGGCTATATTTTTCGCATCATTCTCGATTAAAAGCAGTCAAAGTTCAATGACTATTTTTACATTTTTGCGCGTAATTTGCCCTCCGCCGTTGGGCTATCTAGCATCGACACCTTTAACCAACTGCTTGATTTTCAACCAGTTAGTTAATTGTGTTATTAATCTGCGTTAACTAAGAAATTATGCAGTTTCTTACTGACATCTTGCCATAAATATAACCCAGGCTGTTTAGGGGTAATATCGCTAAAGTTTAACGTGATATGTTTAGGTGGGTTAGTTAGGCTTATCGGCTCAGCTAAGTGGAGTTGTTCAAACGTTTGATAAATAAATTCTGCTTTAAAATAGTGTTGCTGCCGTTGTTTATCATGCCAGAGGTAAAAGACCACTTTACCACCGATCGGTGCTTGCTCATATTGTTCTGGTAGCGAGCTATGCTCAAAGCCAAGCGCCGCTAATAAGGCAAAAATATTACTATCGTGGCCAACGAGTAGGTTAAATTTATGTTTTTCTTCGGCAAATAGTGCCGTTATAAATTCAACCAATGGTAACGCAAAATGGGTGGCTAATACCGGTGATTGACATAACAGATTAAGAGATTGATTTTTAACATTAATAATTGTTTGCCATTGCTGCGCAGTGGTGATGCCTCCCCAAGCCACATCATGTTTTGCAAAACCGGAGTAGTGCTGCAATGTAAATGCATCGGCGATCGCCGTACCTAACGCCAAGGGCCCACGTAGCAGTGGCTCTTTGCCTGCGATAATATCAACTTGTGTAGGTAGCTGCGAAAATTCACATTGATATTGTTGGTAAAACGTCGACTGTTTATAGTCCAAAATATCGGAGAGTAAGTCATAGGCAGGTGCTAAGCGTTGATCCAGTTTTTCGATTAGCTCCGCTGAGTGAGTATGGCGCTTAAAATCATTAATTACACGGGTTTGAAATGCTGGTGAACCATCACGAATAATAGAATCAAAAATTGGGTCCATTCGGTCAATCGGATAGCGGTGCCTTACAGGTACATCTAATCCGGCAAACGCGCCCACACTAAAATACTGCGCGGTCGCAACCGTGCGCTGTATGCTGTTGGCATAAATAAAAATGTCGTCAGGAGATAAGGTAAACTCTAAACCCGCTAGGTAGTTTATCAAATAATTACCAAAATAACTTTCCAGCGTTCCTCCTCGGGTGGTTAAATAACCTGGCGCACAGTCCCATTTAGGCCAGTTTTTCGATGTCAACTCGCTTAAAAATTCCAGCGTATGAGGTAACGGCGTCCTAATGCCATGCCGGCTCAAGACAATAACTTGTTCTAATGTTAATGTGTCCATTATTTCAAAATCCACCCTTGCTTGTGTAAATAGTTGAGCATAAAATCACGTTCTTCCTTATTAAGGGTTTGTGCAATTTTATCACTCCAGCCACCCAATTTTTGATGTTCAGAACGAGCCGAATAATATTGCGCCAATTGCGCATCGTACTGCTTAAGCTGCGCTTGATCTAATGGCTGATATTGATCGGTAAAAAAGAGTAAACTTTTAGGTAAACGTGGCTTTAGCTCTGGATTTTGATTCGCATGGCCAATGCATAAACCAAAAAGTGGCAAGACAAATTTAGGTAACTTTAATAGATCAGTGACGTGTTGGATGTTGTTACGAATACCTCCGATATAAACGCATCCTAAGCCTAGCGATTCGGCGGCGATCACCGCATTTTGTGCCATAATAGCGGTGTCAATGCACCCCAATAGCAGCTGCTCAGCTTTAGCCAAATTAATCGTCGGCTCGATCTGATAGTGGCGATTAAAATCGGCACAAAAGATCCAGAACTCAGGCGCTTGAATCACGTAATTTTGGTCACCCGCGTAGTGGGCTATTTTTTTACGGCTATCGCTATCAGTGATACGAATAATGCTAGAGCATTGTAGAAAACTAGAGCTTGATGCTGCGCGCGCAGCGGTAAAAATAGCATCAATTTGCTCTGGTGTGATTGCGGTAGGTAAATAAGCACGAATAGAGCGGTGCCTACAAAGTAAATCAATCGTTGAGTTCATCGTTATATCCCTCGGTTTGAAATAAACTTTATGGTGGCGATCAAACACCCGATAGCTACCCTGAAATTATGCCATCAATGCAATTTCAGGATAGGATTAAGGTGATAATGCTCATATATTAATCGCTGATAATGAATCGTGGCAACTATTGCACACGTTTAAATTGTAAATCCCAAACTCCATGGCCTAAATTAACGCCACGTTTTTCAAATTTAGTTAGGGGGCGATCGTCAGGCCTTGGTATATAAGTATTATCAGTGGACAAATTGGTAAACCCTGACGCGCTACTTAATACCGCTAGCATGTGCTGGGCATAAGGTTGCCAATCGGTCGCTAAATGTAAGATCCCACCGATAGCTAGCTTTTGTTTGAGTAGTTGTACAAAATGCGGTTGTATAATTCGTCGTTTATTATGTTTTGCTTTATGCCAAGGATCGGGGAAAAAGATTTGAATTTTAGTTAGCGAGTTATCGGCAATCATGGTTTCTAATACTTCAACCGCATCGTGACACATAACGCGAATATTATTTAGGTGTGCTTGCTCCGCCGCCATTAAGCAGGCGCCAACCCCGGGGAGATGAACTTCAATACCTAAAAAATTTTCATCTTGGGCATTTTGGGCCATTTCAGTAAATGATGCCCCCATTCCAAAACCGATCTCTAATGTTACGTTATTGCTATTATTAAAAATTTGGTTGAAATTGAGCTTGGTGTCTACTTGGTAATCAATACCTAATGTCGGCCATAGTGCCGAAAGGGCTTGCTGTTGCCCTTTGGTTAAGCGCCCTTGTCTTAATACAAAACTACGGATTTGGCGCAGCGGTCGCCCATCTTCCATCAATTTAGTTGTCATCGTATTGGTTTTTTGATTCATACTACTATCTTGCTATACAATAAATTAGCTTAATAGTTTAACGTAAGTTAGAATCTGTCGCTAGCGTTTAGCCGAATAATACAAGACAAATATGTTTGAATTTAATTTAATTTTGCAACTTCTACAACAAATGTGCGTTTACTTAGTGATTGCTTACATGCTAAGCAAGACTAAGTTGTTTATCCCTGTGATGCAAGTCACCGTTCATCTACCCCATAAGTTACTGTGTTATGTGATCTTCTCTTTTTTTTGCATAATGGGCACCTATTTTAGTTTTGAAATTGAAGATACCTTAGCTAATACGAGGGCGATTGGCGCTATTTTGGGCGGCTTACTTGGAGGGCCTTATGTTGGATTGTTGGTCGGTATCACGGGTGGGATCCACCGTTATACGTTAGGTGGAATTACCGCCGAAACATGTATGTTTTCGACTATTTTAACCGGTTTTATCAGCGGTCTCGTGCATCATGTTTTAATGAAAAAAGGCCGCGTCGATCTGATTTATAACCCATTAGTGGTTGCTATTTTGGCTATGCTAATGGAGTCACTGGAAATGGTGATGATTCTTCTTTTTTCAAAACCATTTAGCACTGTTTTACATGCCGTACAAAATATTGCGGCGCCGATGATTGTTGCCAATAGCTTTGGTGCCGCAATGTTTATGCGTATCTTACTTGATCGAAGAGCAATGTTTGAAAAATACACCTCTGCATTTTCATCTAAAGCATTAACCATTGCAGCCAGCACTGAGGGCTTACTTCGTGATGGCTTTAATCAAGAAAATAGTACCAAAGTCGCGCATATTATTTACCAAGCATTAGGCGTTGGTGCCGTTTCAATTACCGATCGAGAGAAAATTTTGGCGTTTATTGGCATCGGTAGCGATCATCATTTGCCAGGTACCACCATTGCCTCAAAATCGACCTTGCAATCAATCGAAAATGACGAAGTGAAATACCTTGATGGTATACATGAGCCTTATCAGTGCTCTATCAGTAAGAATTGTCGCCTGGGCTCTACGCTTGTGATCCCGCTACGAGGAGAAAATAATAAAGTCGTTGGCGCCATTAAACTTTACGAAGCCAAAAATACCTTATTTAGTTCAATTAATCGCACTTTAGGCGAAGGAATTGCCAGTCTTTTATCCGCGCAAATTTTAACTGGCCAAAATGAGCGCTATAAACAACTGCTGTCGAGAACTGAGATCAAATTACTGCATGCTCAAGTTAATCCCCATTTTTTATTTAACGCATTAAATACTTTATTAGCCGTCATTCGTAGAGATCAGAGGCAAGCTTCGGAGTTAGTGCAGAATCTGTCGACCTTCTTTCGGAAAAACTTAAAACGACCAGAGGAAATCGTGTCATTAAAAGATGAGCTTGACCATATTACCGCTTACCTTGAAATTGAAAAGATGCGGTTTATGGATAAACTCGATATTACCATTAGCGTACCGGCTACACTTGAAAATGCGCAGCTACCCGCCTTTTCATTACAACCTATTGTGGAAAATGCCATTAAGCATGGTATCTCGCAGATGATTGGTCAAGGTTCTGTCACTATCAGAGCCTATCAACAACAGGATATTTTACTGCTTGAAGTCGAAGATAATGCCGGCAATTATCGAGAAGAATTAAAAGACAATCAAGGACTTGGACTTAATTTGGTCCACAAGCGCATTCAAGTTCGGTATGGCAAGCAATACGGCGTGAAAATTGCGTGCAAAGCCGATCAATATACTCGAGTGATAATATCGTTACCCATGGCAAAGGATGGTAATTAATGTTAACCGTAATCATTGTAGATGATGAACCATTAGCACGCGAGAATCTACGCTGTTTGCTAAGGCAGCATGAGCACATTAATATTGTTGCTGAATGTAGTAATGCGTTTGAGGCCATAAAAGCGATTCACGGCCTTAGCCCTGATGTGGTGTTTCTCGACATTCAAATGCCGAAAATTAACGGGCTTGAAATGCTCAGTATGCTCGACCCTCAGAAAATGCCTTATATCGTCTTTTTAACTGCTTATGATGAATATGCGATAAAAGCTTTCGAAGCAGAGGCTTTCGACTACTTACTTAAACCGATTGACGCTAACCGTTTGCATAAGACATTACAACGTTTATCAAACAATAACCTGGCGCAAAACATAAAACAACTTGAGGCGAGCCATCAACTAAAATATATCCCTTGTATTGGCCATAGCAAAATCTATTTGCTTAATCCCGATGATGTCTATTACGCGAGTTCAAGAGCGAGTGGGGTTTATGTGTTCAATCAAGACCATGTTGAGTATTTTACCGAATTAACCCTTAAAACGTTGGCAGAAAAAACCGAGCTGATCTACTGTCATCGGCAATACCTTATTAATATCAAACAGCTTAAAGAAATACGCTTTGATCCAAGCGGCCATACTGAAATTATTTTAACTAATGATGTCGCTATTCCTGTTAGCCGCAGGTATTTAAAAGCGCTAAAAGAGCAATTAGGTCTTGGCTAATGGCCGGGCTAAATTTTGATTAAAATTAGTCTATTTTTGAGTAAGCATCATATGCTAGCTGTCGGCTTTATTTGATGTTGCATATTGTTACCAACCATTAGCTCACGGTTTTCAACCACTCACCTTGCTAATTTAACCAGTTAACTAAATCGCGATGTATTTTAAAAGCGAGTTTCTTTACTATATCGTCGGTTAATTTTAAAACGTTAACTGTGCTTATCACAAAGGAAAACATAATGAATAATAAGTATCTTAAGCATATTCAATGGGTGCTTGTTGCACTTATTGGGGCATGTTGCTTAGCCGTTGTAGCATTAAGGCGAGGCGAACATATCAGCGCGTTATGGATTATCGTCGCTGCAATCTCGGTTTATTTAGTGGCTTATCGCTACTACAGCCTATATATTGCCAATAAGGTGATGAAACTTGACCCAACGCGGGCAACACCCGCTGTCATTCATAATGATGGTTTAAATTATGTACCAACCAATAAATATGTTTTATTTGGTCACCATTTTGCGGCGATTGCCGGAGCGGGACCATTAGTTGGGCCTGTGCTTGCTGCGCAAGTCGGTTATTTACCCGGTACCCTTTGGCTATTAGCGGGGGTAGTTGTTGCCGGCGCAGTACAAGATTTTATGGTGCTTTTCCTGTCATCACGTCGTAATGGTGCATCATTAGGTGAAATGATTAAACAAGAGATGGGGCGGGTACCTGGTACTATCGCGTTATTTGGCTGTTTCTTAATTATGTTAATCATCTTAGCCGTGCTGGCCTTGATTGTGGTAAAAGCATTGGCAGAAAGCCCTTGGGGCGTGTTTACCGTTTGTTCTACCGTACCGATTGCCTTATTTATGGGTGTGTATATGCGCTTTATTCGGCCTGGTAGGGTATTAGAAATATCGGTGATTGGTATTGTGTTATTAGTTTTATCCATTTGGTTTGGTGGTGTTATTTCTCACGATCCATATTGGGGACCAGCGTTAACCTTCAAAGATACCACCATCACCTATGTATTAGTTGGTTATGCCTTTATTTCAGCGTTGCTGCCTGTTTGGTTGATTCTTGCTCCTCGTGATTATTTAGCAACCTTCTTAAAAATTGGCGTTATCGTAGGTTTAGCTGTTGGCATCGTTATCATAAATCCTGAATTAAAAATGCCGGCAATCACACAGTATATTGATGGTACTGGCCCGGTCTGGAAAGGTGCGCTATTTCCATTCCTGTTTATTACTATTGCGTGTGGTGCCGTCTCTGGCTTCCATGCCTTAATCGCCTCGGGCACAACACCAAAACTGCTGGCTAACGAAAAAGACGCTCGTTTCATCGGTTATGGTGCAATGTTAATGGAATCATTCGTTGCAATTATGGCGTTAGTGGCGGCATCAATTATTGAGCCTGGTTTATATTTTGCCATGAATACACCACCGGCTGGCTTAGGCATTACTATGCCTAACTTGCACAACTTGAGCGATCCTGCTGCTGCGCCGTTAATTATGGCACAGTTGCAAGAGGTTACCGCTCATGCGGCAGCAACAGTGAGTTCTTGGGGCTTTGTTATTTCACCGGAAGAAATTTTACAAACCGCTAAGAATATCGGTGAACCATCGGTGTTAAATCGTGCGGGTGGCGCCCCAACGCTTGCTGTTGGGATTGCTCATGTCTTCCATAAAATTTTACCTGGCGCAGACATGGGCTTTTGGTATCATTTTGGCATATTATTTGAGGCGTTATTTATCTTAACGGCGCTTGATGCGGGTACCCGTTCTGGGCGCTTTATGTTACAAGATTTACTAGGTAACTTTGTGCCGTTTTTAAAGAAAACCGATTCAATGGTTGCGGGTGTTATTGGTACCGCGGGTTGTGTTGGTCTGTGGGGATATTTACTGTATCAAGGCGTAGTCGACCCACTTGGCGGCGTTAAGAGCCTATGGCCGTTGTTTGGCATATCCAACCAAATGTTAGCCGCGGTAGCATTAGTGCTTTCAACAATAGTATTAATTAAAATGAAGCGTGCGCAATATATCTGGGTAACCATAATCCCAGCTGTTTGGCTACTAATTTGTACCACATGGGCGATTGGTCTAAAACTATTTAGTAACAACCCTCAGTTAGAAGGTTTCTTATATTTAGCGAAAGACTATAACCGTAAAATTGCTGAAGATCCAAGTTTAACAACTGAACAAATTAGCAATATGACTCATATCGTGATTAATAACTATACCAATGCAGGATTAAGTATTCTATTCCTAATCGTTGTGTATAGTATTATTTTTTACGGTATCAAAACTGCGCTTAAAGTCCGTAATAATAAACAACGTTCTGATAAAGAGACACCTTATGTACCGGTACCTGAAGGTGGCGTAAAAACGTCAATGTCTCACTAAAATAAATCAGTCGGCTATCTTGATAAATTGATAAAATTTAGCGGGCTGTTTTATTCGAGTAGTACTGAGTCAGTATGAATTAAGCAAAATGCCTTGCTATAAAAAATAGCAAGGCATTTTTATAGCACCATAGTCTCTTTTATCTTAAAAATAAACCATACACGAGAAAGAACATTTCAATAATTGAAAGGTAAGATTGGAATTTCAATAATTAACTAGGTAAAATAGACAAACGAAATTAAATACATCAATAATTGCAGATAATATTTATCATAATTTGCGAGCCTCAGAGGCCAATAATGGTAACTCCCTCAGTCAAAAAAGTCGCTTTTGCGGCATTCATTGGAACAACGATTGAATGGTACGATTTTTATATCTATGCCTTAGCTTCTGTGCTTATTTTTGGTCCGCTTTTTTTCCCTTCCGATAACCAATTTATTACTATTTTAGGAACATTTGGCACCTTTGCTATCGGTTTCCTTGCCCGCCCTCTTGGCGCAATTATTTTTGGCCATATTGGTGATCGGCTAGGTCGTAAAAAATCGCTGATTATGACACTTATGTTAATGGGAATGGCGACAACTTGTGTAGGTTTACTGCCGACATTTGAAACAGCGGGTATTATCGCGCCAATATTATTAGTCTTACTTAGAATTATGCAAGGAATTGCGGTCGGTGGAGAATGGGGTGGCGCGGTGCTAATGGCGGGTGAACACGCGCCAAAAGGGCTAAAAAATTTTTTTTCATCTTTTGCACAATGGGGAAGCCCAGCTGGCAATGTATTAGCGTTATTGGTTTTTTCTTATATTCTCAGTTTACCTGAAGCATTATTATTTGATTCTAACTATTGGCGATTACCCTTTTTAGTCAGTTTTATTTTATTAATCATTGGTCTTGTGGCTCGTATAACGCTGACTGAATCCCCCGTTTTTGTCGAAGCCAGTAAAAAACAACAACAGATAAAGCAACAAGAATCAGCACCGCTAGTGAGCGTATTTAAGCATTCATTACCGATAATTATTTTAGCTATCGGCGCTAATGCCTTATCATTTAGTGGTATCTTTTCAAATACCTTGATGATTGGTTATACCACCCTCGCCTTACAAGTAGATAAAAATATAATCTTAGAGGCTCTGTTTTGGGTGGCGATAGTTCATTTTATCTGCCAACCATTTACGGCTTATCTTGCCGAAAAGATACAAGCTTCCTATTTTTTAATCCTTTCGGCACTCTTTGCCATGTTGTCGGTATTTTTGCTGTTTCCGATTGTCAATATGGGTAATAAGACTAGCTTTATCATTGGCATCTCGTTAACCGTCATTTGTTATAGTGGATTTTATGGTGTGATCGCAGGTTATTTAAGCCGAGTATTTCCCGTGCGAATTCGTTATACTGCACTCTCAATTAGCTACCAAGGCTGTGCGGCTCTGTTTGGTAGTATCATCCCCCTCGTTGGTGGTTATATTATTTATCAATATGGTACGTTTTGGTATCCATTAGCGCTGTTTTATTGCGTTTTAGCGTTAATATCCATTATCTGTATTTATTTATTAAGCCGCTATCATTACTATGATGAGTAATTATATTTTGGTCGTTGAACTTTATTAGCTCGGCGGGCGTGCTATTTTTCAGTTTGATTTTTAGTTTGAGAATAAAAATATCACCATAGCGCGCTAAACGATAAAAAATATTACTCGGTTATTTTTAGCTAACTTGGTTATAATGGCTTTTTTCTTTACTGTTAGTAAAATTATGCAATCTAAAATTTTCATTGTTGGTGCGGGTGCTGCGGGTCTATTTTGCGCGAGTCTACTTGGTAAGCAAGGCTTTGAGGTTACTGTCATTGATAATGGCAAAAAAGTAGGTCGTAAGATTTTAATGTCTGGCGGGGGGCACTGCAACTTTACTAATCTTAATGTCGATGCGAATCACTATCTTTCACAAAATAGTCATTTTTGTAAATCTGCATTGAAACGCTTTAGCCAATGGGACTTTATTCAGTTAGTAAATCAATATAATATTGCCTATCATGAAAAAGAACAAGGCCAGCTTTTTTGTGATAATAGTGCGCAAGATATTGTTAATCTGTTAATCAACGAGTGTCAAAAGGGTCGAGTCACAGTTAAGCTACAAACCGAGTTATACGATATTAAGCAAAATGAAACAGGTTTTATACTCGATACCAACCAAGGTGAAATGGTGGCAGATAAGGTGGTTATTGCAACTGGCGGCCTATCAATGCCTAAACTTGGCACGACACCTATCGGTTATAAGATTGCCGAAAAATTTAATTTAGCAGTCGTTCCTGTGCGAGCAGGACTGGTGCCGTTTACCCTACAGCAATCATTATTAGATATCTTATCGCCACTGGCTGGCATAGCTGTTTTTGCCAATGTCGCGACAAAAAATAGTAGCTTTAGCGGTAATATTTTATTTACTCATCGTGGCCTATCTGGCCCTGCTATTTTACAACTATCGAACTATTGGCAACTAGGTGAACCGATTATCATCAATTTACTGCCTAATGAAGATCTGACTCTATTTTTTGCTACTCAGCGCCAACAAGCAAGTAATCAACACGTTAAAACAATTTTAGCTAAATTGTTACCTAAGCGGGTTATTGAAAGTTTGATTGAGCTCCAGATTATTCCTGATGTGAGTTTAAAACAGCTCGACTCAAAGCAACAACACATATTAATTAAACAGTTAACGGGCTGGCAGATTGTGCCAAATGGAACCGAAGGTTATCGTACCGCTGAAGTGACATTAGGTGGGATCACAACCGATGCCTTATCATCAAAGACGATGGAGGTAAAATCAGTGCCTAATTTGTATGTTATTGGTGAGGTAATGGATGTCACTGGCTGGCTTGGTGGCTATAATTTTCAATGGGCTTGGAGTAGTGCCTATGCCTGTGCAACACAAATGAAAGACTAAACAGTAAATCAGCGACATTATTAGTCGCTGATTTGAGAAGTGTTTGAACTTAATACTTAACTTAGTTAAGACGCTCTTTAATACGAGCAGCTTTACCACGAAGTTCACGTAAGTAGTATAGTTTAGCTTGACGCACTTCACCACGACGTTTCACGCTGATTGAATCAACAACGGGTGAATAAGTTTGGAATACACGCTCAACACCTTCACCATTAGATATTTTACGAACAGTAAATGCTGAGTGTAAACCACGGTTACGAATAGCGATAACAACACCTTCGTAAGCCTGAAGACGTTTTTTATTACCTTCAACAACCCATACTTTTACTTCAACGGTATCACCCGGACGAAAAGCAGGGATCTCTTTTGTCATTTGTTCTTGTTCTATTTGCTGAATAATTGCATTTTTCATATTAATTCTCTTCCTAGGTACACTGAAATCCTAGTCACTTCGTTTATTACAATGTTCATATTTGAACTCGGTAAGTAAACGCTGTTCTTCGTCAGTCAGAGCTAGATTATTTAGAAGATCTTCTCTTCTAAGCCAAGTCCGTCCAAGTGATTGCTTTAATCGCCAGAGACGAATTTCTTCATGGTGACCAGACATTAATATATCAGGCACCGCCATTCCATCTAACACTTCAGGTCGAGTATAGTGTGGGCAATCGAGCAAGCCATTAGCAAAAGAGTCTTCCTCTGCTGACGCTTCATGATGTAATACGCCTGGTATAAACCGAGCAATTGCATCAATAATTACCATCGCGGGTAATTCTCCACCACTTAACACATAGTCCCCAATTGACCACTCTTCATCAATCTCGGTTTGGATTATGCGTTCATCTATTCCCTCGTATCGACCGCAAACAAGAATAACCTTATTTTGCTTAGATAACTCGTAAACCCCTTTTTGTTCAAGTTTACGCCCTTGTGGAGACAGATAAATTACTTTAGTATCGTTACCCAACTCGTTTTTTGCTGCATGAATTGCATCACGTAAGGGTTGTACCATCATTAACATGCCTGGTCCCCCACCGTACGGTCTATCATCAACCGTTTTATGCTTATCATAAGCAAAGTCGCGCGGACTCCAATACTTAACATCTAATAGATTGTTTTTAACTGCCCTACTGGTCACACCATAATGCGTGATTGCTTGGAACATTTCAGGAAATAGGCTAATTATGCCGATTTTCATTTTTTGCTCCTCAATACTTTCATGATGCTCGCTCATTTTTTTGTCTAGCAAAAAAATTAAAAAGCAGGATCCCAATCTACCGTGATCGTTCTCGCCGATAAATCAACATGTTTAATAAATTGATCGTCAACGAACGGGATCAAACGCTCTTTTGCACCAAATGCGTCTTTTAAATTAGCTTTAACCACCAGTACATCATTTGAACCAGTTTCCATTAAGTCAGTTACCTGACCTAAATCATAACCATTCACTGCAATAACTTTGCAACCGATAAGATCCTTCCAATAAAAATCCCCTTCACCAAGTGCAGGTAATTCTTGCGCATCAACATAAATTTCAAAATTAGTTAATGTATTGGCGTCATCTCTATCGTTAATGCCTTTAATTTTTACAATGGTATCTTGGTTATGTGGTTTAAAGCTTTCAACTTCAGCTTCTTGCCATTCACCAGCTTTAAAAATATACCAAGGCTTGTAGCCAAAAAGACTCTCTGGATGCTCTGTAAATGAAAAAACCCTTAGCCAACCACGAATGCCGTAACTCGAACCAAGTTTGCCGACGATGATTAAGTTTTCAGTATTCATTTACATGTCACTCTATAACTGCTAGTCAAAGAACTAAGCAGCTTTTTGTGCTTGTTTGATCAGTGTATTAACACGATCAGATACAGTAGCACCTAAACCAACCCAGTGATTTACGCGATCAAGATCTAAACGTAATTCTTCTGCTTTACCTTGTGCAATTGGGTTGAAAAAGCCAATACGCTCAATAAAACGACCATCACGTGGGTTACGGCTATCAGTCACAACGACTTGATAAAATGGACGTTTTTTAGAGCCGCCACGAGCTAAACGAATAGTTACCATAACTTCCTCTTAAATTAAATTGTGTTTTTGCTTCACTAATTACCGTTATACATAAGCAAAAGATTACTTAGGTAAAATAGAAATAAAAGCCCCAGAATTATACTCTTTTTAAAAGGAAGTGCAATGATTAATGCCATTACTTTAATCTGCTAAATGCAGCGCTCTTAACTTAAGAGGTATTTTTATCTGGAGTGCTAAAAAAATCACCCCTAAATTATCATTAGGTGATCTTTACTACCGATATAAAGTAAGTAAAGATCACAATAAAAATAAATGGCAAAATAATGTATATTTAATTTTTTATTATTCTAAATTAGCATGTTGTGAGGCAACTTGCGAAGCAGTTAACTGCTTTCTTTTTGCTAATTCCAAACAGATAAGATCACCAAAAATCAATAATGATTGCTCGAATAGTGTCGTCATTGGCTGGATAGTTTTAATACCATCACCTGATTTTGAGTTACAGTGAAAATCGACCACAATATTGGCCATTTTTGCGATAGTACTCGTTGGCGATGAAGTTAAATGTGCGATTTTTGCATGATATTTTTGTGCACAAATAGCAATTTGTTTAGGTATAACTGACTCACCAGAACCGGAACCAATTAATAATAAATCATTATTGTTAATAGCTGGTTCATTGATATCACCGACCAACCAGGTTTTAATACCTAAATGATTTAATCGTTTAGCTAAAGCAGATAATGATATTTTCACTCTTCCAACACCAATAATAAACACTTTCTCAGCTGTTAATAACGCTGTTATTAGCTGCTCAATTTGCATATTTTCAATAGAACTAAGTACCATATCTAACTCTTTAATGATGGTTTTTTCATTTTGACTATAAGAATTTTGTAGCATAATTTATTCCTTTTATAATGATATAAATATTTTTCATTTTTTTATTAAATTGAAATTCCCTTTTGAGATAGTTACCTCAATGACAATTAATTTTTAACCATAATTATATCTGCTAATAACTGTTCTAATTGAGGATCATCCAAATAGCTGCTAATGGCAATAATTTCCATATTGTTATGATGCAACTTAACTCTATCCGCTAAATTTTTATGAACAATAATTACTTGACTATCTTTCGGAACATCTTCGATACGATAATGCTTTACTTCAATATCCATAATGCCTGCCTTATCGAGTTTTTTTCTAAAAATAGATGCCCCCATAGCACTACTGCCAAAACCAGCATCACATGCAAACGAAATTTTCTTATATTGAAGCAAAGGATCTTTAGCTAATATTTTTTTACCTTCTGATTTCATCTGTTGCGATTTTTCAATAAAGTGATTTAAATTATTATTCAACGAATTATCACTAGTTTTCTCTTTTTGTATTTTCAAAATAAAAGCAGTGACTAAAAATGAAACTAGAGCAGCAATAAAAACGCCCGCTATGACACCAATAAAATTCCCCTTAGGCGTTAAAGCAAGATAAGAAAAAATCGATCCCGGACTTGGTCCCGCCACTAACCCGACACCGAATAACTGAAAAGTCACAATTCCAGCCATTGCACCTAAAATCATAGCAATAATCGTGATTGGTTTCATTAATACATAAGGAAAATAAAGCTCATGAATGCCACCAAAAAATTGGATAATAATTGCGCCTGGTGCCGTTTTTCTGGCGACAGAGTTACCAAAAAAAGTATAAGCAAGTAACAAACCTAAGCCTGGGCCCGGATTTGAAGCAACCATAAAGAATAGCGATTTACCATGCTCTAATGTTTGTTGCATACCTAAAGGATAATAGATCCCTTGATCGATAACATTGTTTAAAAATAATACTTTAGCGGGTTCATTTATTAGTGATAGTAGCGGTAAGCCTCCTGTTGCAACAAGGGCTTTAATGGCAATTGTAATTAAATTATTTGCATATTCAATGATCGGGCCGATAACAACATAAGAAAGTAACAGTAATAAAAAGCCAATAATTCCAATTGAAAAATTATTAATGACCATCTCAAAACCAGATGGAATATACTTATGCAAGAATTTATCTACCTTCTTGATAATATACCCACCCAAGGGACCAACTATCATCGCGCCTAAAAACATCGGGATACTAGAGCCAATGATTAACCCCATGGTACCAATAGTCCCCATCACTGCACCACGATGCCCTGCAACCATGTAACCACCAGAATAAGCGAGTAATAGCGGTAACAAATTGGTGATAGTTGGCCCAACTAATTTACCAAGAAATTCATTTGGCAACCAGCCTGTAGGAATAAATAATGCGGTCAATAATCCCCACGCAATAAAAGCGCCAATATTAGGCAATACCATATTCGTTAGAAACCCACCAAACGCTTGAACTTTCGCTCTAACAGAAGGGTTCCCTTGTACATTAATATTATTCATAATATCTCCTAGTATTAAGCAATTTGTTTTGGTTGATTTAAAATCGCCAAAATTTGCTCTTGTTTTTTTGCTGTTCTAAATAAATTCTGATTATTTTTGTCGGCCAGAATTTCAGCAAGTTCAACCAACACATCTAAGTGACCATCACTATCAGTACTAGCCAGGAAAAACATAACCGTGACTGACATTCCGTCAGGAAAAGTTACCGGATGAGTTAATTTGAGAAAAGACATTGCAGTTTGTAAAACATTACCATTGCTTCTTGCATGAGGGAGTGCAATTTCGGGCACTAAAACGATATAAGAGCCATTAATCTCAATGTTTTTAATAACATCATTAATATAATTTTGAGTAATAGCACCTTTATTAAGTAAAGGATTAGCGGCAAGACAAATTGCCTCTTGCCACGATAATTGACGATCAGAAAAATAAAAATTGTCCATCAATAACTCTGTTATCATAACGTACTCCTAATTATTCATTTAATAAAATCTGCTCAATTTGAGTATCAAGATTATGCTCAGTAGCTTTTTGAGTTGTAAGAAGAAAAAGCATGTAATAATGCTTAATTATTGAAATTACCTTGATATCATTTATTTGGCAGTAATGACAAATTGTTTTTTCAACACCATATTGTTCAATAAAATGTTGTAACTCTAATGATTCAGAGTCTTGTGGCGCCTTAAATAACAATGCCATTGCAATAACTTTTGCAAGATTATTAATAGGTAAATGGCGATTATTTAACTGTGATAAAGGCCCAATTAACCGTTCATTAGCACTCAATTTCCTAATCGGAGATTTCGCAACACGTAACACTGAATCTTGTAAGTGCGGATTAGCAAACCGATCTAACGTATTTTCGATATATTCAAATAGGTAATCTTGTGTAAAATCATATTCTTCAGTTAAGTATTTAGCAGAATCTTGCATAACGCGTTGGGTAAAGTCACGAAATACCTTAATCGATAACGTTTCTAAAATTGTTGATTTATTCGCAACAAACCCCAAGTAAGCTAATGTTGCATGACCTAAATTCACAATATAGAGTTTTTTCTCAATATAGGGTTGTAAGTCATCAACATAAGTGACATTTACGATTTTAGGTAGATGATTATCAACCAGCTCTTTTTGATTAATTACCCATTCCCAAAAAGGTTCAACAGCAGTTATGGCATGACCTGCCTCACCTTGAGTAATAGCTTGTCTATCAATTGCAGAGTTTACAAAACCAATGTTGGGTAAGATCTCCGAATGCTCCTTAGATAAGTGTTCAATAATGATTTTTTTTAGAATATTGGTAGCATTAATCGCATTTTCATTAGCAATAATATTAATCGGCCGATTTTGCCGCTCGAAACGATGAACTAATCCCTTAATTATAATCGGCGCAATCGTTACTAAATTATTAACACCAACAGAGGTCGTAATTAGATCAACTGCAATAATTTTATCGATAATTTGCTGCTGTTCATTAAGACCATCAAGGATAAAAACATTATCTATCTCGAGGCGTTTAGGGGATAATTCTAAGATTTCAATCTGATACTTATTATCACGCCTTATTGCTTCAATATTGGTTTTATCAACATCAACAAAACAGACACTAAAACCGTTATGTGATAGCACATTTGCGATAAACCCCTTACCAATATTACCTGCACCAAAATGGAGAACTTGCATGTTAATTCCTTTATTAGTTGTTAAGCCAAAGCGTTGGAGATAATGTCGTCTAATGCCATTTTATTTTCGAGTAGTGTTTTACCTGGTATATATAAGCTGGTACTTCCAAGCACTAAACTATCAGCACCTGATTGAATTAAAGCCGGAATTTTCTCTAATGAAACTCGTCCATCAACTTGAATTTGGGTATCAAGACATTTATTGTTAATACGTTTTTTAAGATCACTAACTTTTTGTGCAGCATAAGCAACTTGTTGTTCATTTTTATCTGTTGCAAACCCAGGATTAATTAACATAAGTAAAACGTGATCACAGCTAGGTAAAACATAATCAAGTACCGACAACGATGTGGCTGGATTTAAAGCAACTCCAGCTTTCACCTTGTGTTTTTTAATTAAATTAATATGCCTGTCAATATGTAGGCTGGTTTCAATATGAAAACTGATACTTTGTACGCCAATTTGTAACATTTCATTGATAAAATATTCATTATTGAGTGACATAATATGTACATCTAGATCAAGATTGGTTAAATCGCGGATTTTTTTTACTGTATCAACGCCTAATGGCATGCTGGGGCTGAATGCACCGTCGATAACATCAACATGCAAAGTTTTGATACCAATATTTTCCAACTCTTTGATACTATTTCTTAATGCTGCAATATCTGCACACATAATCGACGGAGCCAGTGTAATAAAGCGATGATTCATAGTGTTAACCTCTTATTTAATAATTAAACAATTTAATGGCAACTCAATTTACAACCAAATCCAAATATATCGCAATATTTAATTGGCATTTAATTCGAATAATGTGACGAATTTCACAATTCATTTAGATGAAATACTATGCTATATTGGTTTGATTATTAATAAAATACTTGTTTGGAGCCAAAAAATGGAATCAGTCAGTGAATATCGACGAAATAAAATAGCCCAACTAATCGCATCAAGGGAAAATTTTAAAGTTGGAGAACTTGCCAAAATTTTTAATGTATCAACCGAAACGATTAGAAAAGATTTAATTTTTCTTGATAGGCAAGGGATTGTAAAAAAAAGCCACGGTGGGGCTATTATTAACGAAGTAAACTTAAAAAGCTCAGTTGAAAAACCATTATCAATTAAAGAATTAGAAAATAAAGAGTATAAAAAAAGGATTGCGATGCATGCATTAAGCTTAATTCCGCCAAATGCTTCATTTTTTATTGATTCTGGCACTACCAACTATTTTTTAGCGGAGCTACTCGCCCATGAAAAAGGGATGAATATTTTTACTAACTCCATTCCAGTAGTCAACATGTTAGCAGAAAGCGCTAATAATATTTATATCCTTGGTGGAAAACTAAAAGAACAAAGCCACTGTATTGTCGGTAACTGGACACTACAATTATTAGAAAATATTCAACCAGATATCGCGTTCCTCGGTTCTGACGCATTTAAAAACTCATTAGGTCCTTGCACTGCCTCTTTTGATGAATCAGGTATAAAATCAAAAATTGTAGAAAAATCCGAAAAAGCCATTGTATTAGCTGACAGTAGTAAATTTAGCAACTCAGGCTTATTTACGTTTTGTGAATGGAATAAAATTGATTTACTAATAACTGACACTCGGGTTAGTAAAAAGGAGCTAAAACAACTCAATCAAGTAACTCATGTCATTACCGTTTAACTAAAAGAGAAGGGAATAAACACTCTATCAATTTCATTCAATTACTAAAAGATATCACGTTATTTTTTTAAAATTATTACAACATAATATTTTCTAATAACTGCCCCCTTTTGTTAGTTAACGCTTGCACAATTAACTAATTATTGATTTTATACAAGCGTTGTTGCTAACCAAACAATGAGGATAAAATGAGTAATCTTAATCAACCATGTGTGATCGCGAAATTTGGTGGTACCAGTGTTGCTGATTATCAGGCAATGCGTAATAGTGCAAATATTGTGTTATCAAATCCTAATGTCAAAATTGTAGTATTATCAGCGTCAGCAGGAATTACTAATTTATTAGTTGCATTAGCAGAAGGCCGCGAACTTGAAATCCGTAAACAACATATCGCAAAAATTCAAGCTATTCAATATAACATTCTTGAACAGTTACCTGAAAATCCACCTCTTCGTGAATCAATCGAGCAAATTATTAGTAATATTGCAGCGCTTGCCGAAGCAGCAAGTTTAGCAAACTCAGCAGCATTAACAGACGAACTCGTCTGTCATGGTGAATTAATGTCATCACGTCTATTTGTTGAGGTGTTAAAAGAACAACAAAAAAATACGGTTTGGTTTGATATCCGCAAAGTTATGCGCACCGATAGTAAGTTTGGTAAAGCCTCGCCTAAAGTTGACGAAATTAAACAGCTATGCTGTGCGCATTTAAAATCATTAAATAGTAATCAGATTGTTGTTACCCAAGGATTTATCGGTAGCGAAAGCTCAGGTAAAACGACAACACTTGGTCGTGGTGGTAGTGACTACACCGCAGCGCTACTTGGTGAGGCATTAAATGCTAGCCAAATTGATATTTGGACTGATGTTGCCGGTATTTATACTACCGATCCACGAATTGCACCTAACGCTAAACGTATTGATGAAATCACCTTTGCTGAAGCGGCAGAGATGGCGACATTTGGCGCAAAAGTGTTACATCCTGCAACGCTCGTGCCAGCCGTAAGAAGTAATATTCCCGTTTTTGTCGGCTCAAGCAAAGCACCTAATGATGGTGGAACAATTGTTTATAACGGGCATCGTATTATATCTGAGCTGCCATTATTTAGAGCCGTCACCTTGCGTCGTAAACAAACTTTATTAACCTTGAATAGCCTAAATATGCTACATGCCCAAGGTTTTTTAGCCAATGTTTTTGCGATTCTGGCAAAACACAATATTTCGGTTGATTTAGTGACAACATCAGAAGTCAGCGTTGCGGTTACCATTGATACCGCAGGGACCAATACCGATGGCAGTAGTTTATTAACTAAAGCGCTTATCAATGAATTATCTACGGTGTGCTGCGTTGAAACAGAAGATGATTTAGCACTGGTTGCGCTTATTGGTAATAATTTAACAACCACCAAAGGGACGGCTAAGCAAGTTTTTGACCAGCTTGAACCGTTTAGTATTCGCTTAAGCTGTTTCGGCGCAAGTACCCATAATATTTGCTTCTTGGTTAAAAGTAGTGATGCGGAAAGCATAGTCAAAACACTGCACCAAGTTATTTTCGAATAATAAAATTAAATTAATGGGAAAATGCTCATTGATTAATTGATTTGTTCTATTGCAATAAATACCAACATGGGTTGTTTTTTCCTTTTATATCAATATAATAACAATTTATTTTAGTGATAAGGAAAATATTATGGGTATTTTAAGTTGGGTAGTTCTTGGTTTAATTGCAGGATGGTTGGCGAGATTTTTTATGCCAGTTGGCGGCGTTGGTGTGATCACAACAATAATTTTAGGTATTGCTGGTGCACTGATCGGTGGCTATATTAGTACTTTTTTCGGTTGGGGCAGCGTTACTGGTTTTAATCTACCAAGTTTAATTATTGCGGTGCTAGGTGCTATTTTATTAATCTTCCTCTATCGTTTACTAAGAAAGTAATCCGCTTGCCCGACTAAGTTCGGGCTATCTATTTTTATCATTTTTTCACCAATTAAAACGCTTAAGTAATTTAATCTAACGTAAATTTTTGTTATATTAATGGCTAATTCGAACCTAATATACTAAGTAGATAGTAATGTTGAAAATTTTCAATACATTAACGCGAGAAAAAGAGCTGTTTAAACCCATTCATGCAAATAAAGTTGGTATGTATGTTTGTGGCATTACTATTTATGATTTATGTCATATTGGTCACGGGCGTACCTTCGTTGCGTTTGATGTCATTACTCGTTACCTACGTTTTTTAGGCTATCAGCTTACTTACGTCCGTAATGTTACTGATGTTGATGATAAAATTATTAAACGCGCACTAGAAAACGGCGAAAGCTGCGATGATCTAACACAGCGTATGCTAAATGAGATGTATGTTGATTTTGATGCGCTTAATATTAAACGCCCAGATAAAGAGCCACGGGCAACACACCATATACCACAAATTATCGAAATAGTTGATAAATTGCTCAAGAAAAATCATGCCTATATTGCCGATAATGGTGATGTCATGTTTTCTGTCGATAGCGACCCATCTTATGGTATTTTATCAAGGCAAAACTTAGAACAACTACAAGCCGGTGCAAGAGTTGATGTGGTTGATGTTAAGCGTAATCCTATCGATTTTGTCTTATGGAAAATGTCAAAACCTAATGAACCTAATTGGGATTCCCCTTGGGGAAAAGGTCGACCTGGTTGGCATATAGAGTGTTCAGCGATGAATTGTCATGAATTAGGCCAACATTTTGATATCCATGGTGGCGGTTCGGATTTAATGTTTCCTCATCATGAAAATGAAATTGCCCAATCAACCTGTGCGCATAATGGTGAGTATGTTAACTATTGGATGCACTCGGGCATGGTGATGGTTGACCAAGAAAAAATGTCAAAATCACTGGGTAATTTTTTTACTATTCGTGATGTTTTAAAATATTATGATGCGCAAACAGTGCGTTACTTTTTATTATCTGGTCACTATCGTAGTCAACTCAATTATAGTGAAGATAATCTAAAACAGGCTCGCTTAGCACTAGAACGCTTATACACTGCCCTACGTGATACGGATCGGTTAACGCCTCATACCACACCAAATAGTGACTATTACCGCCGTTTTTGCGAAGCAATGAACGATGATTTTAACACGCCAGAAGCGTATTCTGTCTTATTTGACTTAGCTCGAGAAATAAATAAAGCCAAAGCAGATAGCGATACCGTGTTAGTTAATGCGCTAGCAGCAGAATTACGCTATTTGGCCTCGGTACTTGGATTGCTTGAGCAAGATCCTATTGAGTTTTTGCAAAGCGATCATCAAAACGATACTGATGTAGCCAAAATTGAGGCTTTAATTAAACAACGTAATGATGCTCGCGCGAGTAAAAATTGGCGCCTAGCCGATAAAGCACGAGATGAATTAAACGCGATGAATATCGTACTAGAAGACGGCTCAAATGGTACTATTTGGCGTAAAAAGAACGTTTAATTGTTAACGACCAAATTAATAAGATCTGAGCGAGCCTAACCGTTTTGTTGTTATTTATGAGCTCTACAATATTAATATCTAATATAGATATTACCTTTTATTAAAATTAAGCATGGAATTTAGAAGCCGAGTACTATAAAATAGCCAATATTATCAAACAGTCACTGACTTTTTACTTTACTTTGCTGATAAAAAATACATGAATTATTTTGTTCCTATTATTAAAAATATGCTCCCTCAAAATCACACTCGTTATGGCGATGAATCTGCTCGCCCAATTATTTTATGTGATTTTGATGGCACCATTAGCTTAAAGGATGTGACAGATCTACTGCTCAGCCACTTTGGTAATGCCGCTTGTGATGAGTTAGAAGCGCAATGGGAAGCGGGGATTATTGGCTCTCAAGAGTGTATGAGTAAACAAATTGCGTTAATGAACGCGACGCAAGAACAATTAGATGCAGTTCTAGCTCAAGTTACGATAGACGCTAGTTTTAAAGATTTTGTTAAATATGCAAAAGACAAAAATTTTGCGATTCATGTCGTAAGTGATGGACTGGATTATGCTATTCACACTATCTTGAAACATAATCAGCTAGATTTTTTACCTATTTTTGCTAATCGACTACTACACGATCATAATCATAGTTGGAAACTTGAATTTCCTTATGCTAATGATGGCTGTATTAAAGCGAGTGGAAACTGTAAATGTCAGCATTTAAAATTGCAGCGTCAACACTTTAATACTGTCTATTATGTTGGCGATGGCGCTTCTGACTATTGCATATCAAACCGAGTCGATCTCGTTTTTGCTAAAGATAAACTGATCCAGTATTGCCTACAAAATGCTATTCGCCATTATCCAATTACGTATTTTGCCGATATAATACCCTTGTTAGAGAGTATTCAACCAATTAGATATACCAACCAATAGAGCCCAGTTATGATCCAAGATTCATCTTATTTGTTACCAGGTAACCACAATGGCGTTTTGCTTATTCATGGTTTAACCGGCACCCCCAATGAAATGCGTATACTAGCAAAAGGCTTAAATGCTGTAGGATTTACCGTTTATAGTATGCAATTAGCGGGTCACTGTGGAAATGAAGAAGACTTATGCCAAACAACTTGGCAAGACTGGTATCAAACGGTACAAGATAGTGCTGATTTTCTCGCTCAGAAAGTAGATAATTTATTTGTTGCCGGACTTTCAATGGGTAGCTTGCTAGCGCTAAAACTAGCGGCAGATCGCCCAACACAAATCAAAGGCGTAGGCGTGTTGGCTGCCACATTTAAATATGATGGTTGGAGTATTCCTTATTGGGTAAAAAAACTTTACTTCTTATTGGTGCTGTTTAAAAAACTAGGCCTATTCCAAAAAAAATCATTTATCGAGAAACCACCTTATGGGCTGAAAGATGAACGTATTCGCGCAACCGTATCTGAAAGCATGTTAAGCGGTGATAGTGCCTCAGCAGGACTGGCGGGAAATCCATTGCCCGCTTTAGCCGAAATGCAACTTCTAGCTAAGCAAGTAAAAAAACAACTCCCACAAGTTATCTGTCCATGCCTAATTATGCACTCCGGTCATGATGATATTGCAGATATAAAAACCAATGCACGGTTAGTAGAAAAAAATGTTAGCGGACCAACCACATTTATCACCTTAGATGATAGCTATCATCTAATCACTATTGATCGGCAACGCAAAGAAGTTATTAATGAATGTATTTCATTTTTTGAACAAATTGCATCATCTAGTTCTTCATCATCCACCACTAAAATACCATAGGAATAGAATAAATTATGTCTTCCTTAGTGATTATTCTTTGGATTTTAAATGTCCTTTTTGACACCATCGGGCAAATCGCCTTTAAATATGCCGCGATTAATCCCCGCAATCGTGATGGCTGGCATTATTGGTCAGATCTATTTCGTAACTACTGGCTTTGGATCGGTATAGTTTCATACATCGCTGAATTTTTGCTTTGGCTCGCTTTCTTGACCTTGGTTCCTCTTTCTCAAGGCATCTTAATCGGTTCATTTAATATTATTACGATTATGATTATGGGGCGTTTATTATTTAAAGAGTTATTAACGAAGTATCGTATAATTGGTATGTTATTTATAACTGCGGGCGTTATTTGTGTGGGAGTATCTTAATGCGTAAATTTTACCTAATTGGTTTTGCTTTATTACTATTATTTGACACAATTGGCCAAACGAGCTTTAAGTTAACGGCTAAACATGCCGAACCATTAGCAGCAAGTCTCGATTGGCTTATCAGAGTATTTACCAGCCCACTGGTCTATGTTGCTATTTCAGCCTATATTTGTACATTTTTCACATGGATGATTTTACTAAAAAAAGCACCAGTAGGACCGGCATTTGCCGCATCTCATCTTGAAATAGTCACTGTTATGTTTGTATCTATTTGGGTGTTTAACGAACATATTACCCTCATTAGATTCATTGGTGCAGCACTAATTATCATTGGTATTATTTTTTTAGCAATTGCTGAAAAAAATATTCATCAACAGCAAACTAAAATAGAGAGTAAATAAGTTTTGCATGGCGGGGATAATTTGTTACTAGCCCCGCTGACGCTAAAATCCTTAATAAAATACGGCGTAAATAGTGAGTAATGCAGCTCTACTAGCTAAAATGACAAGGAGCTTGCAATGCCGACAATAATTGTAAATTTACCTGATGCTGTTGGGCTTGCCACTGTTTTAGCGTATTAAGCGGAATAGTTGGTTGTTTGTCCAAAAAGCTTAATAAGCGTTTAAAACGGCTCGGATGCTGCCAATTAGAAACATCACCTGTAATATCACTTGCGATAATTCGATTACTTAATCCCGCAATAGTAGTTAAAATATGCTCTGTTTTTAATCTACCTTGATCCCAATTAGTCTGGATTGTTGTTTTATCAAGCACATCTTTATCAATAGATAGATAAACCGGTTGAGAATGGTTTATTTGGTGAGTTAAAAACGCACTGATTAAATCATCTGGGGTGGCAAAATGTTTAAAAGCTCGTCCCAGACCAAGCTTGTTTGCCCAACGAGTATCAACGTCCATACTCCAATAAGTAAGCTTGTTTTTAATTAGCGGGGTTAAGCGATTTTCCCATGCATGAGAAAAAGCAATATCGTGGGAGGTAATACCGAGTACATGTACGTGGCTCACAAACGCTAATTTTGCTACATAACTGACCCAAGAGCCACAGTGAATGCCAAACAGATAACGCATATTATCGGGATGGTTATCAAAGATTACCACTTCTATAGGATTTTTTGCATTATAGCAGGACTGTAAACGCTCAATCAGCAATAAAGAAATATGGTGGTAATCACCGCTACCGAGCATAGCCGTACCATAACTTAACGGTAAATCGTGCTGTAACCTAGTTGCTAACTGATGAAAAATTTTGTTAGAACAACCAAAACGAACAGCGGCTTGCCAATCAGTTAAATTAATGCTAATGGCATTTTCTATGGTGCCTACGCTTTGATCAAAATCTAATATAATCGTCTGTCGGTTCATCGATTGCCTATGATTGCTTACCATTAATTGAATCTTGCCACTGGCGGTCACTTTCAAATTTATTACTTAATTTACTTAAAATAGCTCTTAATACCGGATTACGGACATAGACCATGTGTTTAGTAAAGGTAAATTTAGCCCCCAGTGATGCTTTAACTTCGGGGTCAGTCCAACCCGCAATATACGCTTTTAAACCTCTTTGTTTGGCATACGCTAAATTATAAAACCAACTAATATAATACAAGTTAAACTCTCGTGCTTGTGGGTACGCAAAACCAATATATTTATCAACTAATGTGTTTTGATATTCAAAACAGATATTATAGCCGATGAGTTTGCCTTGATGACTATACGTGAAAATTTTTCCATTAGTATTTTGATTTTGTAGTAGTTGGCTAAAAAATGGTTTGCTTAATAAGTCAAAGTGAATTTCGCTTTGTTCAAACACGTTCAAGTAAAGCTGATAATAATGGTCAAGTACCTGCTGATTTAAAAAACAACGGTCTCCCAATGACAGAACCTCTACCACTAATTGACTTTGTAGCTTTAATTTCCGCCTAAAGTTTTTACGTCGACTGTGGGATAAACGTGATAAATAGTCGTCAATATCGTCAAAATCAATAGGTACCCACGCAAGTGCTTGCCCTTCAACTTCAATAAATCCGAGTGAGGCTAATTGTTCGGTAATATTTTTGGCGTAATTATTGGTTATTTCATCGAGTAGTGGCGATTGCTGAGGAAGATCTTTGACAATGGTTAATGAGAATTTTTTACTATACTGCTGTTTAATATGCTGGGCCAATAAATCAGCAGCTAAGTGCTGAGAAAATAATGCATATTCAGAAACTGTCGTGCCAATAAAGCAGGTATTAGGTTGTAATAATTTGCGCCAGTTTTGATAAAACGGCAACTTAACCACTCTCTTTTTTAGGTCATCATCCGCAGTAGTGAGCAGATCAAATTTAGCAGAAAACATTGGCGTGCCACTATCATCTTGCCAAGCAGCAAAATCAATAGGCGGATAGCTTAAAAAGTTAGCAATTAATTCGTTCGGTTCTAATTGGTTAAAATATTTCATAATATGATTAGCCCCTACAAGCTAGCAATAGAACTAGCATGTAGGGGAATAAATAACTTATGCTAGCTCTTTTTTAGCACGAGTAATTAACTGATCAAGTAATTCAATTCCTTGGTCAATTTCTGCTTTCGAGATGTGTAAAGATGGCGCAAATGTGATTACATTTTTATAATAACCGCCAATATCAAGGACTAATCCCATTTTTTGACCTTTCCAATCAAGATCACCTGACATTCCGATATCGACCATTTTATCGACTAATGCCTTATTGGCTGTAAAACCGTCATCAGTACAGATTTCAGCCCGTAAAGCTAAACCTAAACCATCAACTTCACCGATCTCTTTGTGGCGTTTTTCTAAAGTTTTTAAACCTTCAAGGAAGTAAGCGCCACTATCCATAACCATCGATTCATAATCTTTTTCAGATGTCATTTTTAATACTTCTAAACCAACCGCTGTGCCGAGTGGGTTAGAGGCAAATGTTGAGTGAGTTGATCCTACAGGGAAAACCGTTGGATTAATTAACTCTTCTCGTGCCCACAAACCACCTAGTGGATTTAAACCATTGGTTAATGCTTTAGCAAATACTACGACATCTGGTTTTACATCAAAGTGCTCGATTGACCATAATTTACCTGTACGATAAAAGCCCATTTGAATTTCATCAACGACGAATAAAATACCATATTGATCGAGTACTTTCTTTAAACCTTTAAAGTAATTTTTTGGAGGGACAATATAACCTCCAGTCGCTTGTAGTGGTTCAGCATAAAATGCAGCATACTCTGCTTGCCCAACTTTCGGATCCCAAACACCGTGATATTCAGTTTCAAATAAACGTGCAAAGTCAGCCACCAAATATTCGCCATACTCTTCTGCAGTCATCCCTTTAGGTCGACGGAAAGGATACGGAAATGGAACAAACATCGCACGATCACCGAAATGACCATAGCGGCGGCGATAGCGGTAACTAGATGTAATTGACGATGCACCTAGTGTTCGGCCATGATAACCACCTTGGAAAGCAAACATTAACGATTTACCATTGGTTGCATTACGTACCACTTTTAAGGAGTCTTCAATGCACTGTGAGCCCCCTACATTAAAATGGACACGTCCATCAGTACCGAAACGCGATTTCATGCCTTGCGCAATCGTTTTAGCTAGCTCAATTTTGGTCGGATGAAGGTATTGGCTCGCACACTGTGGTAAGGTATCAATTTGTTGTTTAAGGACGTTGTTTAAACGTTCATTAGCATAACCAAAGTTACACGCCGAATACCACATTTGTAAATCAAGGTACGCTTTACCTTCTCGATCAAACATGTAGCTACCTTCACAACCATCAAAAATCTTTGGTGGTTCAACATAATGGACGGTATCACCAAAAGAACAATACTTAGCTTCATCCGCTAATAATATCGCGTCATCTGGTCGTCCTTTTAATGCATCAAGGGTAGGTTTACTCATTATTGTTTACTCCATAATCAATATTTAAATAATAACATAAGCATATCATTAAATATGATATGCCTCTAAATCGTGTCTCTAGTTTATCGCTTTTATAGCCGTATTGGATAGTAATTTTAAATAAATTATTAGATTAATTAAAAATAATCACCTAAAAATTCGTTAATATAGCAAAGCGTAATTGGTAATATTTCATTTTAGACAAGCAAGAGTCATACATTGTAAGTTAGATATGACTAAAATGTAACAATCAAAAAAACCGACAAAGACAATATACTTATATCGTCTTTGTCGGTTTTAAAACAATCACATTAATCACCAAATACTCAATAAAGAATATTCGTTTTGTTCTATTGCATAAAAGGAGCAAGCGTATTAATTAAAGAACCTTTTAATTCGCCATTAACAAATACGTTACCTTTTTTAATCTCAAAATGGGCTGTAAGCTTTTTACCATCGTAAGCTAGTGCACCTTCATATCCCATCATATCAATTTGCTGCACGCTTTGCTTAATCATTTTATCTAATTCATCTTGGCTCATTCCAGCACCTAATGCATTAAACCATTGAACGGGGAGCTCACTATTAACCTGAATAGTGATGTTATTAAAAACTTGCATAAATACAGTGCTTGGTTTAGCTGTTTTTGAGATATTCATTGGCGCAATATCTAATGAAAAATCGACAGTCCCTCTATCTCCATCTAATTCGATATTAGTATCTGAAATAGCGAAAGAAAAACCATCTTTAAATAAATCACTCAATAATTCAAGCTTTTCTGCATCATCATGCATGTAAGCAAAAGCTGGATTACTGAAATATTGATTCCACTTTTGAGCCGCCTCTAAGTTTAGATTTTCGACTTTCAAGTTACCACTACTAGAAAAATCAACTAGCTTACCTGCCGCATTAGGAAACGTTCCAGACAAAGAAGACGAGACATATTGATTAGCAAATCCGTTGTCAGTGATATTGGATTTTGTCTCAATTATAATATTTTTTAAGACAATATTGTCATTTTCATTATTAATGTTTACGGAATCTATTTTATATAAATTTTGCCCCGTATAGCTGAATTTATCATCGAAAGAATGGTCTAGTTGTTGAGTAGAAATATTCTTAATTGATACGTTTGCATCGTCAAATTCGAAAGTAAGTGAGGGTAAATTATAATTAACATCAACCAAACTCATATTTTCTTTAGTCTGAAAATGATAGCTAGAAGGAGCAATATTAAATGCAGTTAGCTCATCACTGCCATCCTCATTAACATAATCAAAGCCATTCTTTGACTTGATTTCAGATAAAATGTCACCAGAGGCGATAATATAGCCATTTTCAGTTAATCCGGCATCACTAATCAATTTCTGTGCAAAAAGAGTAAATGAATCATCAGCATCCGATGAATTATTATTAAATGACATCTTCTGCGAGGTAAATTTCGCAACTGTATAAACATCATTTTGTAATGATTGCTCTGGTGTAATGAGATAAGTCAAATCAATGATGATAGGTTGTTCAGTATTATCACTTAAATTAACTATTGCCGCCCTTAATACCATGGTAATTTGTTGATCATCAGTACTCGGCATAAAACTTTCTAAAGAAATAGTGGCAAAGCTTTGTGCTTGGTTATATTTAATAATAAAATTACTAATACTTGTTTTAATAAAATCAGATAGCTGCTGTTGAGACATTTCAGCTGGTTTTTCAATTGAATTAGGGGTCTTAGCATTATCACATGCAACAATGAAAAAACTAGAACCAACAATTAGAGCGGTATAAAGTGCAATTTTTTTGGGTTTTAAAATCTCAATAAATTTCATGTTATTTTCCTTAACTTGCTGATTATTAATAAATTATAATTTACGCCACCTAAAAATTATAACATAAAATAAATAGATTAGATAATCATTATCATGGTATTTTAAAGAGTGGTTTGAAACGCTAAAATTAAGCTGATAACTGAAAATAATAAGATGAGAAGAGTTTGATTATTTTTTGTTTTATAATTTAATTATTAAATAAAAAATGCCCTAAAAAATTAATCATAACTTTTTAGGGCAGGATAAGATTATTAATTAGTCTTGATTGTTTTCATCAATTTTGTGATCGATCCACACACCAGTGACCACAGCCAGTAAGCTAGCTACGGCTACAACTGTCGCCCAAATAACATAATACATATTAGTATCTCCTTAATTCTATTATGAATTTTAACTAGTAAAGCCCATGATCATTCTTTTCAATATAGCTCTTATTCAAACGCCCAAACATCTTAATATATGACCATGTGGTATATAGCAAAATAATTGGTAAGAATATGGCCACAACCCAGAACATAACTGCCAATGTTAAGTGACTTGATGTCGCATCCCAAATAGTTAAACTAACATTCGGCGCAATGCTTGACGGCATAATAAATGGAAATGTAGCAATACCAAACGTAAATAAAACGCAGGCAATCGTTAATGATGATGTTAAAAATACAAGCGCATTTTTATTTAAACCAGAAAAAACAGTGGTCAAAATAGGTAAGACAGCCCCAAGAATAGGCACAAGCCATAAAATAGGTAGGCTATTAAAATTAGTCAGCCATGTTGTATCAGTTGATACCGTTTTTAGCAGCGGATTAGAATCGGCATTATGGTCAATAACGCTGGTAATTTCATAACCGTGCATTCCAAATACGACCCATATACCCGCTAAGACAAATGCTACCATCATTATTAACGTTGAAACTTGAGTCGCTTTACGAGCTCTTAAATAAAGTTCACCAGTTGTTTTAAGCTGCAACCACGCCCCACCTTGAGTAACAATCATCATTAAACTTACCACTCCTGCTAATAGCGCAAATGGGTTTAATAGACCAAAAAAGTTACCATGGTAAAAGGCTCGTTGGAATAAATTGATATCAAAAGGTACACCTTGTAATAAATTACCAAATGCAACGCCAAATACCAAAGCAGGTACAAAGCTACCAACAAAAATAGCTGCATCCCACAAATTACGCCATTTTGAGCTTTCTAATTTACCACGATAGTCGAAGCCAAGTGGCCTAAAAAATAGTGCACACAGTACTAAAATCATCGCGATATAAAAACCAGAAAACGATGCAGCATAAACCATCGGCCAAGCGGCAAAAAGTCCTGCACCAGCTGTAATTAACCAAACCTGATTACCGTCCCAATGAGGAGCAATGGAGTTAATCATAATTCTACGTTCATTATTAGTTTTACCAATGATTGGCAGTAAAATACCTACTCCCATATCAAAGCCATCAGTAACAACAAACCCAATTAGCACAAGCCCGATGATCACCCACCAAATAACGCGTAATACTTCATAATCAAACATTATAAATACTCCTCATGCCCTATTCTGTTTTCGCTTCTGATTGTGTATTTTCATAATGATATTTGCCTGTACCTAATGAACTCGGCCCTAAACGAGCAAACTTGAACATCAGGAACATTTCAGCTATCAAGAATAATGTGTACAAACCAGAAATTAATATCAATGTAAACAGCACTTCGCCCGGAGCTAATGAAGAGTTAGCAACTCCCGTTGGTAAAATTCCTTCAATCGCCCATGGTTGACGGCCAAATTCATTTACAAACCAACCGCATTCACTTGCAATCCAAGGGAGTGGAATAATTAGCAAGAAGAAACGATGCAACCAACGTTTTTCACCAATTTTATTCCTAAATGTGATCCACGCTGCAGCACCAATACCAAATAGTAATAAAAATCCTATGCCGACCATAATTCTAAATGTCCAAAATAGAGGCGCGACTGCCGGAATAGAATCTTTAACAGCGGCTTGGATATTAGCTTCTGTCGCTTGAGAAATTGAAATATTATCTCTATCGGTAAAGCGTTTGACCAAATAACCATAACCAAGATCATCTTTATTTTGTTCAAAGATTTTATGAACTAGTGGATCGTTATTACCCTGATTAATTTTTTCTAAATTTTCATAAGCCAGAATACCATTACGGATTCTTGCCTCATTATCAATCATGATCTCTTTTAAGCCTTTAACCTGTGTATCAAGAGAACGAGTGGTAATTAATCCCATGACATAAGGTATCTGAATAGCGAAATAGTTTTCTTCTTTTTCTTGAGATGGGAATGCAATAAGGTTAAATGCAGCAGGTGCTGGATGTGTTTCCCATTCAGCCTCAACTGCCGCAAGTTTAACGGGTTGAATGGTTGTCATTTCATGACCGGCATCATCGCCCATTAGAATTAAGTTAATACACATCACAAAACCAAACACAGACGCAACAGCAAATGAGCGTTTAGCAAAACCAACATCTCGTTTTCTCAGTAAGTAGTAAGAACTGATGCCTAAAACAAAAATGGCGCCCGTAACATAACCGGCTGAAACCGTGTGAGCAAACTTAAATTGCGCAACAGGACTTGAGATAAGATCAAAGAAACTACTCATCTCCATACGTGAATTTAATGCATTAAACTCTGAGCCAATTGGAAATTGCATCCAACCATTCGCTACTAAAATCCATAAAGCGGATAAATTAGAACCAATAGCAACAAACCAAGTCACCATTAAATGTTTACCCTTACTCATTCGGTCCCAACCAAAAAAGAAAAGACCAACCATAGTTGACTCTAAAAAGAATGCCATTAAACCTTCAATAGCTAGTGGTGCACCAAAAATATCACCAACATAATGTGCGTAGTAAGACCAGTTAGTACCAAATTGGAACTCCATGGTTAAACCTGTCGCCACACCTAAGGCAAAATTAATTCCAAATAATTTACCCCAGAATTTGGTCATGTCTTTCCAAATTTGCTTACCACTTACAACATATACCGTCTCCATAATAGCAAGTAAAAATGCCAGTCCTAATGTTAAAGGAACAAAAATGAAGTGATACATTGCAGTTAGCGCAAATTGGAGTCTTGATAGTTCAACGATATCTAATAACATATTAGCTCCCTAAAATTACACCTAAAGCCCACAATAATTATATATATAAAAAAATCTTCGCTATTGTACACGAAAATTCAACAATAAAAATTGACTAATATCAAAAAAGCTAATTAAATTGTTTCTGTACTGCGCTGCTGATATCGATTAAGCTTGAAACAACAATAACACCGGCCTCTTTTAATGCTTTTATTTTTTCTACAGCGGTACCTTTACCGCCAGAAATAATTGCCCCCGCGTGCCCCATTCTTTTACCTGTTGGCGCGGTAATACCTGCAATATAACTAATTACGGGTTTAGAAACATGTTGTTTAATATACTGTGCAGCAAGTTCTTCTGCATTACCACCAATTTCACCGATCATAACAATTACTTCAGTATCAGGATCTTTCTCTAGTAAAGCTAGCATAGCGATAAAATCACTACCTGGGATCGGATCTCCCCCAATACCAATACACACTGATTGGCCGACGCCGATATCAGTGGTTTGCTTCACGGCTTCATAGGTTAAAGTACCTGAGCGAGAAATAATACCAACTTTGCCCGCCAGATGAATATGCCCTGGCATGATACCAATCTTGCATTGATCTGGCACAATAATACCAGGGCAGTTTGGCCCAATCATGATGGCATCACTTTGCTGCAATTTTTCTTTAACAAATAACATGTCAAGCGTTGGAATACCTTCTGTAATACAAACAATTAGTTTTATACCTGCATCTATTGCCTCTAAAATCGAGTCTTTACCAAAAGCGGCTGGAACGTAGATTACACTAGCTGTAGCGCCAGTTTTAGCAACCGCTTCTTTTACTGTATTAAAAACAGGTAACCCTAAGTGCTCGCTACCGCCTTTCCCTGGTGTGACGCCACCGACGAGTTTGGTCCCATATGCAATCGCTTGTTGCGAATGAAAAGTACCTTGACTACCAGTAAAGCCTTGACAAATAACCTTAGTGTCCTTATTTATTAAAATCGACATATCTATTCTTTTCCTTATTTAGCAACAGAGGATATTTTTTGAGCAGCATCAATTAAACTGTCGGCACTGATAATATTGAGTTGACTATCGGCAAGGATCTGTCTTGCCAACTCCGCATTATTGCCTTCAAGTCTAACAACCACTGGAATATTGAGTTCGATTTGTTTTATCGCACCAATAATACCTTCAGCAATAAGATCACAGCGCACAATACCACCAAAAATATTAACTAAAATAGCTTTAACGTGTTTATCAGATAAGATAAGTTTAAATGCTTCCGCAACTCTTTCTTTGGTTGCCCCACCACCAACATCAAGGAAATTTGCAGGCTCTCCACCATATTGCTTAATAATATCCATCGTCGCCATAGCTAGACCTGCGCCATTAACCATACAGCCAATGTTGCCATTTAAAGAGACATAACTAATACCTTGTTTGGTTGCCATTGATTCTCTTTCATCTTCTTGCGTTATGTCTCGCAGGATGCTTAGCTCTGGATGACGATAGAGCGCATTATCATCTAATACCACTTTAGCGTCTAAACAAATTAGCGTTTCTGCTGTTGTTACAACTAATGGATTGATTTCAGCCAAGGATACGTCATTCTCAATAAATAACTTAGTTAGGTTCATGAAAATTTTGGTAAATTGATTAATTAATTTACCACTTAAGCCAAGTTTAAATGCGAGTTCTCGGCCTTGGTAGGCATTAGGGCCAATCAATGGATCTATTTCTACTTTAAAAATAAGCTCAGGTGTATTAGCGGCGACGGACTCTATTTCCATTCCACCTTGCGTTGATGCCATAATAACGATACGTTTTTGGCTTCTATCGATAATAATACCTAAGTATATTTCATTATTAATATCAGAAGCTTGTTCAATCAAAATTTTATTTACTGGTTGGCCACTCTCATCTGTTTGATATGTGACCAAACGCCCACCGAACCAATGCTCGCTAAATTGTTTGATACTTTGAAAATCATTAGTACAAATAACACCACCAGCCTTTCCTCTCCCACCAGCATGGACTTGACATTTTGCCACCCATTTATCTGGTAAATTTTGTGTAGCAAGTTCAGCTAAGGTTTCTGCAACTTCATCAACAGATTGACATACATAGCCGACAGGGACGGGTAGCCCATATTTTTTTAACAAAAATTTTGCTTGGTATTCATGCAGGTTCATAGATATTTTCCAAAGAAAGTGATAATAAACTTATATCAATCAATACGCGTTAAATTTCTGCCAGTTTAATCCAATATTTAGTCGTTGTGTAGTTTTCTAGCCGTCCAATAAAAAAAATCTATAACAAATGCGGCATTATTGCTGTTTTTTTATTACAGAATGTTATAATCGACAACTATATGTAATAAATAATGACTATAAGGTAATGATATGGCCAAAGTAGGTATTTTTTTCGGCAGTGATACAGGCAATACAGAAAAAGTTGCCGAGCAAATTCAACAATTGTTAGGTAGTGATCAAGCCGATCTATATGATATTGCAAAAAGTACTAAAGAGCAGATTGAGAAGTACCAATTTCTCTTTTTCGGCATTCCAACTTGGTACTATGGTGAGTCCCAGTGTGATTGGGATGATTTTTCCCCGACCTTAGAACTAATCGATTTTACCGGTAAAACAGTGGCGATCTTTGGTTGTGGAGATCAAGAAGATTATGCCGAATATTTTTGTGATGCAATGGGGACAATAAGAGATATTATTGAACCGAAAGGCGCTAAGATTGTTGGTCATTGGTCAACTGAAGGGTATTATTTTGAATCATCAAAAAGCCTAGTTGACGACACTCATTTCATTGGACTTGCTATCGATGAAGATCGCCAAGCAGACCTGACTGAAGAGCGAATAACTCAATGGGTTGCGCAGGTTAAAGAAGAGATGGTAATCTAATTTATTAAGCCTTGTCACGAGGATAATTTACCGCTACAGATATTGATAATATAGTAATTAATATCTGCAGATTGAAATATCCTTTTAAAATGATTGCTTTATTTTATGTTAATATTTCCTATAATGGCTTAAAATAAAACAGTATATTATTTGGGATTTTATATGACCGTTCAAGAAAATAATGCTGCATTAAAAAATGCAGGATTAAAAATCACGCTCCCTCGTTTAAAGATTTTACAATTACTACAAAATCCTCAGCATCAACATATTACTGCAGAAGATTTATATAAAAAATTATTAGACTTAGGCGAAGAAATTGGACTTGCAACTGTTTATCGCGTATTGAATCAATTTGATGATGCTGGTATCGTGACAAGGCACAATTTTGAAGGCGGAAAAGCTGTTTTTGAGCTTGCCACCCAAGATCATCATGACCATTTAATTTGTTTAGATTGTGGCGATGTGTTTGAATTTACTGATGAAGTTATTAATAAACGGCAGAATGAAATTGCCGAGCAATATGGTGTTAAGTTAACTTATCACAGTTTATATCTGTACGGTCACTGTGCTAACGGTAATTGCAAACAAGACTCATCTCTTCATCACAAAAAATAGTCAAAATGCCGTCTAGAATTTATACTAGCTAGATTAATTATCTAGCTAGTATAAATTGGATAAAGTATTAATTTAATATGGGCTTACCTTCAATATGAAACAACTACTTAATTTTATTCCTTTAATCTTCTTTTTTGTTTTCCTAACGGTGTACGATATTTTTGCTGGTGTAAAAGCACTAATGATAACGGCTACACTTGCGCTTCTAATTACTTGGATAGTCTATAAAAAAATCGAAAAAATGGAGCTATTTTCCTATTTAATGGTAATCGTTTTTGGCGGATTAACACTATATTTACATAACGAAGATTTTATTAAATGGAAAGTAACACTGATTAATTTTTTATTTGCTCTCATTCTACTGGTTAGCCAAATTTTCTTCAAAAAAAATCTAATACAGAGATTATTAGGTAAAGAGCTGCAATTATCGACTCAAGTATGGAATAGGCTTAATTTGTTATGGGTACTTTTCTTTATTTTGTGTGGAATAGTTAGTGTGTATGTCACGTATAATACCTCTACTGAATTTTTTGGTATTTTTAAAGCATTTATTTTACCTGGTGCCTCTTTAATATTGACCTTAATATCCGGTATATATATTTACAAGCATATGGACAAGAATACCAATAACTAATTGAAGGTATAAAGAATAATGAAAATAGAATCTACATCCCCTCAAGGACAACTTGTATTACGGACGCTTGCTATGCCTTGTGACACAAACCCTCACGGGCATATTTTCGGTGGTTGGATAATGTCACAAATGGATCTTGGCGGTGGTATTTTGGCTCAAGAGATAGCTCGAGGACGAATAGTTACAGTCAATGCAAGCAGTATCACCTTTCATAAACCTGCAATGGTTGGAGATGTTATCTGTTGCTATGCCCGCTGCTTAAAAACGGGAACGTCATCGATTACAATAGATATCGAGATTTGGGTTAAAAAAATTTCAGACCAGAATGTGCCTTCAGGGCAACGTTATTGTATCACTGATGCTGTCTATACTTATGTCTCTGTTGATAAGCATAATAAACCGCGTCCTTTACCTGAACAATTTCAACACTACAATGCTGAAACTGACAATATCAGTAAATTAGGGCTGAGTAATAATTAATGGCTATCTCATTAGCGTCTTTTTATACTTGGTTAAATTCTTTAATCCTTTTCGGATATTGGATTTTAGTTGTTGCAACAACATTAAGAATTGTGACTAAAAGAAGGCCGACAACATTTGTTGTTGCCTGGATGCTAATTATCTACTTGCTCCCTTTTTTAGGGATCATCCTCTATTTTTTATTAGGTGAAACTCACCTAGGACAGCGTAGAGTAAAACGAGTACAAGAAATGCGCCCGATTATTCAGGCGTTTATTCAGCAGTTGCATCAATTTCCATCTATTTTTACTCAGCAATTTAGTAATGTTGCCAAGCCACTATTTCAGCTATGCAAACATCAAACGGGACTAGATGGAATTTGTGGCAATCATATTGATTTGATTCATACCCCTGACGAAATTTTTGACCATCTCATCAATGATGTTAATCAGGCAAACTCGAATATCGAAATGATTTTCTATATTTGGTATAAAGGTGGACGAGCGAATGAACTGGAAGATGCTTTAATTAGAGCCGCTCAGCGTGGAGTTACTTGTCGATTAATGCTTGATTCCGCGGGTAGTAGACGATTTTTAAGATCGAATGAAAACCATAAAATGAAAGAAGCGGGTATTCAGATTGTTGAGTGCCTGCAGGTTAACCTATTACGCTTTATGTTTCGTCGCCTTGATCTTAGACAACACCGAAAAGTTGCAATAATTGATAATCATATTGCTTATACTGGCAGTATGAATATTGTCGACCCCCGTTTTTTTAAACAAAATAAAAATGTCGGAGAATGGGTTGATATTATGATCCGTATGCATGGCCCTATTACCACATTAATGGGCGCGATTTATGCCAGTGATTGGGAACTCGAGACAGGTAAAAATTTATCATTACCTAAAGTGACTGATTTTGCTGAGCCGCCAGTTGAGCAACAGCATATCATGCAAATCATACCCTCGGGTCCTGGTTATACTGAAAACATGATCCATCAAGCGCTACTTACAGCAATTTATTCTGCGCAAAATGAAATTATTTTTACTACACCTTATTTAGTGCCTAGTGATGACTTGCTTCATGCTATTTGTACTGCCGCACAACGTGGTGTTAAGGTAAAAATAATAATTCCAGAAAAAAATGATTCGGTAATGGTAAAATGGGCTAGCCGGGCTTTCTTCAGTGATTTACTTGAAAGTGGTGTTGAGCTCTACCAATTTAGAAATAATTTATTGCATACTAAAAGCGTATTAGTCGATAAGCAATTAAGTTTAGTTGGAACCGTTAACCTTGATATGCGCAGCTTGTGGTTGAACTTCGAACTAACCGCCGTCATTGACGATACTGAGTTTGCTAATAACCTTAATGATTTATTACAAAGCTACCTGAAAAATTCAGATTTAATTGCTTTCTCTACTTGGAAAAAAAGACCTTTTTGGCAACATGTTATTGAGCGTTTATTCTACTTTTTTGCGCCTTTATTATAATTTAACGCTTAAATTATAAACGCATAACCAGCTAATAACCATTTTGTGATGTATCGGGCATAAATAAGTTTTCATTTAAGCTATATACACGGCTATCTACTTCACCACTAGTATTTAATTCAATAACCCGCCAACCTGGTGCATCATATGCTAGGCTAAACTCGTCCGATGCTGGTTTAAATTGTACACAAGTTGATGGCGTGGAAAAAACTTTACAATGGTGCCAAATTCTTTCGGATCTTTGGTGTATATGCCCCCAAGCGATTGATTTAATATGTTGGTATTGCTTAACTAACAATCCGAACTGTTGACTGTTCTTCAAACAATGTTGATCTAACCACTGGCAATTGGACATTACTGGATGATGGTGAAGAAATATCATGATAAATTTATCTGGATATTGTTCGATAGTTAAGCTTAAAAAAGCGAGTTCAGCGTCGGATAGCATGCCAAATGCTTCACCCTGAACTTGGCTATTTAATAATATAACCAACCAATTATCGCCCAATAACACAGTTTTTTTCTCTGGTAATTTTTGCTGTTCAAAAACAAGCTTCATATTGGTATAGACATCATGATTACCCGCAAGCCAAACACAGGGCATAGGAAATTGGTTAATTGCATTAGCAAAACGGAGATATGCGCTTTTACTGCCATCTTGCACAAAATCACCCGTAGCCACAATTAAATCGAAATCGCACGGTTGTTGTTTAATTTCATCAATGACTGCATTGAAACTGGCATTCGTTTTTATACCTAAAAGCGAATCACTCTCATTGGCAAAAAGGTGTGTATCTGTAATGTGTAATATTTTAGCTTTGTTATTATTTTTTATTGGCAGGGATAAATATTTTTTCAAATCCAACCTCAAAATTGTCGATAATTTCATCTAACTTTATGATAAATTTCATACAATTTCTGTCGGATAGAGCACATTTTTTATGACTAATTAATATTATTAGTCATAAATGTGAATCAAATCACATTTTTATTAGTGGTTTCAGTAAGTTAACAAATTTATTTAATTATGATTGCCACTCATTCTTTAATTTTTGATGGTTGATTTGTAACCATTGTAGTGCAATGATAGAAGCCGCATTATTAATTAGGCCGTTTTCAACCCATCGATAAGCTTGCTCACGGCTAACAACATGGACCTTAATATCTTCGTTCTCTTCGTCCAAACCATGGATTCCGTTTGCTGTCGATGAATCAACCTCACCGACTAAAATATGCAATTGCTCAGTCAATCCGCCAGGACTTGCTAAATAGCTAATGATAGGCTTGCAGCGCCCGATATCAATCCCTGCTTCTTCCTTCGCTTCGCGTCTTGCCACGTCTTCAATTGATTCACCTTTATGATCGATCATGCCAGCAATTAATTCGAGTAACCAAGGAGTATCTTGCGTTTCAATTGCTGCAATTCTGATTTGTTCAATTAAAATAACATTGTCACAATTTACATCATAAGCAAGTAACACGACTGCATGCCCTCTTTCTAAAATTTCACGGGTTACAACTTCACTGATTGAACCATCAAACTTTCGATATTGAAAGCGATATTCCCATAATGAGAAAAAACCCTTATATAAAATACGCTTAGTTAAATTAATCACATCTTTTTTGCTAAAAAGAATAGGGCTTTTGTTAATATTTTTCATTTAAACTGACCTCATTAAGAAATTTTTTAATAAAAAGTGCGAAGCTAAAAAATCAGCTCTTATGTATAAATTAATTATCTGTTAAAATTAGCCGATATTTCAGTTAAATAATAATATATTGAATTTTTTAGGAAACGCTAATGAAAAAAGTATTACCTCTACTTATCAGTCTAATGATAGCACCTTCAGCATTTGCTGAAAACTTAATACAAGTGTATGAGCAAACTAGGCAAACCAATCCAGAATTAAAAAGCTCACTTGCTAATAAACAAAAAGCTTATGCTGCAATAACGGGTGAGCGCGCAAGCCTCTTACCACAACTAGGTTTATCTGCTTCATACGGTCTTAACCATGGCTATCGTGAATCAGAGGATCAAAATAGTAAAAGTGGTAATTTAGGCTTAACTCTTACCCAATCTTTATTTAATTTCTCTTACTGGAAAAACTTAGACATAAGCAAACAACAAGCGAGTATTTTAGATATTGCTTATCAAGCACAGGAGCAATCATTAATTCTAAATACTTCAACTTACTATTTTAATGTTTTAAAAGCACTCGATGCCCTAAGCTATACTCAGGCGCAAAAAAAATCAATCTATCGCCAGCTTGAACAAGTTAACCAACAACACAAGGTAGGATTAGTTGCCATAACTGACGTACAAAATGCACAGGCCAACTATGATTTAACCATCGCTCAAGAAGTGACTTCTGTTAATAATTTAAATAATGCTCTTGAAAGTTTGCGTGAGGTTAGCGGTAGGTTCTATAATAACTTAGCGACTATTGATACCAAAGAATTTATTACTGAAAAACCAATTAATATTAATCAATTATTGCAACAATCCGAACACTCAAACCTAGATTTACTAACTTCACGTTTAAGTCGTGATGTTGCTAAAGAGCAAATTAGATTAGCACAATCAGGACATTTACCTACTCTAACGTTAAATGCTTCAACTGCTCTCAGTAAAAGTGAGCCTTACGGTGAAAAAGTAAATCCTGGACCAAGCTACGGCCACTCAAATTCAATAGATGGAAAAAATACTGTTGGTATTAGCTTTGAGATGCCTATTTTTTCAAGTGGTGCAACGATGTCCAAAGTTGAACAAGCACAATATAATTATGTTAGCTTTAGTGAACAATTAGAAACAACAAATCGAAAAGTAATTAATTCAGTTCGCTCTTCGTATAACAATGTATCAGCAGCCATCAGTTCGATTAAAGCTTATGAACAATCAGTGATATCGGCACAGAGTTCATTGGATGCAACAGAGTCTGGTTATGAAGTAGGAACAAGAACTATTGTTGATGTACTTAACGCAACAACCCAGCTATACAATGCAAAAAAGCAGTTATCTGATGCAAAATATGATTACTTAATCAGTTTGTTAACACTAAAAAATGCAATTGGTACTTTAAATAGCGATGATTTAATTCAACTTAACAATATGTTGGGTAAAGAAAGTAGTACGTTAGCAACTAACGACTAATTCATCTCTCCATAAAACAAAGCTTGCTTAATAAAACAAGCAAGCTTTTATTATTAACTTCCATTCTTATTCAATTATTTCAAGCACAGATAGCAAATAAATTAATAGCAGCAAATAATTTTATCGATTATCATATACTCGTTCTCCATTTAAGAAATTACTCATTTATGCCTACAGAAAAAAGTAATGATCTCGTAAAGTTAATTCTTAATTTATTAATTATTGGCCTCTTTATCATTATTACCTATCGCGTTGTGCAGCCATTTTTATTTGGCTTCTTTTGGGCGGTCATGGTTGTGATCACGACTTGGCCGATGATGATAAGGTTACAACATAAATTATTTGATAAGAGAATATCTGCCGTACTTGTTATGACTATAATCTTATCCTTATTTTTTATCATTCCTTTTATGCTAGTGATAATGAGCATCGCAAAAAATAGTGGTTTTATCATTGACCTAGCGAAAAATTTTTCCCAGCAAAAAATACCCTCTTTACCTTGGCTAGAAAATATTCCCTTAATAGGTAGCGAACTTTATTTAAAATGGGAAGATTTAATTAATAATGATGGCAGTGAACTGGTAAAAGAAATTCAACCTTACTTAGGAACAGTTGTGTCATGGACCGTTGATCAACTAACTAATATTAGCGTATTTGTTTTTCACTGTGGGGTTATGATTGTATTTAGTGCTTTACTTTTTCTGAAAGGCGAAGAGGTAAAAAAACATGTTTACCACTTAGCACACAAATTATCCAAACAACATGGTGAAAACACTATTACTTTGGCTGGACAATCAATTAGGGCCGTTGCATTAGGCGTTGTTGTCACTGCAGTAACATTAACGATTATTGGCGGTTTAAGTTTATTCCTTACTAATATACCGTTCCCAGGTTTAATTACATTATTATTGTTCATCTGCTGTGTCGCACAAATTGGCCCTGTACTGGTAATGGCTTGCTGCACTCTCTGGCAATTTTGGGATGGCAATATTGTTGCAGGAATTATTTTAGCCATCGTCACGCTAATCTTAACGACACTCGATAGCTTAATGCGAACCTATCTAATTAAAAAAGGTGTTGATCTGCCCTTCTTATTAATTCTGTTTGGTGTTATAGGAGGATTGCTCGGTTTTGGTGCTATGGGATTATTTATTGGCCCCGTGATCTTAGCCTTATCTTATAATTTTATTAATGCTTGGGTTGATGAGCAAGATTAAAAAAATGCGCCATTAATTGGCGCATTTTTATACTAACACATCACTACGATAATTTTCTTAATACTATCGTTGCGTTTGTACCGCCAAAACCAAAACTATTTGACATAACCGTTGTCAGTTCTCGCTGTGTTGGCTCTGTAATAATATTCATTCCTTTCGCTACCTCATCAAGCTCATCAATATTGATACTTGGCGTAATAAAGCTATTTTCTAGCATCAACAATGAATAGATCACTTCTTGTGCGCCAGTTGCACTTAGAGAATGGCCCGTCATCGATTTAGTTGATGAAAGCGCAGGAATATTATCACCAAACGCTTGTTTAATCGCCCATAGTTCTTTTACATCACCAACTGGGGTCGATGTACCGTGGGTATTAATATAATCAATTGGAGTATCAACATCCGCAGTAGCTAGCTGCATACAACGCAGTGCGCCTTCTCCTGATGGAGCAACCATATCATACCCATCAGATGTTGCCGCATAACCAACAATTTCGCCATAAATATGTGCACCACGAGCAAGCGCATGTTCAAGCTCTTCAACGACAACCATACCGGCTCCGCCAGCAATAACAAATCCATCACGACCTGCGTCATATGCGCGAGATGCTTTCTCTGGATTATCATTATACTTAGTTGATAACGCACCCATTGCGTCAAATTCGCAAGACATTTCCCAACATAGCTCTTCACCGCCGCCAGCAAAAACAATATCTTGTTTACCTAATTGTATCAGCTCAGCAGCATGCCCAATACAGTGAACAGAAGTCGCACAAGCCGATGTCATTGAATAGCTGATACCTTTAATTTGAAATGGCGTTGCAAGGCAAGCAGAAATGGCTGACGACATTGATTTGGTAACGGCATATGGACCAACACCACGTAGGCCCTTTTCTTTCATTCCTGCGACAACTGCATATTGCGTCTTAGTTGAACCACCATAGCCTGCAATTAGCCCTGTTCTTGGGTTTGAGACTTGTTCTGGTGTCAATTTTGCATCTTCAATTGCTTGTTGCATCGCTAAATAACCATATATTGACGCATCATTCATGAAACGGACAATTTTACGATCAATTAGCCCTGTGGTATCGAGTTTTACATTACCCCAGATATGGCTACGCATCCCACTATCTTTCATTTCTTGTGAAAATGTGATCCCACTTTTACCTACTTTTAGTGAATCTAACACTTCTTGTTTATTATTACCAATACTTGATAAAATACCTAAACCTGTTATCACAACTCGTTTCATTAAACCAAAACTCCGCTTATAAATGTAATGCACCATGTGCTTGGAATATGGTGTAGATTATAGCGTACACTTGTAAGCTGAACAACAATAATTATTATTTATTTCAAACGAGTCTAAATGAAATGTTCGTCTAAACACCAATCAATAAAAGGGTTTTAAAATAAAAAAAAATAATAAAAAAAATGTACATGTGTTAGCTGATTAGTAAATAAATTAAAATTTAACAAATATAAAGGATATTTGGTCTATACAATTTATACTCTCCTCGCCTACTCTCTAAAATAAAATTATGCTATCATAGGCAGCTGAATTAAATATAAAAAGAGAATTATTTTGCAACAATCACTTCAAGATTTTATCATTGACAAAATTGATGATTTAAAAGGTAAAGACATTGTCACTGTTGATGTTAGAGGGAAATCTAGCATTACTGATTACATGATAATATGCACAGGTACATCCTCTCGCCACGTCAGCTCTGTGGCTTCCCATTTAATCGATGAAGCAAAAAAAAGTGGTTATACTGTATTTGGTTCAGAAGGACAAAATGATGCTGACTGGGTTGTTGTTGACATGGGTACTGTGATGGTACATGTAATGCAAGAAGAGAGCCGGCAACTTTATGAGCTCGAAAAGCTCTGGACATAGTGAGTCATGAAAATCCAGCTTGTTGCTGTTGGTACGAAAATGCCCAAATGGGTAACGACCGCATTTGACGATTACTCATCACGTTTCCCCAAAGATATGCCTTTTGAACTAACTGAAGTTCCAGCAGGAAAGCGGACTAAAAATGCTGACATTGCTAGAATTTTGGATAAAGAAGGTGAGCAGATGCTTGCTAGCTGCGGCAAAAACAACTTAATTGTGACCTTAGATATCCCAGGTAAACCATTTACTACAGCAGGGCTTGCTCAACAATTAGAGAAGTGGAAAACTGACGGTCGTGATATCAGTTTATTAATTGGCGGCCCTGAAGGTTTAGCTCCCGCATGTAAATTAGCAGCACAACAAAGCTGGTCACTTTCACCGCTGACTCTTCCTCACCCGCTAGTAAGAGTAATTGTTGTAGAAAGCCTCTATCGTGCATGGAGCATTACCACCAACCATCCTTATCATCGGGAATAGTAACAAATGGATACTATCATTTTAGATTTACAAATTGCGACAGAAGATCAACAAAACCTGCCATCAAAAGATCAAATAAGTAATTGGCTAAATGTTATTCTGCTACCATTTATGCCAAATGCTGAATTAACGATCCGCATCGTTGATGAAATAGAAAGCCAACAATTAAATCATACTTATCGGCACAAAAATAAACCTACTAATGTGTTATCTTTTCCATTTGAATCACCGATTGAAATAGAAACCCCCTTGCTTGGTGATTTAATCATTTGTAAAAAAATTGTTGAACAAGAAGCTATCGAGCAAAATAAACCCTTACTTTCCCATTGGGCACATATGATTACGCATGGATGTTTGCATTTATTAGGCTATGACCATATTGACGAAGCCGAAGCTGAAGAGATGGAAAACTTAGAAATAGAAATCATGGCGCAATTGGGCTTTAATAACCCTTATTAGCTTACCAAATACAACTATTACAATAATAAATTAACACGTTTGATCACACCACATCACTCATAAATTAACTATTACTGTCTTGCAGTAAGTACGTGATATTGATATGATTTCAAAGCAAACTGATAGATTAACTAACCCTATATTAAAAGGAAAAAAGTATAATGAACGACGACAATCACCGGAAACCTAAAAAAGGATTTACGTTATGGTTAAGTCAATTATTCAACTCCGAGCCACAAAATCGAGATGAACTAATCGAGCTGATTCGAGAGGCACAAGGAAATAAACTGATCGACCCAGACACACTAGATATGATTGAAGGTGTGATGGATATAGCCGAGCAGCGTGTCCGCGATATAATGATCCCGCGCAATCAAATCGTACCGATTAAAGTTAATTATACGCTTAGTGAATGTTTAGATATCATTTTTGCGCATGGTCATTCACGTTATCCCGTCATAAGTGAGGACCGTGATCATATAGAAGGGATCTTACTAGCAAAAGATTTATTGGTTTTTATGGGACAAGGTGAAAAATCTTTTGATATGCAAAAAATTCTTCGTCAAGCCGTCGTTGTACCAGAAGGGAAACGCGTCGATCAGATGTTAAAAGAGTTTCGGATGCAACGTTATCACATGGCTATTGCCATTGACGAGTTTGGCGGTGTATCTGGGCTCGTTACGATAGAAGATATACTCGAATTAATTGTCGGTGACATAGAAGATGAATATGACGAAATAGAAGATCGAGACATTCGTAAACTGTCATCTTCAACCTATACCGTTCGAGCATTAACGAATATTGAAGAGTTTAACGAAATTTTCAATACTAATTTTAGTGATGAAGATGTTGATACTGTTGGCGGACTTGTGATGCAACAATTTGGTCGACTACCCGTTAAAGGCGAAACAACGACTATTTTGGGCTATCAATTTAAAGTTGTTTTAGTGGATAAGCGCCGAATTATTCAGCTACATGTTATCCTCCCAGAAGGAAAACCTGAGCTCGATTTAGACACGCCATCATAATGATGACCAAGCCGTTACTTGCTCGATTAATATTAAGTTTACTGTTAGGTGCAATAGCAGTTTTTAGCTATTCACCTTTTGATATTTGGCCACTTGCATATGTTTCATTTACTGGTCTGTTACTACTTACTAAACAAAAATCAGCTAAGCAAACTGCACTTATTGCTTTTATATGGGGATTTGGCTATTTTTTGGCGGGTATTCACTGGGTCTACGTCAGTATCAACCAATATGGTGATTTGTCCATCCCTGTTGCCATCATAATTTTAAGCTTATTAGTTGCTTATTTAGCGCTCTATCCTATGTTGTTTGCGGTCTTACTACGTTTATTCAACAAAGTATGTCCAGCCTATTCATTAAAACAGTTCATTATTTTAGCCCCTTTAATTTGGCAAATTACTGAATACATTCGCAGCACATTATTAAATGGTTTTGCATGGTTACAATTTGGTTATAGTCAATTGGAATCACCTTTAGCAGGTTTATTTCCAATTCTAGGGATTAATGGTGTAAATTTACTATTCACTATCTGCTGTGGTCTGCTAGCATATCTGGTACAGCAATTTATACAACGACGTTTACACCTCTCAAAATATAAATTGCATATTTACGGTGCTTCGTGCACTATTTTGGTGATATTCGCCGCGTCATTCTGGTTCAAACATATCAATTGGACGCAACTCGACTATACACGGCAAACGAATATAACGCTTATCCAAGGCAATATTCCACAATCACTACGTTGGAGTAGCAAGCAACTAAATAAAACCCTACAAACTTACGCTGAATTAACACAAGAACATATTAAAGATAGTGATATTATCATTTGGCCAGAAGCCGCTATTACTGATTTTGAATATAATCAACAGCCCTATCTTAAAGCACTTGACCTGTATGCAAGACAACATGATACCGCTATCGCGCTAGGGATTGTTGATTTAGTAAAAAACGAGTATGACTACCAAATATATAACGCCTTAATTGTATTAGGTGGTTTAACGCCCTATCAATATCCAACAAAAAACCGTTATATCAAGCACCACTTAGTTCCTTTCGGCGAATATATTCCTTTGCAGCAGTTGTTGTCTCCCATCGCCAAAGCGCTTAATATTCCCATGTCATCAATGTCAGCAGGTCCTGCTATTCAAGAACCATTGACCATGAAAGGGTTCAAATTTGTAACAGTAATCTGTTATGAGGTTATTTTATCAAATCTACTCTGGCAAAATTTCACCTCCGATACAGACTTTCTGCTCACTGTTTCAAACGATGCTTGGTTTGGTAATAGTATTGGTCCTTGGCAGCATTTACAGATGGCAAGAACGCGAGCGCTAGAGTTTGGCCGTACGCTACTGCGCAGCACTAATAATGGCATAACGACTGTTATTTCGCCTAAAGGCTCTATTACTAAACAGCTACCACAATTTCAAACCGCTGCGCTCTCAGTTACACTTAATCCCAATACAGGCTTAACGCCTTATGCACGATGGGGAAATTACCCTTATTATTTAATATTAACCATTTTCATTATTATAATTTTCTTACGTCAAAAACATCTTAAATAAAGATGGCATATTTTTTGCTTATACTCTTATAGAGCACTTCCCCACAAGAGGCGCCAATGCTAGGCATAAGCATAAATATGCAAAAATAGGATATTTGTAAGCAAAAATCGTTTATAATAAAACAGCTGCTAATAGAAATAAGCAATTTTTGCTAGCACCATAATTTTAGAAAAAAGGAGATGAGTATGATTAATCAAAAAAAATCCAAAGGTAAATTAACGCGATTAATTTTGTCTTTTGCACTACTTGGACTAATTAACTCTGCGGCTAACGCGCAGGAACTAACAGGAACACTGGCTAAAATTAAAGACTCTGGCGTAATTGTGGTTGGCCACCGAGAATCCTCAGTACCTTTTTCTTATTATGATAACAACCAAAATATCATTGGTTATTCACAAGATTATTCTAATTTGATTGTTGACGCGGTTAAAAAAGAGTTAAATATACCAAATTTACAGGTGAAATATCTGCCTATAACCTCAAAAACACGCATCCAGCTATTAAATAATTATACATATGATTTTGAATGCGGTTCAACAACCAATAACCTCGAAAGACAAAAAGTGGTTGATTTTTCTAATACTATTTTTATTGTTGGTACCCGATTTTTAGTTAAAAAAGATAGCGGTATCAATAGTATTGATGATCTTAAAAATAAAAATGTGGTTACTACTGCCGGTACCACCTCAGAAATTCGCTTAAACCAAATCAACAATAAAGATAATTTAGATATGCGCATTGTCACACCAAAAGATCACGGTGACGCATTTAAAGCATTAGAAACAGGTCGCGCTGCCGCATTTTTAATGGATGATGCGCTGCTTGCTGGTGAGCGCTCAAGAGCAATTAATCCAGCGGAATGGGTCATTGTTGCAGAGCCTTTATCTTACGAAGCTTATGGTTGTATGATTAGAAAAGACGATGAGCAATTTAAAAAATTAATAGATAACACAATTGCAGAGGCACAAACCTCTGGGAAAGCGTTAGAATCTTATAACCGTTGGTTCACTCAGCCTGTGCCACCAAGGGGAGCTAATATGGATTTAGAGATTTCACCTAAGATGGTGGAATTATTTGCAGCGCCAAATGATAACGCATTAGATTAATCTTCGTTATTCTTGTTAATCAATGCACTGAATATGTTCAGTGCAAACCTAATAAATCGATATTATGAATTTTAATTGGAATCTATTTTTTGAATCCACACCTTACGGTGATGGTATATATCTATACTGGCTTTTAGATGGTTTAGTAATCACCATCTCATTAGCGGTATCTGCTTGGATTATTGCTTTTATATTTGGTTCAATAATCGGTATTATGCGCACATTAGATAGTAAAATAATGAGAAAACTTGCTATTTACTATATTAATATCTTTCGTAATATCCCATTATTGGTACAAATATTCTTATGGTATACGCTTATCCCGCAGATGCTGAGCGGCTCATTTAAAACATGGTTTATGCAAGAGCTTGATCCTAAAGTCCAGATTTTTATGCTCGCAACCATCGCGCTAGGCTTATTTACGTCAGCCCGTATTGCCGAGCAAGTTAGAACGGGCTTGCAAACTTTGCCACGTGGACAGAAATATGCCGGTTTAGCCTTAGGCTTAACTAAAAGTCAAACCTATTTCTATATTTTGCTGCCTAATGCTTATCGTAGAATAATCCCCACGCTTACATCTGAAATGACAAATATTATTAAAAACTCATCAGTAGCATCGACCATTGGTTTGCTTGATTTAACGGGGCAAATTGATCGCATTAACGAGTCCACCAATAGCATTGTAGAGATCCTATGTGGTATTACAATTGCTTTCGCCTTAGTCAACTATGCAATTATTCGAATTATGCGCGTTGTTGAGAAGAAAACGCGTCTAACTAAGAGTGGAGGTTAACAATGCAGCTATTAACATGGATTGCCGATATCCCCTCTCTCGTTATTAATAATTCAACCGTCTTATTAAACGGTTTAGGCTTAACCTTAAAAATTACCATAACAGCAATTGTGTTTGGCATCATTTGGGGAACAGTACTGGCTTTAATGCGTCTATCAAATAATAAAATCTTAAAGATTTTTGCTAAAACCTATGTGACATTATTTCGTTCAGTACCGCTATTGCTAGTATTGTTGTGGTTCTATTTTGTCTTTCCACAGCTGATAAAGCATCTATTTAACTTGCCACCTTACGCCGATGTAAGAGTGGCCTGTGCAATGATTGCATTTGCACTATTTGAGGCAGCCTATTATTCTGAAATTATCCGTGCAGGTATCAATGCGGTAAGCAAAGGGCAGTATCATGCTGCGTTTGCCTTGGGTATGCCTAAAAGCCAAACAATGCGCTTAATTATATTGCCTCAAGCATTTAAAGCGATGGTGCCACTTTTATTAACGCAGGGTATTATCTTATTTCAAGATACCTCATTAGTTTATGTGATGAGCCTTATTGATTTATTTGGTGCCAGTGTAACCCTCGTAGGCAAAGTGCAAGGTGGTACCGCTGAATACTCCATGATTATTTTCGCCGCTATTAGCTACTTTATTATCAGCTTTAGTGCATCGCGTTTAGTTAGTTATTTGAAAAAGGACTAGAAATGATTTCCTTAAAAAATATTTCGAAATGGTATGGCAAATTCCAAGTATTAAAAAATTGCTCAACAGAAGTCAAAAAAGGTGAAGTCGTTGTTGTCTGCGGCCCTTCCGGATCGGGAAAATCAACCCTAATTAAAACGGTTAATGGCTTAGAAGCGGTGCAGTCTGGCCAAATTTTTATTGGTGATATAGAAATTACCAATAAATCAGCTAATTTAGCTAAGCTTCGTTCTAAAGTAGGCATGGTCTTTCAGCACTTTGAGCTATTTCCTCACCTAACTATTCTAAAGAACTTAACATTAGCGCAAGTAAAAGTATTGGGCCGAACAGACAGTGAAGCGAAAGAAAAAGCACACGCTTTGTTAGAGCGAGTTGGTTTATCTGAACATGCAAACAAATTACCAAGCCAGCTTTCCGGAGGTCAACAGCAACGTGTTGCTATTGCTAGAGCACTATGCATGGATCCTGTGGTCATGTTATTTGATGAACCGACATCAGCACTTGACCCTGAGATGGTTAATGAAGTATTAGATGTTATGGTTGAGCTCGCTTATGAAGGCATGACGATGATGGTTGTGACCCATGAAATGGGATTTGCACGTAAAGTTGCCAATCGAGTGATTTTCATGGATGCAGGAGAAATCATTGAAGATACATCTAAAGAGCAGTTCTTTACTAATCCGCAGTCGGATCGGGCTAAAGATTTTCTTGCTAAAATCATCCATTAGTTTAGCTAAAGGGTCACAAGACCCTTTTACTCAACGCACAAAATTCCATCGTCGTTAAACCAACAAATCAACTAATCCACTTTGGCGATTAATTTTACTATTGATCGTTTTTATGAGCATGGTTTTAGATGAATAAACAGCAATAGTCTGTTTTGCCCGAGTCACCGCAGTGTATAACAACGAACGAGTTAATAATGGCGAGTATTCATTAGGTAAAATTACTGCGACATGCTCAAATTCTGAGCCCTGAGATTTATGAATAGTCATTGCATAAGCCGTTTCATACTCAGGCAAACGAAATGGCGAGACGCCTTTTATATCACCATTAGGTAGTAGAAAATAGATTTTCAATTTATTATTGTCATCCGCGGCAGGCAGAGCAATGCCAATATCACCATTAAATAGCCCTAAGGAAAAACTATTTTTTAAAATCATCACTGGCCTTCCAATATACCATTCATCATGTTTTCTGAGCGAAATACTGCCATTTTCGAGCAATTTATTTTCAATAATCTGGTTTAGTCCTCTCACACCAAACGGCCCTTCTCTTAAGGCGCAAAGTAAACGAAACCGAGTAAAAGAGGATAAAATACGTTCAATGTCACTTCGATTAGATGCTATCGAATGCAAATAAAACTGATAATGATTGACGCAGTTCTCAATCGCCTGCTGGTATTGTTCGCTGCTATTGACTGCATAAAAAGCGATATCCTGATACTGTTCATCGTTAAAAAGCCTAATCGCTTCCTGACTATGACCCAGCTTGATCAAATTTGCTAAAATACCGATCCCTGATTGACTTGCGAAGCGATAACTTCTTTGTAGCAAACAAATACTATCAGCAATAGATGGCTGATCATTTTTAGCCGTTAATTGATATCCCGTTAATTGTTTAATGATCTCGACATGTTGTTCACTATAACCATGTTCAAGCAATTGGCATAAATCACCAAAAACTGCCCCTGCTTCAACGGAAGAGAGCTGTTCTTTATCGCCGAGTAAAATTAATCTAGCTTGTCTTGGTAAAGCGGCAATTACGCTAGACATCATCGGTAAATCGACCATTGAAGCTTCATCAATCAATAAAACATCAACGCTGAGTTGATTGCCTTGGTGATAGGCAAACTTATTACTGTCCAACCTTGCACCAAGCAAGCGATGTAATGTCACTGCTTCGGTCGGAATAGCCTGCTTTATTGCGTCGGCTATAGGTAACGTCGCAACCGCAGCGGATAACGATTCAGTCAGTCTTGCTGCAGCTTTACCCGTTGGCGCCGCGGCAACAACGCGTAAATTAGATTGAAATTGCTGCTGGTGCAGACCGACTAATGTCGCTAAAATTTTACTAATAGTCGTTGTTTTACCCGTGCCAGGGCCACCCGAAATAATGGCAACTCGTTGAGTTATTGCCGATGCAGTTGCAACTTTTTGCCAATCAATACCATTATTATCATGATTAATAGGGAAAAGCGTTTGTAACCACCTCGCCGCAACATCTGTTGGCTTATCGTGACAAACTGTATGATTAAAATAATCAGCAACGTGCTTTTCATGCTGCCACATACGTTGAAAATAGAGCAGATTGTTATTTAAAATAAAAGGGGATAATATTTCGCCATGGCTGACCATATCTTGCCCGACTAAATCACATACGGCTAGCCAATCATCAAGTTTGGGCTCACCAAGATCCGCATAAAGCGTGTCCACCCGTTCAACACCGAAACGATACTCTAAATTGATACGAGTTATTTCCGCTAAATTAACGCATACATGCCCCGCTCTTACCTCTACACTAAGCCAAGCGACCAAAAATGCAAATCGCGCCTGCTGTAATGGATCGGTTAAGTTAGTACGACGACTAAAAAACAGCGCAAGGTGAAAATCAAGCGGAACAATTAAACCACTTGTTTTAAGTCTATCTAATAATGCAATATAACTAACCATACAAGACGCTGCCACCCAATATCATAAGCCAATAATACTATCAGCCTTATCTTTTGGATAACTAATTTTAAAACTAAACGGTAATTGCTTGGCTTCTTTCGCTTGCAAATTAATATTCCATGTTAATAGCCCTGTCTCTTTTTGATAGCTCGCACCCGAGTACTTTGCATCATCGAGGGTAATGGTTTTATTTTGAATAACGGGCAGTTGATCGTAAATAGTAATATCAATTGGCACATTTTTAGTATTTCTAACATCAATGGTATAGGCAAATTTTTGTGATATTTCATTACCAAAAAACGATGGCTTTGATGTTTCATTAATATCTTGATTACGCGAGATAATAATCTCATTATCTCGACCTAATGAAATATTTAGCTTATCTTCAATACCCTGCGTGGTGATAAAACCTTCACCAATATAATTACCAGCATAAAATACCGTTGTCTTTCCCGGTAATAGCTCAAGCTTATCCCAATCGTTAATTTGTGCTTGTAAAAAAGCATTACTATCAAGTTTTGGCGTAGCAATATAACGATACTCAGCCGAAACATTACGCTCTTTTAACGTTAAAACATTGTCTTTACTGTATCCACTAATAGTGTAAGGTAACTGGATCGTAAACTGCAAATTTAAGCCATTACTATTGGTGGTAACATAATCCGCAAATGAGTTACTTTGCTTGAATAAAATTTGATCTTTTTGCTCGCTAAGGCTGTCATAGCTGGGGCTAACTGCGGATTTAGCCATTGCTCCGTAAAGCGCTTTACCTTCATTTAAATAGATATTCCAAGGTTTAGGTAAGGGCGCGGTGATCCCTTCAGTCGGATTAGCCGTTGAAAGGGTGAAATCAATATTATGCCAATTAAGACCCGTATATTGATAAACATTTGCTTTGTAGGTTAATGCTAAAGGTCCGGTAATATTTGGCACTCTTACATCATAAATAGGCGCCCAACCTGCTTGAGGGGTAACATAAGAAAGTGAGATCGGCAGTTTTGTAGCTTCTGGTGTATAAATTTTAACTTTAATCGCTTTTTCAGCTTTATGGTCACCACCATCTGCTTGACCAATTTGTAGTTGATATTGAGTGATTTTGCCATCTAATGTCTTTAGTGCTGATTTTACCGTTAACTGTTCGGTTAATGCATTAGTCAGATTATCTTTAACAAAATTAATCACCTGTTTAGCATCACCTAACGAACCATTGGATTTAATGATGTTACCAATACGGTTACCTTGTAATAAGGTAATTTCTCCATTAATTGCGGTCAGTTTAATATTTAATATTTCTCGTTCATCTTCAAGCTTTTTAAGCGAATCACGTAACTGTTTGAGGCGATCGGATTCGCTTTTTTCAGCAATATAGTCATCAATTAATGACGTACTAAGGATCATTGCTTTATTATCTAAACCTACATTAATCGAATTAAGATCAATCGTATTTGCTAATTGGGTTAGCACTATTTCTGTTTCGCCTTTTGGTACATTAACAACCGTCGAGCCATGCAATTCAGCACCTTTTAAAAACAACGTCACTTTGGTTAAATCCACTCTAGCAACAACTTCACTGGCGAGAACGTACTGTGATATAAGCGGTATTGAACATAATAGCAGTAATGGTACTATTGTATTAAGTTTCATAGTCAGTTCCTTTTATATAATTGTTCTATACTTAACGGTTTTAAGCATAATAATGCTGCTCCACGTGTTCCGCCTGAATCGCCAAATCGTGCTTTTTCAAGACGTGGTAGCGCCATTCTAGGTAAAATATATTTAGCAATACGTGATGGAACCTCTTGGTAGATAGCAGCAAAATTAGAAAGCCCACCACCAATCACAATAACCTCAGCATCAACAATCATTATTAAATGCCCTAAATAAAGAGCCAATAGTTCAAAGTAACGATCAACATGCTGCTTAGCTACACTATCACCTTGATAATACTGCTCAATAATCTGTTTAGCATTAAGTGGTTGCTGATAAAAATATTGGTATAACCACTCAAATCCACTGCCTGATAAGTACCTCTCTGCGCAACCAGATAAACCACAACCACAAGGTAGGATCGGCATATTCTGACCCAAAACATTAAGTGCATCAATCGGCAAACGAATATGACCAATTTCGCCCGCACAGCCATTTAGACCAGAGAGGACCTGACGATTGACAACAATCCCGCCGCCAAGCCCTGTTCCCAAAATCACCGCTAATATTGTTTGGTGAGCATTAAAATCATCATTAAAAGCTTCAGATATAGCAAAACAATTAGCATCATTATTGATAAATATAGGCCGCTTTATCGCCTTCTCAAGGTCATTAGCAAACGGTTGCTGATTAATCGCCGTAATATTAGTACTGTAGATCTTACGTTTATTATTAATAAACCCAGGCATGCCAATGCCGACTTGACCAACCGTGGCAAACTTATGATCAGCTTCAGCAACTAATTCGACAATGCTATTTAAAAAAGAATCATAACCATCTAACGGAGTCTTGATTCGTTTAGTCCATAAAGAGTTCAAATTTTGGTCAAATACACCGATTTCAATTTTTGTTCCACCAATATCAAAACCGTACAACATACTGACTGACTCCCTCTACATCACCAAGACTATTATTCGATTAGCATAAAACTTAACGTAACTCGCCTTTCACCAGTGGTACAAATTTAACCGGTTCCACCGTCGTTAGACTAAATTTATCGTCATTTCGCTCAATCATTTGCAGTGATTGCTCATGCTCGCCGACAGGAACCACTAATCGCCCTTTATCGGCGAGTTGATATACCAGATCTTTAGGGATTTCGGTCGCCGCAGCCGTTACAATAATACCGTCAAAAGGCGCTCTTTCTGGCCAACCTAGCCAGCCATCACCATGGCGAGTCGAAACATTATGAATATCAAGCTGTTTTAACCGCCTCTTGGCATTCCATTGTAAGCTTTTAATCCGTTCGATAGAACAAACATGCTCAACCAAATACGCCAATATTGCGGTTTGATATCCTGACCCAGTACCGATTTCAAGTACTTTAGAATCTGGTTCAAGTTTTAATAATTCGGTCATTTTGGCAACCATATAAGGTTGTGAAATAGTTTGCCCTGCGCCAATAGGTAAAGAACGATTATCATAAGCTTGGTGTGATAATGCCTCATCAATAAAGCGTTCTCTTGGGATCGCTGCTATCGCCTTTAAAACTTGAGGATCTTGTATCCCCAAATCTTGTAACTGCGCAATAAGCGATTTTATTTTAAGATTTAACATTAACATTATCCTTAAAATCTAATTATGATATGAGTTCACGTAATATTGCCGTTGCGTAACTTCCTGCGGGTAGCCAAAATTCAACTTGTAATGTCGAATCATCTTGCCATATCCAACTGATATTTTTGGGTCTTAATAAACTCGCTCGGCGTGAGGTCTCCATACGTTCTTGTTTAAACAACGTTAAAAATTCAGACCAATTATTATTGATATACTGTTGTTCAAACAACAAGGCATCATCTTTTGTTTGTGGACCATTATCACCTAACATTGGTACAGTAATAGTAAGTTCATTATTATCAAGCCGTTGCTGTAACGACTCAATTTCGTCTTGTTCGGCCACAAACCAGCTACCCCGATCGATCAATTGTAAAATATCGCCACAAAGTACGGTGGTATTTAGTTTCTCTATTATGCGCTGACTAACAATGCCATTAAAAATGGCACTACGTGCGGCTGATAAATAAAAGCTGCGTTTCTTACGATCTTTAACCTTTATTCCACCTTTAGCCCACTGCATGGCTTGTGTAATATTATTGTTATCCTTACCAAAGCGCTGCTCACCAAAATAGTTCGGCACACCGCCCGCTTGGATCAAACTTAAACGCTGTTCTGTTTCAACTTTATTATCAACATCTCTAATGATGAGCGAAAAGGAATTACCTTTCAAATGGCCAATACGTAGTTTTTTAGAATGCCTTTTCACCTGTAAAATTTTACAACCAGTAAGGTCAAATAGACTAAAATCAGGGGTTAACTTACCTGGAATATGTAATCCAAACCATTGTTCGGTGATCGCATTACGATCTTTTAAACCCGCATAGCCCACCAGTTTTGGCGAAATACCAGCAAACTTAGCGAGCTGCTCGGCAACAAATAGCGTATTGCAATCTTGTTTTTGCATATGAATAAAAACATGCTCACCTTCGCCATCGAGTTCATAACCAAGATCTTCTTTTACACAAAAGTCGGCAGCAGACTGTTTATATACTCCTTTGACGGTCGGTTCGCCGTATAAATACGCTAATTTGTTGAGCACTCTCTATCCTTCTATTGGTCAGTTATCTTTTTTAACAACAACACGGCTTCGCAGGCGATCCCTTCTTTGCGACCCGTAAAACCTAATTTTTCAGTGGTGGTCGCCTTTACGCTGATTACATCAAAATGGCTTTCTAGATCTTCAGCCAGATTAACGCGCATTTGCGCAATATGCTCTTGCATTTTCGGCGCTTGCGCAATAATGGTTACATCCAGATTAGAAATAACATAGCCTTTTGATTTAATTAAATTAAATATTTTTTTTAGTAATAGACGGCTATTAGCACCTTTATATTGGTTATCAGTATCAGGAAAATGTTGACCAATATCACCTAGCGCTAATGCGCCAAGCATCGCATCGGTCACCGCGTGCAAAACCACATCACCATCAGAATGCGCAATAAAACCTTGTTCATAAGGCACTTTAACTCCAGCCAAAGTCAATGGTCCGTCACCACCAAAACGATGCACATCAAAACCATGTCCTATTCTTATCATATTACCCTTACTCGCTAATGTGAGATTAAATTCAGTTGGCTATTATATTTCAATATAACCTTGTTCATACAAATAAAGTTTCGCTAATGGAATATCTTCTTTCTGTGTCACTTTAATATTGTCCCGCTGACATTCAACCAATAACGGGTGACCGCCGCAAAATTCAACTGCTGACGCCTCATCCGTCAAGGCTATTTTTTGTAGCTTAGCTTTATGTATACACTCTTTTAATAGCTTGACCTTAAACATCTGTGGTGTTGCCGCCGCCCATAGTTGCTGACGATCGCATGTTTGAGCAATTTGTGGTAATGGTAATTGACTATGATCCAGTGATTTTTTAATCGTATCGGTGACTTTAGTGGCTAAAATACCGCCTTGATTCTGGGCAAACACGGTTTTGATTAATTGTTCGATATCATGATGGCTGACGCAAGGCCTGGCTGCATCATGAACTAATGCCCAGCTATCATCGTCAGCCAACAAAAGTCCCGCAAAAACAGAATCTGAGCGGGTATCCCCGCCATATGTTAATGTTATCTTTGGATGATTAGCGACACTGAGAGTAGAGAAATAACGATCATCGCGGCTAATAACGACAATAATTTGGCTAATTAGCGGTAATGATAATAGCTTTTGTAACGTATATTCCAAAATTGTCGATTGACCGATTTTAATATATTGCTTCGGTAGGGTAGATTGCATTCTTTGCCCGCTTCCAGCAGCAGGGACAATAGCAACAATATTACGATTATTCATGATATTACTTATTAGCTCACTTAGTCGGAAGAGGAGTCAGTTACAATACGATAAAAATGTTCATCAGGTTTAATCATTCCTAAATGGCTTCTTGCCCTTTCTTCTATGGCATCAGACCCCTCATACAGATCAGATATTTCGGCAAACATTTGTTCATTACGCAGTTTTAATTTAGCATTCTCAACTTGCATAACCGCGACGGTCTTACGATTTTGTTGATAATCAAAAATATTATTTTTACCAAACCAAAAAGCATACTGTAAATATGCCAAGATTATAAATAGTAAAATTGGTAATTTCCATTTTGATATCACGTAATAACCACGCTCTATATACATTTAACCGGTTTAGGTAAGCCTGCAAGTTTCGTTGCCTGCTTCGCCGGACCTGCAGGAAAAAGCCGATATAAATAGCGGCTATTACCTTTTTCTGACCCCAATTTTTTTTCGATTGATTTAACTAATGCTCTAATCGCTGGGGACGTTTTATATTCCAAATAAAAATCGCGCACAAAATAGATCACTTCAAGGTGGTCATGGGTTAATTCTATCGACTCTTGCTTAGCGAGCTCGGCGATTAATTCTGGCGACCAATCTTGCCAATTTTTTAAATAACCGCTCTCATCTGTTGCTATCGTTTTGTCATTAAACACTAACATAATAATAAATCAACCAAACCAAAATTAGTGGCTATTATACAATAATAAACCAAATACAGCATCTTTGCGGATAAAATATATCAGTTAGAAATAAGTAAACATCTCTTATTGGCGAAATTTAAAGCAAATAGACAAAAATAGTCATTTAGCTATTTACAAACAGCTCGGTCTACTTTAATATTCACAGCCATTGCGGAAGTGTGGCCGAGCGGTTGAAGGCACCGGTCTTGAAAACCGGCGAGGGGAAACCCTCCCAGAGTTCGAATCTCTGCGCTTCCGCCATTTTTTGATCTAGCTGATTGAAAAATATAGCGTTTCTAGTAGTATTAAGTTTCTATCCATAATAAAATTGTTAATGATTATCAAATAGTTATAGTAATTTTCTAATCTGTATATAGTAGATTTTTTTGGATCAACATCGAACTTATCTTATTTTTTTCTTTTAATTGGACATTAGACTCGTATCATTTCTTCATATGGGCTTATACTCTCAAAGACTTTTATTCCATAAAATTATGTTATATTGATAATATCAACAAATTCATTCTTACCTAGAGTAAATCAAATTGAGATAAAACTAGATAAAAATCCCTCGGTTCAAGTGCAATAAACAGGACTCGATTATTGGGCAAAAAAGCCAATCGTATTGGTATATCAACTATTTTTGCAAAATTGTGCCCAATCAGCCATCAGTTTTGATCGTTTTTCAAGTAAATCACCACGTTGGTAAGCCGCCTCAGCTTTATCAGCTAACTGATGTGCTAACGCATGTTCTATTACCTCTCTTGAGTAATGAGTCGTTTCTCCTGCCCAATCACGAAAGGTTGAACGGAAACCATGTTGAGTAATATGAACAAAATTCATACGTCTTAGTGTAGCTGTTAATGACATATCAGATAATTGTCCATTACGTGGGGCTGGGAAAATATATTCACTATTGGATAGTTGGGAAAGATTTTTTATTAATGTTATCGCTTCATCTGATAATGGAATGCGATGTTCTTTTCCTGCTTTCATTCTTTCAGCGGGAATAGTCCAAATTTTACTTTCTAAATTAAGTTCCTGCCATGTTGCTCCCCGAACTTCACAAGAACGGGTTGCGGTCAGTATGGAAAATTCTAAAGCCCTAGCTGAAATACCCTCTCTTTTCTTGAGCATAGCCATGAATGAAGCCAAGTCTTTATAAGGTAACGCAGCAAAATGTTTTACTTTCTTAACTTTATTTTTGGCTGGAAATATCTTATCCAAATGCCCTTTCCAACGAGCAGGGTTTTCTCCATGTCGATAACCACGTACGGTTGCCCAATCTAATATTGCTTCAATACGACCACGTAAACGGCTTGCTGTTTCCGTTTTGCTATGCCAAATAGGTTCTAACACTTCTGAAACTAATTTTGTATCAATGCTTAATACAGGTTATTTTCCAATAATGGGCAAAGCATAATGACTGAGTGTAGATTGCCACTGTTTTGCATGTTTTTTATTCTTCTTTTCTTCATTAAAACGCAGAATAGAAGGATAGGTTAGATAGTGACAAAAACGCTTATCTACCAAATAAAAGCTGAATACCAAATTAAAATTATTCATCGTTCATCGAAAGTTAATTTAACGATACCTTTTGAAGTTAAAATAAATTTTTTAATTCTTTTTAAATACCTAATTAGGTATATAATTATACTATTTAAAATGTTATTGAGGGCGTATTATGAATTTAAGTGGACAAGTGAAATCGATTACTTATTTAAAAAACAATACGGGCGAAGTCATGAGCAAATTAGCGGCGGACAGGCAACTGATCCTCGCCAAAATATTAGACAGTGCTTGCCTCTATAAATGTGTTATTTAGGTAGTACTGCTTTTCATATTGTTCTGGCGATATCCAACCATTAGTTGAATGGCGACGAACTCGATTATAATAGATTTCAATGTATTCAAATAGTGCTTTATTTGCATCCTCCCGTGTTTTGTAATCACAATCATGAATAATGTGCGTTTTTAACGTATGAAAAAAGCTTTCAGCAACCGCATTATCCCAACAATTTCCTGCTCTACTCATACTTTGGCTAAGTCCATGCCGCAACACTAATCGCTTAAAATCACCACTACAATATTGGCTTCCTCGGTCACTATGGAGTAACACGCCTTTTGGAAACTGGCGACGGAATAAGGCATTTTTGAGTGTGTTACACACTAAATGTCTATCAATACGGTGACTCGTTTGCCGACCAATTACTTTTCGCCCGAATAAATCAATAATCACACAGAGGTATAGCCAGCCTTCACCCGTTTTGATATACGTGATATCGGTCACCCAAACAAGATTGGGTTTATCCGGATTAAACTGCCTATCCAATGTATTGGGCGCCACATCATGAGATTGGTTTGGCGCTGCCCGATAGTGACATTTGCGTGCGGCTTTACTTCGTAAGCCTAATTTTTGTAATACTCGACTGACCGTTCTTTCTGATACATCATAGCCCTTATCCCTTATGTCGTGCACTAAGCTTGGGGCGCCCAGGCGGGCTTTGTGCCACCAATAAAGTGCTTTGATGTTATCAAATAGCGCGTTTGATTTTGGTTCTCGTCTGAGCCAAGCGTAATAACCTGACACACTAACATTTAACTGACGGCAAACTAACGGCATTGGATAGGATGCGAAATGTTGCTTCATATACTTGTACTTCACCGACTTGGATGGTTGATGAAGTACACATGCGCCTTTTTTAGAATTTCATTCGCCATTTTCAGTTCTTTGTTTTCTTTTTCTAGGGCGATAATTTTTTGCTGCTCAGCTGTTAACTCTCGTTTACTGGTTTTGCCTGGGTAATCCTCCCATTTTTAATGGAAGCTAGGGGTAGAATTTTGCAATTGTATTAATTTAAGTTTTTGTATAGGTGTAATTCCACCAATTCCCATATTAGGTCTTTCATGATTATATGTCCACAACCAGCGGGTCGCTTTATCTTGTAATTCAGTAATATCACGGTAAATGTAATGACTTAGCCAATCATAGCGAACAGTCCGATTAAAACGTTCAATATAGGCATTTTGCTGTGGATTACCTGGCTGGATAAAGCATAATGTTATTTTGTTCTTTTTAGCCCAACTCGCTAATTGATAACTGATATATTCAGGCCCATTATCACAGCGAATCGATTTCGGCTTTCCTCTCCATTCGATAATTTGATTTAACGACCTAATGACACGCGCTGCTGGTAACGAAAAATCAACATCAATTGTTAAGCCTTCTCGGTTAAAATCATCAATGACATTAAACAGGCGACAACACCTGCCATCAGCTAACTGGTCATGCATAAAATCCATTGACCAACATTCGTTCATATTTTTAGGTGTCGATAAGGGCTCCGGCTTTTCTCTTTTTAAACGCTTACGAGGTTTGATGCGTAAGTTAAGCGATAATTCACAGTAAATGCGATAAACCCGTTTATGATTCCAAGTATGACCTTTCACATTGCGTAAATATAAAAAACACAAACCAAATCCCCAATTTCGTTGTCGCTCTGTTAATTCAATTAAATGCTCAGCAATGATTTGGTTTTCGGTTATTAATATAGGTTCATAACGATAACAGGTTTCACTAACACAAAATGTTCGACAGGCTTGTGAAACCGCCATTCTATTTTGTTTGACGACCTCTTTAGCTAACATTTTTCGCTCAGAAGCCTTTACCACTTTTTTGCCATTGCCTCCTGTATCACTTCTGCTTTAAGACGTTCTTCTGCATACATTTTTTTGAGCCGACGATTTTCATCTTCTAGCTCTTTCATTCTAGCCATTAACGATGCATCCATGCCACCGTATTTCGCTCGCAATTTATAGAATGTTGAAGTAGCCATTCCATGCTCTCGGCATAATTCGGGTACGGGAACACCATTTTCGGCTTGTTTTAATATATTGAGTATTTGATTGTCTGTGAAAGTCATTTTTTTCATATTTTTCTCCGAATATTATAGTAAGAGAAAATTCTACTTTTGAATCCTATTATTTTTAGGGGGGATTACCCCTGGATTGATTTGCCTAATCCATTTATCAAGTGTTGATTTACCAATACCTAAATGGTTCGCGATTTCAGCTAAAGAAAGATGAGCATTGGATAAAGCATAATCGACTGATTGTTGTTTAAACTCTGTACTGAATTTTTTGACCATGATGGGTTCTCCTATGATTTTTAGTTATATCATAGAGGTGACATTTGTCCATTTTTTTGGCGAGGATCACGGCCACACTTATACTTCAATTGGCTCAGATATTTCCAAAGCATTATCGACGTCAATGCCCAGATAAGGGAAGAGAAAAACTTGGCTCAAATCTAAACTGACAGATACCTCTTCAAAACGGGGCTGTGTCACATCAGATCTGAGCTAGTACATTTTATATTTAAGATCACTAGTCTAGCTATTAAAAATTCATTTTTTTTGGGTTAGACCAACTAACGACTCCGTAATTAGCGTAGTGAAATCTTTTGACCTAGATAAAACTCTATATTTTGATTTGTCATTTCCCGATAATTTAACTAAAATCTCTATCGCTTCAGCTAATATCCGTCTAAAGTCCTTGGTTGAATCAATTATCTGGTATAATTGATCTTGAATTTTTTTATTAGCTTCCATTTTTTTATATATTATCAGAGATAACTGATCCTTCATTAGTTTATATGATGAAAACTCTTTTTTCCTTAAATACGAATCAACTTTATTTGATATGGAAGCCGCTAAATAATATTTACTATAGTTGGAATCTTCCTTCTTGAATATTTTATCTCTGTTACTATTCAATAGCTCGCCATAATATCTATGCGTACTCTGTGGCTGGTATAAAATACACGCCACACTTGCACGAGTCAATTTCGATAGGTTTATTATTTGATGAGGTTTCTTTGTCTGATCGCTTTGATATTGCTTAGATCTCCTTTCATAGTAAATTGGAGATAATCTTTTGGTAGCATAAGCATTAAAGTAATTTTCCAACCCCTTGTGAAAGTCTGACAATGATTCAAATGCCTCATCTTTGACTTCAGTTTGTTTGTTTGTTGCTTTAATTATACTTTCAGATAGTTCGGATGACGTTGTTTCTATTACTTTAACTATAATATCTGTATTATTTTTTAGACTCTCTCTATTTTCCCAGATAACATGGCTAGTTTGGCATCCATTCACAATTTGAAAGTCGGTCAACACTATCCTTTGATTTATGATTTCAAGATGTTTTGCAATAATAGTTATCCCATTATTAAACATTGGCAAAGCCTCTTGCAATTCAGATGTTATTGTTTTTTTTATCCCCTCGTTTACAGAGTTACTACCTTGGAAGTCCCTGACATTATCTAGAAATAAATTTTTTAATATATTTCCCGTATCATTTGTGATTAACTTAATAAACTCATTTATAGGCACTGATAATATATGAGATTGCCTAACATCATTTATTTTGGGTAACGTCAAGCTAGCCCTAAAATCAATCTGTTTTTCAATCTTATTTTCCACTTCATTATGAATTGATTCTATCTTTTTTGAATCTATAAAATTTGTGCAAATATTACCTATGTTTAGCTCTTCCAAATCCTTTTGAATGGATTTAATACGCATTATTATTTCTTCTGGTTCTTGCCATTTTCCAGTTGTTACATAATTCAGTATAATTTCTGGTCTATGAAATTTAATTATATTTTTATAAATGTTATTTTTAATTTCATAATAATTCTTAAGATCTTCGTTTGTATATTGGGTTTCATTTTCGTAAAAAATTTTCACTCCAGATAAAAACTTTAAAATATCACCCAAGTCAAATTTTTCTGAATTTTTTATCTGATTAAATATAAATTTAACGTCTATTTTTTTGGGAGACCCGTATAGACTTTTTAGATCATCTTTATTATGAATACATATATCATCTACAATTATGCATAATCCATCTATTCCAAAATCATCACCACCACCAATACTACATCGTTCCAAATCAAAATCTTGCGGATAATATTGATTTATCAAGTAGTAATTACAAAACTTCTCAAAGTTTTCATTATCACTATAATCTTCAAATTGATTATTTCCTATAAAGTTCCTAAAATAACTGTCAAGCATTATATTCATAAATTTACTCCTAATATTAATACATATTTTTATTAAAATTTACATTGAACAAAGCACCTTACCCGATTTAGTATATCCATAAATCAAAAACATCCAAACTTTAAACAATACGACACACCTAATTTAGCTATAACATGATCCTCGCCAAAAAAGTGGACAAATGCCACCTCTATGATATAAATAAAAATCAGAGGAGAACATATAATGGTCAAAAAATTCAGTACCGAGTTCAAACAGCAATCGGTCGATTATGCGCTGTCTAACGCTCACCTTTCAATAACTGAGCTGGCCAACCATTTAGGTATAGGTAAATCGACCCTTGATAAGTGGATAAGGCTGCTAGCGCCAAATAAAACCAGTCGTCGAGAGCTCACCATTGAGCAGCAAAAAATTATCGCCCTAGAAAAAGAGGTAAAAGAGCTCAAAATCGCGAATGAAATCCTAAAAAAGGCGCATGTGTACTTCATCAACCATCCAAGTCGGTGAAGTACAAGTACATGAAGCAACACTTATCATCCTATTCAGTGCCGTTAATCTGTCGTCAGTTAAATATTAGCGTGTCAGGTTACTTATGCTTGGCTCAGACGTGAGCCCAAATCAAACGGACTAATTGATAACATCAAGACACTTTATTGGTGGCATAAAGCCCGTTTGTGCGCACCAAGCTTAGTGCACGATATCAAGGCTAAGGGCTATAATGTGTCAGAGAGAACGGTCAGTCGAGTATTACAAAAATTAGGCTTGCGGAGTAAGGCTACACGTAAATTTAACTATCGGGCTGCGCCAAAGCTATCTCATGATGTGGCGCCAAATACCTTAGACAGGCAGTTTGATCCTCGCCAAAATATTAGACAGTGCTTGCCTCTATAAATGTGTTATTTAGGTAGTACTGCTTTTCATATTGTTCTGGCGATATCCAACCATTAGTTGAATGGCGACGAACTCGATTATAATAGATTTCAATGTATTCAAATAGTGCTTTATTTGCATCCTCCCGTGTTTTGTAATCACAATCATGAATAATGTGCGTTTTTAACGTATGAAAAAAGCTTTCAGCAACCGCATTATCCCAACAATTTCCTGCTCTACTCATACTTTGGCTAAGTCCATGCCGCAACACTAATCGCTTAAAATCACCACTACAATATTGGCTTCCTCGGTCACTATGGAGTAACACGCCTTTTGGAAACTGGCGACGGAATAAGGCATTTTTGAGTGTGTTACACACTAAATGTCTATCAATACGGTGACTCGTTTGCCGACCAATTACTTTTCGCCCGAATAAATCAATAATCACACAGAGGTATAGCCAGCCTTCACCCGTTTTGATATACGTGATATCGGTCACCCAAACAAGATTGGGTTTATCCGGATTAAACTGCCTATCCAATGTATTGGGCGCCACATCATGAGATTGGTTTGGCGCTGCCCGATAGTGACATTTGCGTGCGGCTTTACTTCGTAAGCCTAATTTTTGTAATACTCGACTGACCGTTCTTTCTGATACATCATAGCCCTTATCCCTTATGTCGTGCACTAAGCTTGGGGCGCCCAGGCGGGCTTTGTGCCACCAATAAAGTGCTTTGATGTTATCAAATAGCGCGTTTGATTTTGGTTCTCGTCTGAGCCAAGCGTAATAACCTGACACACTAACATTTAACTGACGGCAAACTAACGGCATTGGATAGGATGCGAAATGTTGCTTCATATACTTGTACTTCACCGACTTGGATGGTTGATGAAGTACACATGCGCCTTTTTTAGAATTTCATTCGCCATTTTCAGTTCTTTGTTTTCTTTTTCTAGGGCGATAATTTTTTGCTGCTCAGCTGTTAACTCTCGTTTACTGGTTTTGTCTGGATTGATTTGCCTAATCCATTTATCTAGTGTTGATTTACCAATACCTAAATGGTTCGCGATTTCAACTAAAGAAAGATGAGCATTGGATAAAGCATAATCGACTGATTGTTGTTTAAACTCTGTACTGAATTTTTTGACCATGATGGGTTCTCCTATGATTTTTAGTTATATCATAGAGGTGACATTTGTCCATTTTTTTGGCGAGGATCAGTTTAATCCCGATAAACCTAATAACGTTTGGGTGACCGATATCACGTATATCAAAACCGGTGAAGGCTGGCTATACCTCTGTGTGATTATTGATTTATTCGGGCGAAAAGTGATTGGTCGGCAAACGAGTCACCGTATTGATAGGCATTTAGTCTGTAATACACTCAAAAATGCCTTATTCCGTCGCCAGTTTCCAAAAGGTGTTTTGCTCCATAGTGACAGAGGAAGTCAATATTGCAGTGCGGATTTTAAACGATTAATATTACTAAACGGACTTAAACAAAGCATGAGCCGAACCGGTAATTGCTGGGATAATGCGGTTGCAGAAAGTTTCTTTCATACCTTAAAAGCACATATTATTCATGATTGTTATTACAAAACACGGGAGCAGGCAAATAAAGCACTATTTGAATATATTGAAATCTATTATAATCGGGTTCGTCGCCATTCAGCTAATGGTTGGATATCGCCAGAACAATATGAAAATCAGTACTACTTAAATAACACATTTATAGAGGCGAGCACTGTCTAATATTTTGGCGAGGATCAAATTAATACAATTGCAAAATTCTACCCCTAGCTTCCATTAAAAATGGGAGGATTACCAAACTAATCAAGACGTTATTTCCTAATGTTCCTCATATTACACAGCAATATGCTAATAATAGCGCTGAAAACTCACATCAACCAACAAGACTTAGGGAGAGGAAAATGCGTAAATTCAAGTCATTAAAATAAGCACAATTATTCTTATCTAGCTTTGGAAATATATATGATCATTTCAATTGAGGAAGGTACTTATGTTCAGCCAAAACATTCCGCACTTTATCTGAACGTCGATTTAAAGAATGGGATCTTATTGTCCAAGTTACGTCTGAAATTCAAAATTAGAGGTTAAATGTCAAATTTATAGACGCCATAAAAAGTTAATTTGACAATACCGGATTATGTAATCATAGACCAAGCTATGATCAATATTATTGATTATATTGAACCCATTTATAATCAAAAAAGAAGACATTATAAACTTGGATTTATTTCATCGGCTAAATTTGAACAAAATTGATTAAAAACTGCCTAAGGGTGTCTTCATTTTTGTTGACCGTTATATGATGATTTATCCATCTAAATAATTGCATAAATGGTTAGCTAATGCTTTTGCTAATATTGGCGGCACTGCATTACCAATCTGTTGATATTGGGAATCTTTTAATCCACAAAATACAAAGCTATCTGGAAATGTTTGTAAACGGGCAGCTTCCCGAATGCTCAAAGCACGATCGTGAGTGGGGTGAATCCACATAGACTTTCGTACATTCACCACAGTTCCAGAAGGCTGATTATATTTTAACCTTAAGTAAATTGTATTTTGCGTCCTAGAACCATCTGAATATGTAGTCTTAAGTTCTGATGGTAAATGATGAAAGTTACAACCTTGCTGAATAACCTTGAATCGTTCCAGTGCCTCAGGGGTAGTGTTAGTAGACACATGGTTATATAGTATATCTGAATCTCGAAGTTGCTTTGCTAATTCGCTAATATTTTTTTTCACTTTAGGAAGTTTAAAGCCAGCATCACCTTCACTAACTGTAGTCGCAACATTAATATTTTCAATATCTTTGATGGCATCCTCAACTGTTCGAAAATTTGCTTCAGTAAAAGAACCAACAGGTAAGTTTATACTTTCAGATATTGTTTTCTTTACTCCCATAATGACAAAGCGTACTCGTTTTTGCGGAGCACCAAAATCTGCCGCTGACAAAATTCCTTTAGTAATACTGTAGCCAGTATTTTCTGCACCAAGAATCGATTCAATATAATCAACGACAGACATTGATGTAACTTTTGCCACTAACCCACATTTTGTACTATATTCAGAAACTACAATGTGATTATTATGAATCTCCATAGATTTAGAAAGCATTCTTTGTACCATAATAACTGGTTCAATTATATTACATAAATCTATTGCATCTGTTTGACTATTAGTAAAGTAATTCTTTATGGCATTACCAGCAAGATTGTTGTTGTGAATAATAGGATCATTAGTTTCACAATGTAAAGTAAGCTTTGTTGCAAGAGTAAGCAGATTCTTTTGATGTTTTTCTAGTGTGGCTTTTAACTTATCACTATTTTTACGTGTTTTATAGACAACGTTAAGAACGAAATAGTCTTTTTCATTCCATAAGTAGTCTGCAATTTTTGTCTTTTCGCGAGCGATCCCAACAGCTCCTTCAAACAAAAATGCTTCATTGAGAAGTTGGATTTCAGCTGGAGATGTTGCAATACCATATTGTGTGATTGTAGCTTGATCCTTGTCATCTAAATAGAAACGATGAACGTTAGATTGCAGCATACCAACATTTTCCATTAAAAAAGCTTTAGGATTCAAGTTAAGTACAGCTTGCACAAACTTTTTAACTAGGGAGTTATTCTGGCTAATTGCATGATTCTTTTGGCGATTGGCACTTGAAAATCCCTGGCATGGAGGACCTCCGATAACAACATCAACCGGTCCAATCTCTGTTTTTATCTTATTTGACAAAGCATCTTCCACATCATCATACATAAAGACTTTATCACCATGATTACGTTGATAGGTTTGCTTGGCACTTGGATTCAATTCAAAAGCAGCCTTAACAGAAAAATGCCCTGTTTGAAGAAACCCATAGCTAAGCCCACCAGCACCGGCGAACAAATCTACTAAACTATATTTCGAGTTTGGCTTAGCTCGCCTGCTCATCGTTTGAATCTCGTTTCATCTAAATTTTCCAACACCATAATTAGTTTTTCGTGCTGAGCAGATGCCAGCATTGTATTAAGTATCTGCTCGATAACCGATAGAACAACCATTTCATTCAGTTAAAATTATCTTTTTTTGCAGTAAATTGTAACATATTTTGCCATTGTTCTATCGGAATTTCAACGACTCTTGTCACTACTCTATATCTAAGATTATACGCTATTCAGCTTTAGCTTTAGCTTCATTGATAATGGTTTTCTTTCCATCCTGCCCAATCAAACAATTTATCATGTGGGGTGGCAACATATAGGATATATTCTGAACACTATGCCAACAACCTTCACGCTTACACCATTGAGTGACATTTTCCACATCACGTAACGGATCAGTTAATTTATCATAGACTTGTTCTGCTAAGTCTGCTAAAACTTTTTGAACAGAATTAGGTACAAGCTGTCGTATCCAAATGAACATTAAATCCAAATCTTGTTTCTCAAATTGTTCCTTTATCAATTTATGTAGAAGAGCGATAGTATATGTCACAATATTTGCACGGTACCCCTGTTGATACCATGACTGAGCAGGTATCATCGATTCGGTGTACTTAAATATCAGCACTAGAGCAACTGTTTCTTGAAAATATCTATCACCGAATAAAGTTGCATCACTTTGCTCATTCCACTTTTTACTCGTTTTATCGGCAAACTCTGTAAAGTTTGTCTGTGCCCCTCTACTCACAATATGAGGCAAACCTTCCCAAGAGTTTCTCACCTTGGCAAGGTCAGTTTTTGTGATTAATTGATTCTTTGGATTTTGCAATAGAAATTTTTTCTTCTCAGCGTTTGTTAAACGCATTTGTTTTTGAAGATATTGACCCCGTGCCCGCTCATAAAACCACTTAGTGTCAAATTGAGAACCTTCGATGGCCCTTGCATATAATCGTTGTGAGCATTGTTCCATTCGTACATGAAATGGGTGGGTTGAAAAGAAGTCTGCATCACTGACCTTATTTTGGCTGTTTGATGAACGGGATATATTTTGAATAAGCTCTGTCGCTTCCTCTTCAGGAATTTGTTCAATAACGGTGAGTTTCATCTGTACAAATATTGCACTGAGGTCGCATTTATCTTTATACCGTGCATTAGATAAAGAGGCTGTAGTTTGACCTCCATTAATTATTTGGAAGTCCTTCGCTGAAATAAGAATTTGTCCTTGTGGAGAGGGTTCGATTTGAACATTCATTGCAGTGGCTGATATACCATTATTATAAGCAAAAAATCTTTCAGAACAATTCAAAATAGTTGCACGAATTTTTTTATTCACAGCAACTTTGGTAGATAAAAAAGAACGAACATTCCCTTCTAAAAGCGAGCTACCATACCTATCATAAATATCAGCCAAAACGGCTCCCGGAATAATACAAAGATAACTTTTGAAATCTTTTGTTGCAGTTCCACTGGCTTCCAAGCATGGGATTCCATACACTGAATGCTCCTTGAAATCGATTTCTATAATGTGTCGTCCTGTATCCGAACCGCACACTCTAAATAGTCGTTCGATATTCCAAATCTGGCATTCAGAAGGAATGCCATCAACCTCATCAGATTCTAATTTAGTAATTGTTGTACTGATATTTGAAGTTGAAAAAATCAGGAATCGATATTTACGTATTTCTAGTCGCTTTTCCCGTAACAAATCTACCAGATCCGAACAAGGCCTACTCATTTCCAAACTACAATGAAGTGGTGTATTTTGCGCATCATCCACAAAATGAGAAAGACGATCTTGTAATTGTTTAGCCTGTGTTTTTGTAAGAACATATTCATTCTCTGAACCATCATAGTCTGCAATTATCAGACTCATTGTTTGATCAAACTCATCATACGCATAACCATCAACACGAAGTTTTCGGTTGCGTTTACCAGTTCCTTCATAATAAGAAGCGGTGAAATCTAAGAGATATTCAGCCTCTTGTAAATATCGCGCAAATGCAGAGACAAAAGATGCACAAGAGCCTTCACCTGTTACAGCCGCATCGGTTTTAATATCTTCCAAAAAATCTTTTCTAAACTCTTGGACATCCATTCACTTTATCCTTTTAACCAGCCTGTCAAGGAGGGCAAACTCAACTCATAACATAAGGAGATTATTTCAGTAGGCACTGAATGTGAGGTAAGACGCGGAAATGATGCGTCAACCCTATATCTTTGCATGGTCGAATAATGGTATTTCTGTTCAGAGTACTCCTGTAAATCCATATATCCATAGGCAGTAAGCTTATTTTGGAATAAATTTAACGCCTCTACATGAGAAAAAAGCTTGTTGCTAATCCTATAGACAACTTCATTTAGTGAGATTGCACCAATTCTATCAGGTGCTACTTTGTCAATGCGCATGATAACGAGTTCTCCAGAATCTTTACAATCAAGCTGTTCCAATGAAGAAATGGTTACACTTGCCGCTGAAGCACCTATACTCTTTACTTCATACCATCCATCAGAGTACATAAAATCTTGATCTGCTGCTTCTGCTCCCGACCAGCCTTGAACAGCATTCAATACAGAATCAACATTATCCATATGTTGCTCTAAAAATAGTAACTCACCCAAAAGACCTTTTTGTACACGTTCATCCATCAGTCCACTCTTTTGTAGTTCAAGTAGCCGACCCCATTGTCTGTAACGGTTTATCACCAAAATCAGCGCTTCTTTTTCATCTGCAGCCATACGAGAGTGCTCAATAATATCGTTACAAAGTATTGTAAAGACATCTTGTTGCTCATCTCGCAAAAGTTCAAATGTAAGAAGCCAACGGTTATCTGTTTCGCGGCGACGACGGCTTACAGCTATTGACTTAGAAGATTCACAAGCATCAATCTCAATGTTACAGACAACTAGTAGTGTTCTTTGACAGATAGACAGATAGCCAATGTGCCATTCAAGTGGATGCTGGATATCAATTTGCAAGAACCCACCATCCTTATAACTGATACTATCCCATTGCCGCTGAAGCACTTCAGGTGTTATTTTCATTCGTCCTCATCCTCATCGAAATCATAATAATTACGAAACTCAACAAGATTCACCATATAATTTGCTGTTCTCTCTTCGCCAATTGCAGGTATGCCGATTCCTAAGGCAAAAAGATAATTTGGTATTTGTACCCCTTCTTCAATTTGGCTACGAAGGTTCCCTTTGCTATCTGTTTTAACTTTATCAACAGCTACAACATGTAATATTAATATTGGATTTCGCTGGATGCTAAGATATGCTTTATCTGGAATATTTTTCACATCAGGTTTTATCATCCTGAAATTGTTCTCAGCAGTCTTTTTTTCTTCTTCAGTTAGGCCGATTTTTGCTGCACCACCGGCACCTACGCGTACTTTTGTACCGCTAATGCTAATCTGCCCGCTTATTGCCTTTACAGTACGTAATTCAGGATTTATTAGCAAAGCTTCTTCACCGCAATTAAGTTTATAGGGTTCTTTTTTTTCACCTTCTGCAATGAAAATATCCCAATCACTCATATTTACATCATCTCTGATAAAGTCAGCAAGCGCAGTGCCTTGAAAATTAAGTTGCCATGGGTGTGTCCTGAACTCACGAAGAAGTTGTTCTACTTCATCTTTACTAACACCACTCCAAAAGAAACGAGCATCTTTTCGTTGAACTCGCAAACCAATATAAGGTAACCGATTCACAAAATCCTTAAAAACTTCCTCATTTAAAGTTAAAGAGTTCGCATCGGTTTTTAGGCGGGGAGTTTCTAGCAATCGGCCTGATACAGTAATAGGACGCTTAACAAATGTGGCGGCCCGCATCTTATTTCTCGCAGTAACAATCAAGGAAGCAGGGTCTTGACGAACCTTTAAGCCAAAATCCATTGGTGTAAGGTTTGCGTTTTTCATCCTTACTATTTCTAGCTTCAACTCTTCTGCCGCGGCTGTTATGAATCCATACCAGTCAATCGCCTCTATACTAATCCAGATTTTGAATAAATCGTCATAGTCTGGGCGGTAACCAAACCATCTGCCCATTTGAAGTAATGTATCGTACATAAGAGAACGGCGATAAAAGTAACTGACACACAAACCTTCTAATGTTAATCCACGAGATAAGCTGTTTCCGCCGACAGCAATCACACGTAACCCATCGTCTTTGTGATTAAAGTAATTAAGGCTGGTTGCTCCACTTTGTTGATTGACCGCTCTTACATCAATAGGAGCAACTGCTTTGAATAAATATTGTGATAAAAACTGATGCCACTGCATCGGTCTATCTGACCTACCTGCTTTTTGGGCAAGCTCATGCTTTTCCCATACTGCTTTGAGATAGGCAATATTGGAAATCAGATTACTTTCAGGTTCGGATAAACCAGCATAGTTTTGTAAATCTGAACGAATCTGTATTACCCACTCTGTAGCTAAATCGCGGATTTGATTTTGAACATCAGTGAAACGGCTGACATGAATCATCATGGAACGATGTTCATGAACATCACCTCTGATATCGCGTATGCCATTGACCAGCAGAAAATATGCTATTGCCTCCTTCATACTGGGCGGCAACTCTATTACAACATGTCCCTTTCTATGAGTGAATGGGAAAAAAGCGTTCATTTCTATTGGGTAAATTGGTTCAAGAGCATTACTATATTTGGCAGGAGCTTCCTCATCTCCCCCAAAAATGCTTTCTGCTCCGATATAATCGGTCGGAGGAGAAAGTGCATAAATAAAATCGCGTGGAAATAAATCATCCCCAGCCATTTCATCTGCACTGTCTGGATCAATGAATATGTTGGCATAGGGTGTTGCTGTAATACCAAGATAAGAGGCTTGCCTAAAGAGCTTTAATAAATCGCGAATCGCTTTATTGATTGTCGTTGGGTCTTTTTCGGGGTCATTTGTGTTTACAGAAGCGTTATCGGCTTCATCATCAATAAGAAGAAGCGACTTATTGATTGCCCCCCTAGCATCAACATTATTGCTTTTTAGCCAGCGGATAAGATTATTGAGGATGCTTTTATTTTTTTTGATCACAAAAACAACTGTCGTATTCACACTTTGTAACGACAGGCTTAGTTGGCGCAAAATATTCTTATCAAAATCTTTTACAACAGAAGTGAAAGACTCTATTCTTTTTTCCTGCCCATACTTACCGACACCAACAGGAATATTTTCGATGTCACGTTTTGGGTCTAATAGATACTCACTCTTCCTTCCTGAGAACTCAGCATCAAGGCGCTCTTGTGTCTGCTGCCGCAAATTTTCCATCATACCAGCAAGAATAATGATGACATTGTAGCCAGTATCTGCTGCTTTGTTACATATGGCAGTGTAGTTGGCAGTTTTTCCTGACTGTACATCACCCAGTACCAGCCCTCTCCGCTGAAAAGACTCATCGCTTTTAGGATCACCAAGCAAGTCAACAATTTCATCAGATACGCGGTTAAGGCTACCGGTTACACGTGAATTCCACCCTTTAATTTCTTCAAGGTATGTCTTATATCGATTCCAGAAGAAAAAATCCAAATCGGCACGTCTTGCCGGAAGCCATGACTGATGTGGGCGTTTATTGTCCGTGATAGCGATGCCTAGATCCATTTGTACTACAACCTTTGCCAGAAGTTTTCGTCTGATTTCTGCAAACTCATCGTCGTTGACAGGGTATAGAGGTTGAAGCAACTGACGGATTTTTACTGCCATCTCTTCAAACTGAGCTTCGGTTGGTGGATAATCTGGGTATTCTTTATTAATGCCGGAAGAAATCATGCCTTCCAACTGTTCCATCTTAGTTGCTGTCATCCGAGCTTCCTCCACGGTAACGTTCTATAAGTTTTGGATAATTTACAAATGGGTCGGAAACTGCAAGTCTATCTAACAGTTTTCTTTTACCTGCAAGTGTTGATATTTGCTCAAGCAAACCATGTAATATGTCATCAATTTCCTGCATTGTTATTTCAGTATCATTTTCAATTTTCTTTTCAGAGGTTAAGTCCAAATACAACTGATTGAGTGGAATGCTCACTTCAATTGATTTCAGTAGATTCTCGATGCTACGCTTAATCTGTGGTGATGTTTCAGCAAATGTTTCAACTAATGGATGGTCGCGATTTATATTGTAGTAATGACCTCCATTCTTTCCTTTAAATCGTTGCCAAATATGTACAATAGAGTCATGAGTTTCACGTTTACCACGAAACTCCCATGTGCGCTTACTCTTGCTCGCCAAACGCTCAATAATGGATGCTAGATTGTTGCGTACTATCTCTGGTGGAGCAGCCGTAGATTTTTTAATATCAAGTGTCCAAAGATTGTCCAGTTCATTTGGTATATCAACTTGAACACGAACCAGTTTAGAAAGTTCGCCTTGTCGCATCATACGAAACCAAGTACCCCAAACCAGTAATCGTTTATTTCGATAAACATAAAAGCCTTGATTTTTTCTTAGGCCTTCCTTACCACCGAGTGCAATCACTTCATCATTGGATAAACTCGAAATATGAGGAAGAATATATGGGCGGATAACAACTCTTGATTCTTCGATATATATAGACTCATCTGACATCACTTGTGTATTTTTCTGTAATAGGAAGGGATCAGATGGCTTAATGAGGATATTATTCATCCTCATCAGCGTCTTTTTCAGACCTGGTTCACCACTAATATAGCGGTGAAAAACTAAGGAAAGATGAATTCGCATTTCATCCATCTTTTTGCCCATTGAACGTTCAAAGTTGAGCTCTCCGACTTTGAGTTTATCAAGGTTTTGCCATACGACAAGCGTACCAGATTCAAGTGCTTTTAGACTGTCAATACGAGGAATTTGATTGATTTCATCTTCCGACTCAAGAATTAACAACGACCAATTTCCAGCATTAATAACATGGTCAATATCCCAGCGCCTTGCTTCAATACGTTCGTGCTGTTTGCTGACTACAGTTAATGTTCTACATTGAGAAAGTGATGCTGTCTTCAAGCCAAGCCCGAAACGTCCTAGGTCATTCTCAGACCGTTTCTCATTCGGGCTTTGGCTACCATAGCGCATAGCAGTATTAAGCTCTTCTCCTGTCATGCCACAACCATCATCCAAAATGGCAATATATGAATCATCAATCGGAAAGAAGAAAATGTCAACACACGAAGCAAGTGCCGAAATACTGTTATCAACGATATCTGCAATTGCTGCTTCTAATGTATAACCAATAGCGCGAATTGATTCGATCAGTGTTGGGGCATACGGAGGCAACACAATACTCTTCATGTAAATTTGTCCCCATCATATTTAATTTAATAATGGAATAATTATTTAAATATACATTATAAATGTTATAACTGAAATAGATGCGCTACACATAATTATTCTGAATAAGAATTTCTGACATATTCCCCAAAATAAATACCATTACTAAAATAAGATTTCCAGTGAAATTAATCAAATGAGGAGATCTCATTATGAAAAAACGATTCAACGAATAATGAATCATTAAAGTGATTAAGCACCATGAAAGTGATGCTAAGGTTGACAGCCTATGTCGAGAATTACAAAATAACAAATTGAAAAACTTGTAACGGTATACTTTTGTTGGAGATATTCTTAGTGGTATGATAAACCACCAACTAAGGATATTATCTCGTGACAAGACAACTAATACCCATCGAGGGAGAAGCTAAAATAGTTAGCCAATAAATAATTTTTAACACTCAAAACTTAGGTTTGACTTTGATTAAAAATAATATTATTTTACTAGAAGCGAGTCCTATATTTGAACGTCCACCAAAACGTCCACCAATATTTTATAAGAATTGTTTAAGATGAAAATATATCATATAATCAATAATATAGAGTTAAGGTCGGCGAAGCCTAATTTTTCTGCGCTTCCGCCATCTTCAACAAAATCAATATAAGAATCAATGAAATAAAAAAATTAAAATAATCAGTATACCATTCGGTGTGCCATTAATTTTTAAATTTAGTTTGATTTGATATTTATTACACACTATTCTTTTGTGCATTATATTTTCTTACCAGTTTAGATCTAAACATCAATAAGGCTTATTGTTGGTATCAAAATCAAAACTTCAGAATTGTTCTTTGATAATACGCTAATTCTGCTAATGTAACGGTACACTTTCATTAATATAGGCTTTATTGGTTTTACGATTAAAAACAATCGGGCTATCTTTGGGTGAGAAGTAGGAGCTAAAAAGCTCAGGGATAATAAAACAATAATTAGCAATAAAAAAAAGTATGTTCATGATTATAGCCAGTATAAAAGTATCATTACCAATTCTTAAATAAGAGTTATAGTCCAAGTATAAAAAATATTTATAAATAAATGAATGAGATGTCCCTACAATAAAAAATAAACAAAGTATTAAGGCTAATGAAAATAAAATACCATGTTTTAATCTAGAATTACTATTTAATCGAGCAATCATACAAAATGTGTTATTAGTATAAATCAGCTCTTTATCAAGCTCAGAGCGGTAACAAGTCCCTTTATCCAAATCAGCAAACCAGCCAAATAACTGGGGTTGGTATTTTGATGACATAACTAAGCTGCCCTATCCATTGTTATTCCTTAATACCATGCTGTTGTTTGATTTGCGCAAGCTCCTCGAGTGAACGGGCATTAAATGCCTCTAGCATCCACTGTGGCCAACCATAAACGGTTAAGTCCGCATCGGCTGTCTGTTGTTCGTAATAAGCTAAGTTAAGTAGTTTCCCTTCACCGTGTTCATCATACAGGTCATAATTCACCAGATAATTATTAATCCAACCCCAACGAGATAAATTTAATAGCCCCGAGCGACCATGGTCTAAAATAATATGCCGTTCAACCTCATAAGTCCCTGGCTTGCAGGCCATTAACATAATGGTATTTTTTGACACTTTTGAATAGTTTGAAATCGCAACACCATGTAAATCAGCCCAGTCGTACTCTTTAATAGTCTTTTTACGCGGATGTAGTAAATACTTAGGATGAAATCTAGGCTTAAAGCTAAAAAATTCACTTTCGTTAATATAGACTTTATTGGTTTTACGATTAAAAACAATCGGGCTATCTTTGGGTGAGAAAAAAGCTCTAAATAGTTCGGGGATAACAAAGCAGTAATCGGCAACAATACAAAGTATTAATACTATTATGGATAAAAATGATAATTCTATAAAATCAGATGGGATATCTGAATAAGAAAAAAATAAAGGTAATGTAAAGGAGAATAACATAATATAAAAAAGAGGTATGCTTAATATAAAAGCTAAGGAAAATAAAATGCCAGAAAATAATCTATTCTCGACAGATAAGCGCCCAATCATACAAAAAGTATTATTTGTATAAATCAGTTCTTTATCAAGCTCAGAGCGATAACAAGCCCCTTTATCCAAATCAGCAAACCAGCCAAATAACTGGGGTTGGTATTTTGATGACATAACTAAGCTACCCTATCCATTGTTATTCCTTAATACCATATTTTTGTTTGATTTGCGCAAGCTCCTCGAGTGAACGGGCATTAAATGCCTCTAGCATCCACAGCGGCCAGTCATAAACGGTTAAGTCAGCATCGGCTGTCTGTTGTTCGTAATAAGCTAAGTTAAGTAATGTCCCTTCGCCGTGTTCATCATACAGGTCATAATCCACCAGATAATTATTAATCCAACCCCAACGAGATAAATTTAATAATCCCGACCTCCCAAGATCTAAAATAATATGCCGTTCAACCTCATAAGTCCCTGGCTTGCAGGCCATTAACATAATGGTATTTTTTGATACTTTGGAATAGTTTGAAATCGCAACACCATGTAAATCAGCCCAGTCGTACTCTTTAATAGTCTTTTTACGCGGATGTAGTAAATACTTAGGATGGAATCTAGGCTTAAAGCTAAAAAATTCACTTTCATTAATATAGACTTTATTGGTTTTACGATTAAAAACAATCGGGCTATCTTTAGGGGAAAAAAAAGTTTTAAAGAGTTCAGGGATCACAAAGCAGTAATTAGCAATGACGCAAATTAATCCCCCACCAATAAATACAAAACATATTTTAAAAAAAAATGACGGCATTTTTGTATAAGAAAATATCAAAGGATAAATAAAATCAGTTATAGACATATAAATAATTGGAATGGTTAATATAAAAGCTAAGGAAAATAAAATGCCAGAAAATAATCTATTCTCGACAGATAAGCGCCCAATCATACAAAAAGTATTATTTGTATAAATCAGTTCTTTATCAAGCTCAGAGCGATAACAAGTCCCTTTATCCAAATCAGCAAACCAGCCAAATAACTGGGGTTGGTATTTTGATGACATAACTAAGCTGCCCTATCCATTGTTATTCCTTAATACCATGCTGTTGTTTGATTTGCGCAAGCTCCTCGAGTGAACGGGCATTAAATGCCTCTAGCATCCACTGTGGCCAACCATAAACGGTTAAGTCCGCATCGGCTGTCTGTTGTTCGTAATAAGCTAAGTTAAGTAGTTTCCCTTCACCGTGTTCATCATACAGGTCATAATTCACCAGATAATTATTAATCCAACCCCAACGAGATAAATTTAATAGCCCCGAGCGACCATGGTCTAAAATAATATGCCGTTCAACCTCATAAGTCCCTGGCTTGCAGGCCATTAACATAATGGTATTTTTTGACACTTTTGAATAGTTTGAAATCGCAACACCATGTAAATCAGCCCAGTCGTACTCTTTAATAGTCTTTTTACGCGGATGTAGTAAATACTTAGGATGAAATCTAGGCTTAAAGCTAAAAAATTCACTTTCGTTAATATAGACTTTATTGGTTTTACGATTAAAAACAATCGGGCTATCTTTCGGGGAAAAAAAAGCTCTAAATAGTTCGGGGAGAATAAGGCAATAACATAAAAAGATAGAAATTATATTCATAAGGATTGCTATTAGAAAAATATCATTCCCAATTCTTAAATAAGAACTATAGTTAAAATATAAAAAATATTTATAAATAAAAGAATGGAAAGAACCAATAATTAAAAATACACACAGAACAAAAACTAGTGAAAATAAAATATTATGTTGTAATCTCTCATTTTGCCTAAATCGCCCAATCATACAAAAAGTATTATTAGTATAAATCAGTTCTTCATCAAGCTCAGAGCGGTAACAAGCCCCTTTATCCAAATCAGCAAACCAGCCAAATAACTGGGGTTGGTATTTTGATGACATAACTAAGCTACCCTATCCATTGTTATTCCTTAATACCATGCTTTTGTTTGATTTGCGTAAGTTCATCAAGTGAATTGGCATTAAATGCCTCTAGCATCCACTGTGGCCAACTATAAACGGTTAAGTCCGCATCGGCTGTCTGTTGTTCGTAATAAGCTAAGTTAACTAATTTCCCTTCACCGTGTTCATCATACAGGTCATAATCCACCAGATAATTATTAATCCATCCCCAACGAGATAAATTTAATAACCCCGAGCGACCATGGTCTAAAATAATATGCCGTTCAACCTCATAAGTCCCTGGCTTGCAGGCCATTAACATAATGGTATTTTTTGATACTTTTGAATAGTTTGAAATCGCAACACCATGTAAATCAGCCCAGTCGAACTCTTTAATAGTCTTTTTACGCGGATGTAGCAAATACTTAGGATGGAATCTAGGCTTAAAGCTAAAAAATTCACTTTCGTTAATATAGACTTTATTGGTTTTACGATTAAAAACAATCGGACTATCTTTCGGGGAAAAAAAAACTCTAAATAGTTCTGGGATGAATAAACTATAACTCGAAATAATAATAATGATATCAATAAAAATAAATAACATAAAAATTTTCATATCTGTATTGAAAAATGATGATGAAATTTTAGGTAAAATAAAACAAAATAATGAAAAAAAGAAAACAAACATAATTAGAATAAAAATCATTGAAAATAATGTACCATACGATAACCGCTCACTATTTGATAAGCGCTTAATCATACAAAATGTGTTATTAGTATAAATCAGTTCTTCATCTAGTTCAGAGCGGTAACAAGCCCCTTTATCCAAATCAGCAAACCAGCCAAATAACTGGGGTTGGTATTTTGATGACATAACTAAGCTGCCCTATCCATTGTTATTCCTTAATACCATGCTGTTGTTTTATTTGCGTAAGCTCCTCGAGTGAATTGGCATTAAATGCCTCTAGCATCCACTGCGGCCAGCCATAAACGGTTAAGTCCGCATCGGCTGTCTGTTGTTCGTAATAAGCTAAGTTAACTAATTTCCCTTCACCGTGTTCATCATACAGGTCATAATCCACCAGATAATTATTAATCCAACCCCAACGAGATAAATTTAATAACCCCGAGCGACCATGGTCTAAAATAATATGCCGTTCAACCTCATAAGTCCCTGGCTTGCAGACCATTAACATAATGGTATTTTTTGACACTTTGGAATAGTTTGAAATCGCAACACCATGTAAATCAGCCCAGTCGTACTCTTTAATAGTCTTTTTACGCGGATGTAGTAAATACTTAGGATGGAATCTAGGCTTAAAGCTAAAAAATTCACTTTCGTTAATATAGACTTTATTTGTTTTACGATTAAAAACAATCGGGCTATCTTTAGGGGAAAAAAAAGTTCTAAATAGTTCTGGGAGTAATAAACAATAGATTAATAGAAATACAATAATGCAAGCTATTATATATAAAAAAATCTCAGTGTTATCCATAAATGATTTTTGAATAACATAAAATATAAGATCAATAAGACCAAGAAGACCAAGAAGACCAAGAATAGAAGCAATCGAAATTAGAAGACCATATAAAATTCTTTCTTCAAATCCTAATCGCCTTATCATACAAAATGTGTTATTTGTATAAATCAGTTCTTCATCAAGCTCAGAGCGGTAACAAGCCCCTTTATCCAAATCAGCAAACCAGCCAAATAACTGGGGTTGGTATTTTGATGGCATTTAATCTCTCCTTATTATTGGCTGCGTTATAGTTTGCCGGTTTTCTTTATCACTAGGGGTAGTTCATCGCTATCTGGTTGATAATAGAGTATCGTTAATCCATACTCTACTTGACTTAATTGATTCGCCTTAGCTATCGGTTTTTTCACCACTAATAATGTCCCCTCGTCACCCACTTGGCGATTTTGTTCTATGGCCTCTTGCTTATTTGGTCTCAGTTGCAATTGTAGCTGATTTGAACTAACAACATCAGCCTCCAGCTCAAGCTCCCTGATTGTATAAATTTGAGTTGGTATTGATTCAGTTGGCTCTTGCTGATTATAACTAAACGAGGTACCTATATCAAAATTAGATGTTTTAGGGTATAGCGTTACAGTTGGTAATTGGCGCACAGTTGATTGATTAATAAAATAATAGAGTGTAATTAAGCTATGTGAATCTTTAGCAAACACCACTTCACAAATAATATAGTCGTGTGGTTTATGAAAAGCAAAATTAGGAATTGCTAGATAAAGCTCAACATCAATGTCACCCGCACTCATTGCTGCGCCGAGTTGGTCAAACCTAGCCAGCGTCGGTTTCGATGATATTAGGCCATCAATCCCTTCAATGGCCAAAAAGTAATCATTTAAAGCATAACCAAATTTTGCTAGCGAGGTTTCTTCACCGTAAGCATCATACTTAAAATAGGCCAATTCGGCTTGTTGACCAAATTGAATCCGATTTAACCAATGCTCTATCGGCGTCCATCTATCTAAAGCATAGCTTTCTTCAACCAAATAATTTCCGAAAAGAACTAATAACAATCCTGCAATAATAGCCAAAGGGCTAGAACCAAGCAGCACTACCGCACCAAACACTTCCAAAATACCGCCTACTATTCTTTTTTTGTGATATTCCTTATTTTCAATATCCCCCATTAAAAAACTACTGCCAATTTCAGCCAACGCATTATAAATGGTTATCCCGGCAAAAATACGGTTTACCCCAAAACTAATGCCGTCCATAATCGCGATTTTCGCGGTGGTTTTGGCTAATAAATTAACGGATTTTGCCTCTATTTGCGTTAAAAGCCGACTATTTAAGTAGAGGATCCCCGACTGAGCGATCATATCAATGGTAGTCATCGTTAGCGAAGTTATATTAGTCAGTAGTGCCTTCTCATTAAGATACTCTTTTTCGGCGGGTTGCATTGTGCTAAGTTGCTTAATATTGTCGATAATGCTATTTATCGTTAAATAGCCGACAAAGCCATTAATTGCACCATTAATCATGAGTGATCGTTGTAGGTGCTGCACATTTGCTGTCGTTTGTTGTCGTAACTTTTCTAAATCTTGATACAGTTTACCTTTAGTTACACTATAGGCTAGTTCCTTTATATGTCGTTCTTGATGAAGATCGGTCTGTTGTTTATAGATTTTATCGTTAATGTTAGCATCTTGTTTTAGCTGTTCGCTCGTCGCAGATACTTTAAACTGCTCTTGCTCTAATTTGGCTAAATCAGCGGTCAGCGCCTCTGTTTCAGCATTGAGTTCATTAATTTTCTCGGCTGATTGGCTGACGCCTTGATTAACCGAATTCAATTGATTAGCAAAGTGTTGTTGTAATTTAGCCGGTAATTTCTCAGTAATAAATTTATTTAATTGATGTGGATTTAACACATTACCGTTAGCGATACCTTGTTCATTTAAAAACGTAATAAAAAGTTGATAAATTTCAGGGTTATTGAAACTAAGAGTAAATTTAAAATTAGCCATTTTACCTTCAGCGCTCAGTTCTTGATAAGATATGGGCATAGATTTTTGCCATACCAAACGTTCCGCAGTAGATAATTGACTGACATCACGAAATTGCATCATCTGCATTTCGGCTAACTTTAATGATAATACATCAATCGTACCGATTCTTGCTTTCGCTTGAAACTCAATACTAAACACGCCTTTATTAGCTAAGTATTGCATACCATGGAGCGGCACCAATCTAGAGCTAATCATCTGTTTATCATTGATTTTTAATATCTGAGCGGCTTCCTCAGTCATTAAGGTTGTCAGCCTAGTGTGAACCGCTTCAAATTGTGTTAATCGAGTACGTTCATTTATTAATGACTGATTGCTCGATTTTGTTGTTTCCATATCCATCTTCGTCGATTTAATGGCTTCTTGAACTTGAATTAGCCCCTCATTAATACGCTCTAAATAAACCCGATTTAATGCTGAGCTCTCGCGTAATTCATTAATTTTAAGCCTCAATCTATTGATTTCTGATTCTGAAAGAGCTTGCCGGTTTAACTGCCGATACTCTTCTTTGAGCTTTTTAAGCTCTTCTTGTTGTAAAACCATGTCCTCTTGTAATGAAATTTTTGCACCATTGATTTCTGCAAGTTGCTGTTCTCGTATGGCTATTTCATTTTCATAGGGTTTCAATTTTTCAGCATCAATGCCTATCACTAAAGAACCAATATTGGAAATCAAATTAGTTACAATGTCGCTAACACTGACTGCTTCATCAGTACCAATGTTTTTAAAGCTTTTATTAAGTAAATTAAAACCTGATTTATCTTGATATAACACCACATACAAAATACTTTCAGGATTGCTTTGTAACTCGTCCCAAAGGGCATAATGTTCATCTAAATAGGTAAGCTGAGTACCTGAATAGAGTATTTTATAAATAAGGGTTAAATTAAAGTTTTTATCACCAATTAAGCTAAAATTAAACTCACGGCGCCAAAACTGAGTTAGCTCAAAAGAACTTGGCTGTGTTGCTGCAAAGGTTGATATATTTTTTTTATTTGCTAATAATTTGTTAGTTGCTTGACCAAATAACCAGCGTGTATAAGTATAATAATCTACGGCATGTTTTTTGTAATGCTCAAGTAGCTTGTCATAATACGGCTGTAGCTCTTTTTCAAATTCATCTACGCGTTGCTGATTAATACGATCAGTTAATGCACCTACTTTCTCTTTTTTTTGCTTTTCTAAATACGTTTTTTTGTTAGATGCTTGCATATGAGCTTGAGATGGGCTCACTCTTCTTGCCGCAGATTGATGATTAGCTTGGTTATTATAGTCAGCAATTAATCGGGCTCGTTCAATATCGATTACTCGTTGCTCTTTAATGATTTGGCTATCATAGGATTGCCTCATGCCATTAATATATTTATCAGTATAGAGTTTAATTAAACGCTTTTTAAAAATATTATCGCTAAAGTATGCAAGCTTTTTTAGCTCTGGATTAACTGTTTTAAGGATGTTTTTAGCCCGAGCTTCAAAATATTTATCTTGTGAATTTTTATTAAATCGCCCCATTGCGGAAAGTGGCTCATAGGGCTCATTAATAATAGTTGGCTCTGGGGCATTAAAGTAGTAATCACAAAATTTAATCCGCTGGCCATTTAACTCTTCGGCAATAGCAAACAGATCCTCTATCACAATCGCTGATGAGCTAACGCTCTTATCTTTTTTATATAAATCATGGACATGACTGGCATAGCGTGTTCGCTCGGCTTGGCGGCTGTTAAATCCGTCAACCGAGTCAAAATACGGTAACGAATCTTTCGCAAAGCGAAATTCCAGCACTTTGCTCGGTGGGCTAACGTTATTGTCACCTAAATAGCCAAAAATATCGGCAAAAGGCACCGCTCGATTATTCGTTGCGGCCGACTGGTCTTGCTTGAACGTGGTTAAATCAACGTGGCTAAAGCGTGATAAAGCCGTTACATCTTGCTCGGTAAGGTAGCCATCAATCGTCTCTTTTGACCACGGCCGCTGGCTATAGCCAATCCAGGCCTCGGTATATTGTTGTTCATCAAGGTGGATAAATGCAGCCGGCACTGAATGATGCAAATTACGGCACGCTTTAGGTAACGGTCTTGGCTTGCTACCAGGTAAACTGTAGGCATTTTTTCTGCGCAACGCGCCGTCAATTGACTCATAAGCCTCTATGACTCGGCTAGCACTATCCGTACCATGTTGCTGCATCACATACACATAACCATCACGAATGGTTCTAAGAATATACTGGTAGTCGCTGAGTGTTTCATCAGGCATTCTACCGGTAAAATTAAGCTGCGCCATATAGTGCGCTAGCTCAAGATAAATCGGTTCACCATTAGGTGAGCCATCTGTTTTATTTTTAGCGATAATCGCTTGGCGCAGTAAAAAGACTTTTAGTCCATGGCGCTGACATGCAGCGCACTTTCCTTCCGCATCAGCGGCACATTGATTGGCGGTGGCTTGATTGTGTTTCATGTTATGTCCTTATCCCCCTCTACTGCGATTTATCGCGTAGAATAATGTTATCCCAGACCGATTTTGGGGTATCAATAAATCCTTGCGATAACGTGCCGGGCGAGTGTTTAGCCTGTTTTATCAGGGTGAGCGCCTCTTCATATTTGGCAAAATCGACGTTAACGCTAAGGCTAGTTAAGCCCCAGAATAAAATATCATTACTATTGGTTAAACCTAGCGTAATCGCTTGTTCAACCAAATGATGACATTGCAAAATAATACCATTAGCAAGCGGCAACCCTTGCTGGCTTGCTGGTTTTGTGCGGCTATTTGCCCAGGCAATAACCAGCGTTTGTGTCAGCTTTAAATGCGTTAATGAGTCAACTAACGCACGGCTCCAGTTAGTATCAATTACCTCATCGTTAATCGCAACGGGGTAAGGCGTTAATAGGCCTTGATGAATAGAAGGATAATAATAGCCTTCAATGGCAGATAATTGCGCTGATAGCCCGTTTTGGGTTTCAAGAGTGGCAACCTGTTGTAACAGTTCCAGCCGAAAGGGTTCAAAAAAAGGGTAAAAAGGCAGTTGTGCGCTATCCGCTATTTTATCGCCAATCGCAACCAGCTTTTCAGCCAGCGCTTTGGGCGCTAGCTCAGTTATAATAACCGCACAGAGATAGCGCTTTGGCCATAAACACTCTAGCGAAGCTTGCGCAGTAATATCGGTTATTATGGCCTTTTCAAGATACTTGGCAGGCTCGGCAAGGGTAATTAAGGTTGGGCAGACCTTTGGGTCATGGGATAAGTCGCTACGTAGCACATTGGCGATATTTTTTTCACCAACCGTGTTACGTAATGAGCGCTGTGAAAGCGGACTTTCATCTTGTAACGCCACCAAATTATCTACCAATAAGTAGCGGTACTTAAAATAGTGTTCATAAGCATTTAATTTATTTAACATCTTAGCTTATCTCTGCACACGGCTTAATCGATAATTCACTGCTTTTAAGCTCTAACTCATCAGGTTGCAATGTCGCCGGCCCCATTTTTTGCAGCGCTGCCGCTTTTATGGTGACATTAGCCGATGTGCCCAGCTCTATTCCAGAAGGATCCACTTTAATATAGGCGCCATCACTAATGAGTACTATCTCTTTACTCGCTGTAATGGTAATACTGCCGTCTACACTGTCAATCGTCACATCTTGCTTGGCGGCGATAGCCATGGCATCGTTTTGGGCTTGTAGCTCGACTTGACCTTGGTTAGCCAGTAGCTTGATGCCCGCTTTATGAGCGAAGATACCGACTGCCTCAGATGAGGCTAAGGTGATGTTTTTTAGCGCGCTAATATCAGTTTGCTGCTCACTGGTTAGGCTGATGCTGTTGCCACTGGAGAGCTGGATATTTTCATCACTGGTTAAGCCAATACCGGCTGGTGCGTAAGCAATCATGCCCGCTTCGGTTAACTGGTTGAGTGCGCTTTGTAGCTGCTGTTGACTGTCGATATCAGCGGGGTGTGCCTGCGCGGTATTCGCGGCATTTTGTAGCGCTTTGGCAATCGATAAGGCGTTTTCCAGCTGAGCAATCGCACCTTGCATATCGAGCTGCTGACCTTGCGCTTGTGGCTCGCTTTGTGCGCTTAGGTATAAACCTTTGTTCGCGCTAATGGCGCCCCACTCATCACTGCGCAGCTCAAAGCCATGGCCGCGTTGCTCTCTGTTTTGATTAACTAAGTGGCCAAGGTTAAGCTGGCTTTTGCCGTACTCAGTCGCCAGTTTGATATGCTCTTGCCCACGTTTATCATCCATCCGCAGTTTGTTGTTAGCTGGCGTTCGCAGCACATTGCGGTGTTTATTGATAGTCGTGACAGGGTCAGGATGTGTGCTGTCATGCATGGCATGGGCGATATACGGTCTATCTGGGTTACTATCGGTAAAGGCGATAGCCACCTCGGTACCATCGATTAAGGGGAAGTGAAAACCATAAGTGTCACCAGCATACGGTTTTGCCAGCCTCACCCATAAGCTCTCTTCACCGCTGCGCCAGGTTTTTAAGTCAAAATCAAACTTAACTCGGTAACGCCCCATGGTGTCAATATAGCCATAGGTGTCATTATCCGGGCTAGTCACCCGCGCTGGCAGTGTGCCGGTCACTTGCGGCCACGGTAACGGTGCCGGGCGATACGGCTTTAATACGTTATACGGCATAGCAGTAAACTTAACGTGATAGGCCTCGCTGCGGTCACCATAGCACTTGGTCGATAAAATCACTATCCCTTCACTGATGCCGTTGATCGGGCTACCGCTAATAATCAGCCGTTGCCCCGGGGCTAAGTGGTAGTCATTGGCCTTACCGTGAATAATAATCTGTTCACTAATCTGCTGCTGATGGCGAATTTTGGCATACCAACTGCCGCTTTCAATAATGTTGTCATCGCCTTTACGTTTAAAGTGCTCACCATAGCGGTAATCAGTGCCGGCGGTGGTGGTAAGTTTTGGTTGGCTGTTAACTAATGAGTATCTATCGGTTTGTGCCTCGCGGTAGTTGTCATCATGGACAATCACCTGACGCGCTACGCTTTTGCTGGCAAACTGTAACTCCCACACGCTATCACGCGCCTTATCCGCCATGCCACTCGGTAACGTGTAACCAAGACTGCCGACGTCCTCAAAACCGTGTTCGTAATCACTTAATACTAATACATCACAGTTGTGTTCGGCGTGACTTTCAAAGCGTAGCCATATACCGACATCGGCCAGTAAACGCTGAATAAACGCCAGGTCGCTCTCTTGCCATTGGGTGATAAACTCCCGGGCTGGGTAGCTGTCTTTTAACGCTAAGCGGTAATCGACGCCAGTAAAACCATGACGGCGCAGCACCGCTTCCACCACGCTGACCACACTTTGGTTTTGGTAAATCGCGCTGTTGTGGTCATTAGCAAATAGCGCCAGTCGTGGCTGCAGTACCAGCCGATAATGCGCTTGATCTTTATTAACCGATAGCTGACTAAACTCAGTCACCACGCCATATAAGGTGCGCGGCATGGCCGGTTTATCGAGTGAGCTAATGTGCGTCACCTGCTCAAGTAAGTTGGGAGCTAAGAAGCTAAACTGGGCTGGCTGGTTAAGCACGCTATCGATCGAGATATGCGGGTCAAGACTCGTGACAATAATCTCGTAACGCCAAGGCTGATTGAGGGCTTCATTACCGTGTACCGATAAGACCGAGAGCGCGGATGATAAGCCTGACAGCGTCACTGCGTACTTATTATGTTGCTGGGCGCTAAGTGCGTTGGTAAGTGGATCTAATGCAGTATCAAGACGGCTGGCCATGGGGTAACTCCTTTTATCTTTATTCTATTTTTATTATTGCTTTATTCCATTACGATTACATTTTTAAAGCAAAAACGTAAAATAGTAAAATTACGATATTTTGCCCCAATTGGCAACTCTTTATTTTAGTTAGACAATGACTTAGTAACGCTACTGAGTAAGCGAACAGCGCAACACTATTTTGCGCATAGCGCCCATCAAGCCATGAGATGACCAATATATGAAAATAAATGCGAAGTTAGCGTTTGGTGATTAAATAAACACCACGCCGCGTTTAAACGACTGAAATTTGCACATAAAAAAGCCCAATACACTGTATTGGGCTTTGGCGTTAAGCATGAGCGTTACCTTTTGTCGTTTTGCTATTGATTTGACAGCTTATAGCAAAACGGGTAATGCTCTCTTAGCTAGATTTAATCAGTGCTATACAGATAATATAAAGCATCAATCGTTATATCGTCTGCCGCTTCAATCGAGCCTGATAGGTTATTGACCATTGTGGCTCTGCCTGTGATTGTTCCGTCTTCATTAAGGTCTTTGCCTATATTAATGGCTCCACCACTATATATTGTACCGTCTGTGTTATTGAGCATATTTAGCGCAAGGTTCATATTGTTAGCTGACTTGATTTTTCCGCTATTATCAATTTGCTCAGCATTAATCGTTAAATCACCTTTTGCTTCAATGGTGCCTGATTGGTTGTTGATTGATTGGGATTTGCCCGTAACACTTATAGTATAGTCAATCAATTTTCCAGAAGCGTCACTAATTATGCCAAATGCTAGATATTTCCCGATGCCAAGTACCCCACCACTACTTATTTTGCCATTAGCAGAGTTATCTAACATATTGACTGCAATAAGTAGGTCTTTATCCGCCTCTATCGTGCCACTATTAACAATTTTACCCTCATTTGAATAAAGTGTATTCGCGTCATCATCTTCTAAATAAATCATGTCAGCAGTAGTTATGTACATGTCGCCATATGACTTTATATTACCTTTATTATTAAAATTAGTAGCAACAAGATCCATATCCACATTACTGATGATATTTCCTTCGTTATAAAAATCTTTGACCTCAATCCCCATCGAATAATCTGAATATAATTGGTTTTGAGCTAGAAAAATAATATCGCCAGTATTGACCATTCGAGCGACACCTTGCTCTCCACCATAGTGATGACCGTCATTAAAATTTATCAGTCTATTTGCGGTCATGGTACCTGAGTTATAGATATCACTATAAGCCACTTCTAATCGATTGCCGGCAAAAATAGTCCCACTATTATAAAATTTTTCTGCACCTTCTAAATAAACACGGACATTATCATTTTTACCTATAATCGTGCCGCTATTAATAACGCCTTTTTTGGCAGCAAGTTCAATTGCTGTAAATTCAGTATCACTGCTTGCAATACTAATCTCTCCTTCATTGACCACCTCATCATTGGTATAAACGCGTATACCATTATTGTACCACCTCTGGCTAGTAAGATAATAACCCTCTTCAGCTTGTATATCATTCTCACCATAAAGAGGAACATCACCGACATATTTCGATGAATAAATCGATAAACTGTTCGAATTACTGTTAATGGTTATTTTATTGCCATTAGATTCCAGTGTATTGCCTTGCATAGGGTCAGCTAGATACATCTTACCAGTATTGGTGATTTTACCTGTCGTTGCAATAGAAATAGTTTGTTTATCACCATACGCACCCAGTGTTCCCGCATTACGCACACCCACCCCTGACTCAGTGCTGGTCATTTTAATTTTATTGGCGTACATTCCACCTAAAGCGGCAACATCTATCGCTAACTGCGGTTTAGCATCATCACTATAAATTTTTTCTACTGTGACGCTATCGTAGGCGTCTCCTTTATAATTAGTAGATATCTCATGTTCGACTTTATTTTTACCCGCCACAACTGCTAGGTTATTGGCGTATAGTTGACCATTAATATTTACTGTGCGAGCAATTAAACCAGTATAATCTTGTTCACGGCTATCAAACTCACCATTAATGGTAATATTACCTTGTTCAACATGATAACCTTGTAAATCACCGTCCTCACCGATAATAGCGCTACCGGTAGTCAGGGTTGCTCTATCCGCATTAATAAAGCCACAACCATTACAGGTAATCCCCGCTGCATTAGCGATAACCACTTGGGCTTTTTGCCCAGCGACTTCGATTTTACCGTTCAGTTGGCTGGCATTAGCTGAGTTAATTTCATTTAAAATGACTTTAGCACCGCCAGAGTTAGCTAAGTTACTATTACCGGCAATATTGCCACCAAGCTGAGTGTTTGATGACTGCGCGCTATTATTTAAAATTACGCCTTCTTTTGATACATCAAATTGGTTGTATTTATTGTGTGAAACGCCTGCTCCGTTCGCTTCTTGAATATTGACTACCGTTGGACCATTTGGACGCTCGATAATAGTCGGGCGCTGTGACTGCGCAGCGTTGTTATCGGCAATAATGGTGCTGGCCTGAGTTTGGGTTACGACACTAACCATACCGAGAGCCACAAAAGTTAAAAAGCTCAGTGGTTTTAATGCGGCAGTCACTTTATCACGGCTAGTTGTGCTGGTGGCTTTTTGGCTGCTACGCCCTTCACCTTGGTGACGCTTAACGATTTCCGCTACCACCATCATGATGCCGCGCGCTTTGTTAAAAATAATGCGATAAAAATGTTTATTCATAATTGATTCCGTTTGTATCTGTGTTTACTCGTGTAACGAGTTACACTAAGTTTGTCACCTAATAACTAAAGCTTATATTAAACCCCAAGGTGACATCATGGGCTTTAAATCCTTTCGGTTTATAAATCGGCAAGCGAATAACCCGCCTATCTAATATATTGATTTTATATGGACATTTTCATTAATCTTAACGCCATCATAAAAGTGCGAATATTATTACAAAAATGACTCAAAGTGAAACAATTTTACAATTATTAATTTGATTGGTTGGTAGACAAAAATATGCTAAGAATTGAACGGTTATTGCAGAAAAAGAAAGCGCGAGTTGGAGAATAAAAAACCCAATACGTTGCATTGGGCTTTGGGTTAATGGTGTCGGCTTGTTTTACGCATAAAACAACTTGAAACTATTTTGTTTATAGCGATTAAAATGCTTTTTCCCTCAAAAGCCTTTTAGGTTTTTTGGTAGTTTTGCTTGTAGCCTTTTTAGGATAGGGCCATTCCCATTATGACCCCTTACCATTAAAAAATTACCTTCAAAACCCTTTCCCCTTGATGCAATTTCTATTAAAACGAATTACCCTTGCTTTGCGCCATTTAACGCTTTTTGAGCCGTTTTGTTGAGCATTGAGACAATTTCTTCACTGACATGCAAAATCTGCTCTGAAACATGTGCATTACACACACCACGAACTTGCTCAAGCATCCAACGTTTATTCCGGCGATTGGAAATGACACCCAGTGTTGCCCTCTCATCTATGCGTTCAGGTGCGTCGACACAACTAATCGAAAATATTTTATAGGCATTACACTTAGCATGGTTGATATAACTCTGTATGTAGCGGTGCATTTGCATACCTTCAATCTTATGTTTAAATTCAGCGTAAGCTATTAAATAAATTATTAAAAGTTAATTTAACAATACTGTATAAATAATATCATTTCAGATATCATCTGATTTTGCGAAAATAAACTGTTTTAAAAATTGTTCCACCCGAATATTTACCTTGAATAAAGGTAACGTAATGCCATCTTGTTTTTCAAAATAGACCTTAGCTTTATCTCTATCAACGGTCTCTTTTAATGCATCAAAGCGACCAAAGTTGTTAAGATTTGTTTCATTAACACTATCTGCCATTAATGCTATAAGTCGCTTTTTATCTAAACCCAGTGCATCAACCACTTCGTTCAATTGAGCATTTTCAGCACTGTTTTTGTAGGTGTTGATGTAATCTCTAAACGTATATTCGTCAATTAACCGAGCATCGCCACGCTGCAAGTCATGTAAAAAAAGCTTGGCATACTTTTGTTCACTTTGAGTGAGTGAGGCAAATGATTTGTGCAGTTCATTTAGTGTTGTTTCAATATTTGCCGGGTTTTGATGTTCACCTAGCTCTTTTAAATATTTATCAAAGCGGCTGTTCATGTAGTCGGCATCAATTTTACCGGTATCGATTTCGGTTAAATAGCCATTGATATCAAAAGGGATATCACCGCCACTTGAGCCAATGCCGTCTCCTTTGCTAGCGAGCTCTTTATAACGCAGAGCGAGGCTCAAATAACCTTGCTCATCGATATTTAGCGTGACGTCATATTCCTTATCATTTTCAGTAAATGAATAGACTAACTGCTTCCAGTTAAAACCTTGCACTTTAGCGGCTTCTAAGTGCTGATTAAACGTATTATATAATTTAGCAAATTTAGCGCAGGCATCAATATCATCAGGTAACTTTTCATAATCCCCTACACCAGCACCAACAAATAGTTCAGTTATGTTAGCCACTAATTCATTCATCACTTTCAGATTACTTTCTAATCTATCAACAAATAAACCAATCGGTTTATCGCCCGAATAGAGTTTTACCGCATCATTGATGTTCCGCTCCATCGTGTGCGGATAGCGATAGTATCGAATAATGCCGTGCGGTTTGTCAGGGCCAAATAAGCGATTGGTGCGTGAGAATGCCTGAATAATATCTTGATATTTAATCACTTTATCTAAATACAAGGTATTAAGCCATTTAGAATCAAATCCAGTAAGCATTTGGTTGACGACAATGAGTAAATCTAATTGTGCTGACGGCTCGGTATGTATACGCTCATAAGGTTTTTTATGCGCAAGGCGTAAGGATAAATCTTTTTTAAAGGCACCATGGCGGGCAAAATCAAAATCATGACCATAACGTGCATTATAATCAGCCATGATTTCATCGAGTCCATCGCCTTTAAAAGTCGGGCCTCGCTCATCGCCACCATCGTTATCGATGTTCGGATCAAATAGCGCCGAGACTTTAAGTTCAGGTTTAGCTATTTTTAAAAGGCGGTAATAATCAATCGCTTCGGTAATGCTACTTGTTGCCAAGATAGCGTGAAATTTATTACCTTGGCTGAGTACATCCCACTTATCTAAGATGTCATTTACCACCTTTTCTTGGTGTGTTTCGGTTAAATATTGGCTTTTAGGTACATAATCTTCAATGCCTTTATGGTATTGCCCTGTCGCATCTTGATAACCCGCCATAGGCAGGTCATTCATAAAGTAATTAAATTTTTCTTTTTTAGCGGGGTCTGCCATCGCCTCCATCACTGAGCTAGCCTTGGCTTGCTCAAGCGCCACAGCTTGCCTTAAATCACTATCTCTAAAGGTGGTAACTCGATAAGGGTCAAAACCGAGTACATTACCATCACGGATCCCATCGGCGATACTATAACGGTGAAGCTCGTTACCAAACACATCAGCGGTAGTATTGCGATTAATTTGATTTTCGTCATGAATCGGCGTACCAGTAAAACCAAAGAAGAGCGCTTTGGGAAGTCCTTTTTTTATTATTACCAACATACCTTCTTTATTTTCTTTGCCGCCACTCATAGTTGATCGATGAGCCTCATCGATAATAAACACCAGGCGCTTAGCGCGAATTTTTTCAATGTCCGCTGAGTTTGTCGCAACGCCTTTATCCTCTACCGCTTCAAAAATATTACTCATTTTCTGAATCGAGCTCACAATTAAGGTATCGGCAGGAGAGCTGCTTTTTAATTTCGTAATAAGAGCATGTGTATCTTCGGTCGCTTGAACATCTTCACCATCGCTTGCAAAACCACGGTATTCCGTAAGTGACTGGGTACCGAGTTCAATCCTGTCCATTAAAAAAATGACTTTATCGGCATCTTTAGACTGCGCAATTAATTGGGCTGATTTAAAGCTGGTCATGGTTTTCCCTGAGCCCGTGGTATGCCACACATAACCGCCTAACCGTTCAGGGTTGTTTGCCGCGCTACCCAACTGTTGCCAGTTGGTTTTGGCGACTTTGTCCGATATCGCATTAGCCGCATAATACTGATAACTGCGCATCACTTTCAGCACGCCATCAGTGTTATCAGCAACGGTATAAAAGCCAATTAACTGATGCGCCATCGGAATGGAAAGCAAGGTCGAGGCAATAACTTTCCAGTCGTTCATCGGCTCATTATTAAAATCAGCCCAGTTAAATTGATAGTCGGGATTAAATTTACCCTCTGATCCGGGACTTGCAAAGTATTTAGCTTCATTTGGCTCGATTGCCACAAACACTTGGATCAGCGAAAACAGGCCACTGAATATACCCTCTTTACTGTATTTTTCAATCTGGTTAACGGCTTGACTAACCGGAATACCGCTGCGTTTTAACTCGATATGAATAACGGGCATACCGTTAATCAGTAACAATACATCACCGCGTCGGTCGTTACGCAAAGGACTACCGCGTTCAAATTTAGGCTGCTGCACTATTTGGTAACGGCTTTGACCTGCTGCAATTTCTTGGCGGTCGTATATTTTTAAACCCACCTCTTTGCCAAAATGCAAGGTATCAGCCGGATTATCACGCTTAATTGCCACGGTTTTACCATTAATAAACCCATTTAGCTTGAGCGGCGTTTTTAGCGCTTTGATTTGCTCAATGATTTGCTGCATTTCACTGTCGGTCAATGGCACATCATTTAAGCGGTCTCGCTGACGATTATTTTCAAACAAAATGGTCGCCCAGTTTTGCAGTAATTCGGCTTCCGTTTTATTTTTGAGAATTTCAGGCTCCCACCCTTTATGGGTAAGTACCTCAATAAAAGCCTGCTCAAATTGTGCTTCAGTTTTAAAAGTGGTCATCCGTTACTCTCCCTAGACAAACATTTTACTCAAGCAGGCCTGCTTGATATTATTGAGTTTTGTGATTTGTTGTTGGTGTTGGTTAATTAGAGCATCGAGTTTTTGAAAGTAGTTGCCGATGGCTAGTTGTTCCTCAGTATCTGTAGAAATTATAAGCTCGAGATTCATCATTACCCCAGCATTGAGTTTCGCTCTACCACCACCAACTAAAAAAGGCTCAAAATCTACGTTATTTAACGCATATTTTAAAAATATATTTGAATTATCTTCCTTTGCTTTTAATACATGAGCATGGTTATTGACCCATACTTTTCCATTCACATAATGAATAGGATAATGTTTAAGATCATTAGCCCCATCTTCAGCTAAAAGAATATATTCACCATCATGGGTATAGCCTTCAACATAGTCTTGAATACCATTTGCACCATAATAAGGAATAATTCCGGCTATGCGATCTTTTGTTGTAACTGCTATTCTTAAATTATCATATTTATTAACAATCTCTGATAGCACAGTTTCTTTCCACTCATCACTAAACCCTTTAAAACGGATCTCAGGAATAGTTTCACCTTGTTTGGGGAACATCTTTTCCAACATGGCTTTTTTGATATTACTCAGCTTGTCATGCTTTTGTTGATGCTGGTTGATTAGGCTGTCGAGTTTTTGAAAGTAGTTACCAATGGCGGTTTGTTCTTTTTCATCCTTAGGAAAAGCAACTAATTGATCATGAACATCGTTCCTATTTAAAGTCGGAACACCACTTCCTGTACCAAATTTTTTTATGTCCAACTTAATATAAAGATAGTAAATAAAAAGAGGTACGTTTTTATAGAAGTTTGTCACCCAAAGTGAAGTATTATGTGGCCAATAATCGACATCAATATAATGGATATTTCCAATCGTTCCCGAACGACCAGTGACAACGCCTGGTGCTTTAGCTTGAAATGCATTATGAAAACCGTTTACTCCATTCGACATTACAACAGGATACACACCAGCATTCATTTCACTTTTTGGTAAATCGAACCCCCTTTGCAAAGGAGCAACATTTGATATATTTTCTTGAATCCACTTTCCACTAGATTTTCTAAACCGAATCTCTGGCACCATCTTATCCACTCTCATCTTATTCACCTTTCAATAAGCTAGTAAGTTCAACCAAGCCCTGCATATCAAACTCATTACCCGTGAGCTCAAGCGTCATCTCTGCTAGCTCTTGTTCGGTGTTTTTTATCTCACTTGCTACTTGTGAATAAGTAACGGCATATTTATCGGCAAGGGCTTGTACTTGGCTGGTTAGTTGGGTGATGACCGTGTTTGGCATATCTGCAAGCTCTTTGCCAAGCGGCATAATCCATTTGAGTTGCAACAGATGATTCACTTGTTCATCAGTTAAGGATTCAATGGTAGCTTTAGTTTTTAAATGTAACGCCGTAGTTGCATCTTTCACTGACTTTTTCAATACCTTTTCTTCATCAATAAGCTGGTTGGCAAGGATAATTTTGGCCTCATAGCTCTCTTCTGCAAACTTAGTTTTACTATCCTGTTGTTCTTTCAAGAACGTTTTAGCCGTTTTGTTTACTTCAGCAGCGGCAAAGCCGTCCTGACTCTCTTTTACGGTATCGGATTCTTTTTCCTCTTCAGTGAAAGACTCAAAAATCTCTTCGAGCGAGCTTGCAATTTCTGCTAGGCGGGTTTCATCAGCGGCTAAGGTATGCACATCATCGCTGAGGTATGTTTGCTGAACTAAATCAAAAGGCAATATATGCCCTTTCCAGCCCTCTTGCACTTCTGCCTCTTGTCCATTTTTTTTCTTTATCACCATATTAGGGTCAACAAGTCTGGTCGCCGCAAAGCCTTCAGTTTGCATCATTTCTAAATCGGCGCTGATGATTTGCCATTGATTATTTAAATACTGGTAAGCTTGGTATTTGTCGATTAAGGCTATCGGAGCTAAGCGGGTAAATAGCTCTGTGCTTAATATCGCTTCTTGTTGGTTGCGTGTTACGCTTTGCCAGTTTTGTATTAACTGAGTATTTAGGTAGTCATCAAAACCATTAAAAGTCCCATTGTAAGCACTAATAAATGTCAACACTTCTGCGTGCTCACTAATGCAGGCATGGACATGTTGTTTATCAATCGCAAGCGCGCTATAAGCCGCTGATTTTGGTGTAAATAGCGTATCATGCAGCTGCGGAAAGGATTGCCAATAATTGTGTAACTCAGCAATTTCACTGTTTGGGATACCGCCCAGCATGGTCGCATGTAAGTCCCAGCTCTCAGGTGCCGCAGCGGAATCGACATAGCGCGGGATATTGAGATTGTAGCCATTATCGCATAGGGTCTGCTTGGTCACTAATTTTGCGAATTTATCGATACTTTGACGGTTAATTACCGCATCCGTAATACGTTTAATATCACACGCTTGTAGCTTATTATTTTTACCTTCTTTGATAAAGTGCTTAGAGGCATCAATTACCAAGACATCGGTATGTTGACGTTTCCGCTTGAGCACCAATATGACGGTTGGAATACCGGTGCCAAAAAAAATGTTAGCAGGTAAACCAATAATGGTATCAATATGATTTTGCTCAATCAGTTGCTTTCTAATTTCACCTTCTTCACCACCACGGAACAACACACCATGTGGCAATACAATGGTCATGATGCCACCCGGCTTTAAGTGGTAGAGGTCGTGCAGTAAGAAAGCAAAATCGGCTTTGGTTTTAGGTGCAAGACCAAAATGGGAGTAACGTGGGTCATTTTCTTTAAAACTCGGATCCCAGCTTTGTGAGTAAGGTGGATTAGATACCACTGCATCAACATATAAGGTGTGATAAAAGCCTTGTGGATCACTTTCATCAAAGTATGGCCAGTCGTCCTCTAATGTATCGCCATTGCGCGTTTTAATGTTACTGGCTTTAATTCCACGCATGATAAGGTTCATACGGGTTAAGTTATACGTATTGGCTTTTAACTCTTGGGCATAATAGGTAATGCTATCTTTATTTTTAGCATACTGTCCAACTGCTTCACCAATATTAATCAGGAGTGAACCTGAGCCCGAAGTGGGGTCATAAATTTCAATGGTATCTTTATCTTTTAACTCATGAGCAATGATATTTGACATCAGCACGGATACTTCATGAGGCGTATAAAACTCACCCGCTTTTTTACCCGCATTGGCCGCAAATTTTTCAATCAAGTATTCATAAATGTAACCAAGCACATCATACCCTTGATTTGCATTCATCGGGATACTTTTAATTAGGTGAAGTAGGTCACTGATAGCTTTGGTGCGCTTCCCTGCACTTTCGCCTAGTTTGCTTAAACCGGTTTCTAAGGTGGTGAAAATACCTTCAAACAGCTTCTTATACGTGGGTGAAATCAAACGGTTAAATGCCGATAGCGCATCTCGTACATTTGACTCATCAAAATCTGAGGATGACGCAATCCACGTAGAAAATAGATTATCATAGGCAATAAAGTAGCCTAGATTACTTTGCACAAACTCAACAGTTTCGGTATCTTTTTCGCTAAGTGCTTTGATATCGTTAGTTGTCATGCCTTCTTTGGTCACAAACTGTACCAGCTGGTCGCTTAGGTATTTGTAGAAGATAAAGCCGAGGATGTAATCTTTGTATTCATTCGCTTCAATTTTAGAGCGCATCTGGTTAGCCGATTCCCAAATTTTAGCAGCCAGTTGTTGTTTATTCATATTCCTATCTATACCTGTGGTCATTCGTGCGTTTTCATTAAAGACCATCCTATCATAAATTATTTTAGAGGAGTACCTAGCAATTAAGCACCACTTTTGCCAAACAGCCGCCCATTCCGTTAGTTAATTCATTCCATATTTGACATAACTCATTACCATAATAATAATCTTTTTGAACCCTATTACCTGTAACGGTATACAAAATTTAAGCCCGTCCGTTATCGCTATAGCAGCCAGATGGATGAAATAGTTAATTACTGTATTAACAATCAAGACCAATGCAAGCATCTTTACCCAACCCTTGAAAAGTTAGGCTTATATTACGGCAGTAACACCTATAATAAGGATGATGTCAAATTTAGTGCGGCGTTAAAAGAGTATAGAAGTCTTAATTCTCAGGTATTTCAATAGTCTCCATTACTTTAAAACCTATTTATTTCAACCTGATAAAAACGTTCATTTCAAACGTAAATTTTTATCAGGTTTACAGTCCTACTAAAAATTTTTAAAAAATACCTTTCATTCCTTCTGGAGTATAACGTTCACCGCTTACTTGTATTTTGTTTTTTAAACCATCAAGGATTGCAACGTCTTCTGGTTCAAGCTTAATAAAAGTAGCCTTATTATTTTCTAATAAATAAGATTCTTTTTTTGTACCAGGTATTGGTACGATACTATTCCACTGAGCTAATAACCAAGCAAGTGCAATTTGCCCGTGTGTACAATTATATTTGATAGTCATAGGCTTTATTATTTTTAATAGTCTTTTATTTTGCTCGATATTTTGATCTGAAAATCTTGGGTTTGTTCGTCTGAAATCACCTTCCGCAAAATCACTACTAGATTCATATTTTCCTGTCAAAAAACCTCTTCCAAGTGGTGAGTAAGGTACTAATCCAATATTAAGTTCTTTTAATACAGGTAGGAGTTCATCTTCTATATCTCGAGTCCACAATGAATATTCAGTTTGAACGACATCAACTGGGTATGTTTTATGTGCTCTTTTAAGTAAATCAACAGGGACTTCACACAAACCAACTCTCGCTATTTTACCTTCTTTTACCAAAGAAGCTAATGTATGCATTGTTTCTTCTATTACTGCATCGCGACTAATTCTATGGATATAATAAAGATTAATTTGCTCAACACCTAATCTGAGTAACGATTCATCACAGCATTTTCTTATATATTCAGGACTATTATTTATATTCCGAGAATAACCCGACGACTCACTACGATCAATTCCACACTTTGTTGCGATAGTCAGTTGTTGCTTTTGTTGCGAACTTAATTGGTCAAGAAATTTACCTATTAATGTTTCATTGTGACCACGCCCATACATATCCGCAGTATCGATTAGACTCACTCCTTGATCAACGACTTTATGAAGTAGGTCTAACGATGATTTATCATCCGCTGGCCCATAAAATTCACTCAGTCCCATTGCCCCAAAACCTATTGCGGATACGTTAAGAAATTGTCCTAATTTTCGTTGTGGTAATTTTGTATGCATAATTTATTGCTCCGTTTTATTTAAAATATGAATTGAACCGTTATTCCAAGTACCAACATAATAATTGTTCTTGTAGAATGCGAGGGCTACTGCTCCATGTAACTCAGCTGCGAGTAATTCTGATTTTCCTGTTTGAACATTAACAGAACGAACCGCACCCGCACCATTGTCAATCACAACTACCGTATCATTCGACGCTGTGATAATACCTACGCCAGGGCGGATAAAATCAGTACCTAATTCTGTTTGTAAACCATTCGTTTTAATTAAAGTGAGCCGACCACTATATTGGGAAACGACCAGATCTCCATTAGGTAATTCTGTAACACCGACTGGGGTTGTTAATCGATTCGCCATGATTTTTTTTGAGCCTGTTTTAAGATTTAATGACACAATCTCACCTGATGAACGATTACTAATTAATAAATCACCGGATTTTGATAACGCAATACCCGTTGGTGTATGGAAATTGTCTGAAATAATTGTTCCCTCCCCTTTTTCATTTATTCGTAAGATATAATTGCCGCTATATGAGGCAACGTAGAGATTATTATCTTGATCAATCACTATCCCTGCCGGTGATGCAATATTAGAGTAAAAAGTTTCTCTTTGACCATTAGGTGAAATTTTAATAATAGATTGGCCAGACCAATTGGTTACAAACATATCTCCAGTTTGATTAAATGCTATACCTGTTGGCGCACTAAAGTTCGAAGCAACTATACTCGTTTTAGCCATTGTCTCTGCGCCATAAATAATAAAAAATAAAATTGCTAATTTTTTTAAAATATTTAATTTATTCATAATAATATCCTCTTTAAAAACTAGTAGCCTACGGATGCTCCACCATCTAAATTTATTGATGCACCATTGATATATTGAGCATGGTCACTCAATAAGAAAGCAACGGTTTGGCCAATATCATTCACTTGGGTAAATTGTTTTAATGGATTCATTTCTTTAAAATTTTTGTTCAATGTTTCAGCGTTACTTTTGTATAAATTAGCCAAGTTTTTTGCTGTGTTTTGCCATGATTCAGATTCAGTAATCCAAGGGTTGATGGTATTTAAACGTATTTCCTTATTCCCTAAGTATTTTGACGCGGCTTTTGTAAAGCCTGATAAAGCAGAATTCACTGTGCTGTTAATAATAAAATCTGGGTGAGGATCATAACAAAATGTGCCATTTATAATGATGATGTTTCCTTTACGACCATGTTGTGCCATCAATTTTGAGACTTCTCTTGTAGTTTTTATTGTGCCTAACAATTTAGTCTGAATACATTCCATCCAATCAGCGTCAGTAGTTTTGAAATAATCGATAGGTTCTCCTATACCTGCAGCATTTATCAAAGCATCGATTGAGTGGTTTTCCCAAATTTTTGCTATAACCTCAACAACTTGTTTTTCGTTAGTAATGTCCATTGAAAAAGTTTCAACATGCTGATTTTTAGTGGTTTTAATCAGTTCATTTTTGATATTTACTAAACGTTCAATGTCTCGACCAATCAAAACTACCTTATAGTTTTTTTCTAACAAAACCTCGGCAATACCTTTACCGATTGATCCTGAACCACCCGTTATTAGAATTGTTTTCATTTTAATTTCCTTATTTTTTTATTAATTTTTGAGCTAAGACGGTTAAAAAAATGTTAATCAAGCTAATTGCGAAACAAATAACGATGATGCCGTTCCAATGAAGATATTCCCAAAATACACCTAACAAATAGGTTCCTATACTTCCTCCAGCAAGACATGATAATAAATATAAAGATGAGATAGCTCCTCTTAAATTTATTGGCACGATTTGATTTAGTATGGAAATAACTATCGGTTGTAATCCAAAAACACACATAAACAAGGAAAACAAGCCAATTGCAATGCCCAATAAATAGGGACTGTAACCAATAATTACAATTGAAAGACTGACACCGCTTAATAGGATAAGAAGTAATGTTTTCTTACTAATATACTGTAATAAACGTCCGCTTATCATAGCCCCGACAATGGCACTAATACCTGCAAAATTTAACCAACCTAATGCGGTAGAAGACAAATAGAAGGGGGCATCTTTTAGATAAAATGTCAAAAAAGAAGAAATGCCTAAGTAAACGAAAAATAATAAAAAACCTATAGTAAGAAATATTACTACAACTTTATTTAGCAAAAGTTTAGCGGCATTCAAATAGATTTCTTTAATACTAACGGAAGAGCGACTGTAATCGCTTTTTTTAACCCCTAACGGTATCAAAAAAGTAATACCAATAATCATCAAGGCATAAATAATAAATGCCATTTCCCAAGATAAATAATCAGTTAAAATAGCGACCATACTTCGGCTAAAAATAATTCCTACGATAGAGGCTGAAATCATAATACCCATCGATTGAGCTAATTTATCATCAGATGTATTTTTAGCCGTATAAGCAAATAGAGCAACCGGAACAGCTGCAGCAAAAAAACCTATTAACGACATGACAAGCAAATATCCTATATATGACTGAACATAGACAGATAAGACCAAACATAAAACAGTGCCAACGCAACCGAATAAAACAAGTTTTTGTGTTGAAATTTTGTCATCCGATAAAGGTCCATATATGAAAAATGAAATAGCATAAGCAAAACAAGATAAACTGAATACAAAACGAGCATCTAATACATCTATTGCAAAACTTTTGGCTATTTCCTGAAAAATGAGCTGACTGATATAAACAGAGCCAACAAGTAAAATGACCAAGACTGCCGAAATGGTCAGACCAATTCGAGAGGTTTTTTCCGGTAAGTAATTTTGAACTGTATCTGGTTGCATGATATTCTCCCAATTAATTAATGACGATACACGTACATAGCAACACCTTCCCCACCACCAACACATAATGAAGCAACGCCTGATTTAAGATTGTTTAGTGTTAATTGATGGATAAGTGAAACTAAAATTCGACAACCAGAGGCACCTATAGGGTGACCGAGTGCTATTGCACCACCATTGATATTAAGCTTGTCATCTGGCAAATTAAGCGCTCTTTTAACCGCAAGCGCTTGTGCAGCAAAAGCTTCATTGCATTCGAATAAATCAATTTCATCTATGGACTTATTTGCTTTATTTAAACATTGTCGAATCGCACTAATTGGACCTAAACCCATGACGGTAGGGCTAATACCAGTATTCGCAAATGAACCGATAGTAACTAATGGAGTTAATCCTAAACTTAATGCTTTTTGCCTGGTACAAACAATGACAGCGGCGGCTCCATCATTAATTGTTGATGAATTACCTGCGGTAACGACACCTTCTTTTTTAAATACTGGCTTTAGTGATAATAATTGTTCTAACGATGTTTCACGTGGGCCTTCGTCATGATCAATAATAATTTCGCCTTTATGTGGATTATTAGTTATGACTGGTGTTATTTCATATTTAAATGCATTCGCTTGTGAAGCTGTCCGTGCTTTATTTTGCGATTGAAGTGCATAACGATCTTGATCATCTCTACTGATATTATTTTCTGCAGCTACATTTTCAGCAGTTATTCCCATATGATAATTATTAAAGGCATCAGTTAATCCATCCAAAACTAATGTATCAACAATGAGACTGTTACCTAAACGTATCCCTTTTCGCATATCAGAAATAACATGGCCTGCTTTGGACATATTTTCCTGTCCACCCGCAATAACGACTTGCGCATCGCCATTACGGATAGCTTGTACAGCCAAATTCACGGCAACTAGTCCAGAACCGCAAACTTTATTAATTGTTAACCCCGTTACACTTTCAGGTAAACCGGCCTTTAATGCAGCTTGACGAGCTGGATTTTGACCACAACCGGCACTGAGAACTTGTCCCATAATAACCTGATCAATTTCATTTTTAGGTATTCTAGTCTGTGTTAATAAATCTTTAATTACAATGGCTCCAAGTTCCACTGCTGGTATATTTGACAATTGACCACAAAGAGAACCAATAGGAGTACGCTTGGCCGCAACGATAACTATGTCATCAATTTTTTCATTACGTTTCATTTATATTATTTCCCTACATTAATATCTAACCATCTGTTATTCAAACGGTTAGATACAATTCAATGTTAATTTAAAATTTCCCAATTATTGATATTTGCAATATCCAGCATTTGCGGTTGATTACCGACATAAACAGGATTTCCCACCAATAAAAGCATGTACATATCAGAAAAATCATCACCGTAGCCATAGCAATCACTAAGTTTGATATCATTAGCTAAAGCAAATTTATTCATGACATCTGATTTCCCCGCTCCAATAGTCTGAATTGGACCGATTTCACCCGTTAAATTACGATCAATATCTACAATGAGATCTGTACAAAGTAGATCATCGGCACCTACGTGATTTGCAATTGGTTGTAGAAGAGGTGACATAGAGCCAGACACAAATACTATTTTGTCTCCTTTATTTTTATGTTCCTTTAATCGTTGGAGTGTTTTATTAATAAAAAAATTTGGGGATAATATTTTTTCTTTAAACCACTCCACGCCAAGCAACTCAACGCTATTGAGCGAGTGACCTTTAAAAAATCGATAATACATTCTATTTAATTCTTCTCTTGGACTATTTTTTTCTCTTGCCACTTTAAATTCATGGTCAAATTTTAATTTAATTTTAGGTAAATTTTGTTGAATAACCCAATACTGAAAAAAATCAAACATACTTTTTACCGAGATTAATGTGTCGTCTACATCAAAAAATGCAGTCACTGGATCACGGTGATTAGTCAAATTAGATATCATTATTTAAGTCCTGTAATTTTTCATATACTTTTCTGCAATTTTTATTGACGAAATCAGGGTCATATCCTGTAACACCGATATAGTTCCATCGATTGAGTAAGATTGCTTGAAGACGCACTGAAATTTTGCCTAAGGGGCATCCTACAATCGGACGAACAACTCTTGTAACTTCAGCCAATAAATTATTTGCCACAGTATCATTTTTGAGTAGCCCGCCAGCGATCGTTATATGTGACATTTATTTATCCTCCCAAAAATTGGTTATTAAATTATCAAATAAGTGGGTTTGATCTAATTTCAGTTGAGCATGAACATCGCCACCCAAACCGTACAAACCAATGGCGCCACCATAGGATTGTTGAGAACTCATAAAAAGAACAATTACATTAATAATTCTATTGCTATTTTTCTCTTTTTGGGGAAATGGGTTATCGAGCTCCGCATAATAATTTCCGTCACCTTGGTCATTTGTGGTAAAAACATTGGGTATCCCCAAAGGACCTGGTCGAGTAGGATGTTCTGGTGATAAATCCAATTCGCGAAGGCTCATTACTGTATAGAGACTGTTAGGAATCAATTTTTTAAATAAAAAGTCAAATCTAGCTTTTGTTTTATTTTCATTAATAGTGATGATTAACTTGCCCTCAGCTTTAAGCCAATGTTTTAATTTGATTTTCGATATATTACGACGACCATCAGACTCTCTGTAATCATAAATATACCCTTTGTTTAAGGGAAGGCTTGCTCGAATCGTTTTAGCTGCATTAGGTGCTTGCTCCGGAGCAAATACCATTGAGTAATTATTTAAAGGCAAAGGTAAAGGTAGAGAAAACAACTCGATATTATCGAGTTGTTCTTCGTTCGCATGTTCTAGATTTTCTAAAATCTTGTAAGGATAATATGAACCAAAATCTGGCAATACGCTGTTACGATCTACAATTGCCATTCCCCACGAAACTTCACCAAATTTAATAATATTTCCAACTACTACAAAATGCCCATTTTGATCCATAATTTCAGACGGTGGATATAAAGGTCCTTGGGTAGTTGCGGTTAAGTTAAATATTTGGCTATACATGATTAACAACCTCAGTTTCCTGTAGGTTAGTTATATATAATGACAAAACCTCCTCAGCGAGCTTAGCTTCTTTTTTGCTGATATATTCGGAAGGATACACGATAAACTGAGATTCCATCGTCGCACATAGGACATTATTTTGTTTCAGTGAAATTCTTGCTTTTAATTTTGTTCTAAACTCATTTGAATCAATATTCAATAATTCAAAGTAAATTGTTGCAGGTAACGGGAATACAAAATTGATGAACGAGATATTCATTTCGTTAATCACAAAGTACTTATTAATCTCTTTATTGGGCGAATAAAATTCTTCAGCTATTGCAATAAATGATTGACGAAAAGCTTCTGTTATCAAGACTCCTTGCACATGGCGGCCTGTTTGATGATCAGCCATTAAAGTACAACGTTCATCGATCATAAACGGAAGCGAATAAAGATTATCATCCAATTTTTCTGCTTGACCTATCAATACATTGTGTTCTGATTTTTGATGTGTGTTCTTATTTGCTAAAAAGTAATTCTGATGATGTTTTCTTAACGCATCTAAGCTAAAATTATGGTCAGTGTTTGCAGCCTCCACACTGTTAATGACTTGTTCGTAAAGATCTAGTCTACACCCCAATCCCACCACGAAATTGTTTTTCTTAGAAAATACTTTAGATGGAATTTTGATAATACTTTCTAATTGACTCAATGTAATCGTTTGTTCTGCTTGAGCAAACTCTTCAAATTTATCCCCGACCACAATCAATGTACCACTTTTCATCTCTTTTTCTCCCTTGTTATTACACATACACTCAGAGTTAAAATTTTCTAAAAAACTATTAATCAATTTTTTTATAAATTTTGGTATATAAGCCTTCATTATCACCCGTAATATAGCTATCAGCCGCTTGCTTAACGATATTTTTGTAGTTATCATCCGTAAATGGTTTTAGATATTTGTTCACTTCACCGGCAAAGGATGCAATAAACATCACACCAGGGGTCCCACTAATTAATGAGTGATAAGCATCAAATGAAGTAATAGTAGATTTGTTTTCACGCACAACATTAAAGATAGTCTCATCCCGCCATTTCAAGTAAGCTTCATAAACGGAAGGTGGGACTTCAACGTGTCTTAATTGAATATACTCAGTTAATGGAATTTCTGTTTGTGATTTGATAGGGCTTTCGACATATTTTAGTAATTCTCTTTTAATATCTGCCTTAATACAGTCTTTGAATTCGATAAATACTTTTTCAAGTATATTTTCATAATTTGTAAGTGCATTTAATGAAGAAAACCCTTTAAACTCAATTAATTCGTCCTGTTCAATAGAAAAATAAAAACTACTCTCATTATTCTTAGCAATTTCTATCGCTAATTTTTGAATTTGAGATTGGAATCCGTCAGCAACTAAATAACGATTAATAAGCATGTATGATGAAGGCATAATTTTTCCTATTTATTATTTTGTTTGCGATATTGCGAGTTGATACTAAATAAATATGGGAAAAATTCGAAATACTTATTTCATGATATAAAAAAGGTATCAGCCTTTATTAAGGTTGAAATTGCGTGGCAAAAATTGGGATCATCCTATATTGATGCTATTGAAAAAAAGCTATAAGTGAAAAGTATATTTTCATGAAAAAGGATTTTAAAGACTAAATACTGCTAACTATCGCGTTCGTTCTAAATTTTTCTGAACGACCCGTTACCCTTGTCTATTTGCAATATATCTAGGTATGCCAAGAGTATTAGTATTCATTGCACCATACTTCAATTATTTTTTACCATAATCAGAATGATAATTAAACTGTGTAAATGGTCTATTTGTTAAAAAAATCGATAATATTTCGGGCATGCTGATTTTCGAGCGTACTGGTGTTCCACACTAAGAAGATATTTATTAAAAATTTTTTTTCAAAATAAGGTATAAATTTTTTGTATGTTACTCCTGGTATTTTAGCTTGAGTAGTAGATTTAGGCATAAAAAGCATGCCTTTTCCTTGAGAAATCTCTAATAACATTGAAAGAGTGTCGGGTAACTCAGTACGACGAATAAGAGGTGACGATAGGTTTTTAAAAACTTTCTCGCATTGGTCATAATAACTAGGATTCAAATTTCGATTAAACCAATACAAAGGCAAATCAATTACACTATTTAGGTCCACTAAATCATCATTACTAGCAGGATGGTCATCGGGAAGGACTAGAATCATAGGTTCTTGATGAATTAATCGATAAAACATTTTATTATCTTCATGCGGATAAAACGATGTTACAACAAAATCCATATTATTTTTTTCTAATTCGATTAGTAGCTCTTTTGAAGTGTAACTATCTTTATAAACAGTGCTATTTTCAGTAAAATGTAACATAAATTTAGTTAAGATTGGAATAAAGCCATAACTGAGAGTCTTCGTCATGCCTATCACTATTTTTGGTATTTCGTCAGTTCGAAATACATTAGTAATTGAACATATTTCTTCCAATAAAGCTGAAGCCTTATCCCTTAATAACTCTCCATCTTTTGTCAAAACAACGTTTTGTGTATTACGAATTATGAGACAAGTATTTAATTTATTTTCTAATTCTTTGATTTGTAATGATAAAGGTGGTTGGGTAATATTTAATTTAGCAGCAGCTTTTCTAAAATTAAGTTCTTCACAAACCGCTAAGAAATATTGTAGTTGTTTTACTGATGGCAACTTTCGACTATATTTTTGCATTTTAAACTCCTTTTCTCATACCTAGCTAAATAATGAAGGCCACAATATATTTCTAAAAAGGTTTTAATAATCATACTCGCTAACATCAATATAGCAAATTCAACGTTATAGCATTATTCAATATCTATAACCTATTTTGTTATTGATTTGTTGTTCAAATTTTTGTTAGTTTAAGTGGTAAATATTCAATTATATCGAGAACTATGTTAACTTACCAAGCTTAAGCGCTTTAATGTAATTCGACTAACAATAAGTATACATGATACAGATTAAATAGCACTTTCTACTTTGACGATATAAATATTGGGCTTCACATTGAAAAACGACCAGTAATGTATTGATTTCTTTAATTTAAAAAAAATTTCTAGATTAGATTTACAAAAAGTTTAATTTAAGTCGCTCTATCTAAGACCCATCGAACGCTATGCGGAACGGGTACAATAATTTCCTGCCGCTGAAAGTCTTCATTATGCCTATTTGGGGGAAATGCTAAAACATAGGCTTAAAATTGTTGGCTATGCGTTAAAATTTCATCAGCCTTATTTATTGCTCATTAGTTCAACACCCGAAAAAACACAGCGCACAGGATGATTCCTGCCAAAATATTAGACCGTGCTAACCTTTATAAATTCGTTATTTTGGTAAAATTGTTGTTCATATTGTTCTGGCGATATCCAACTGTTAGTTGAATGCCGACGAACACAATTATAATAGATGTCAATATATTCAAATAGTGCTTTGCCTGCCATCTCCCGAGTTTTGTAATATTTGTAATAACAATCATACATAATATGCGTTTTTAATGTATGAAAAAACGCTGAGCTATCGCAGTCGTCCAGCAATTGCCAGCTCTACTCATACTTTAGCTAATCCAATATTGTAATATTGATCCCTTAAAATCAGCACAGCAACATTAGCTTCCGCAGTCACTATCGAGCCCCCTTTGGGAAAGGGGCGGCGGAATAAGGCATTTTGCAGTGTGTTACAAACTAAATGTCGATGAATATGTTGACAAGTTTGTCATCCAATGACTTTTCGACCAAATAAATCAATAATAATACATAGGTATAACCGACCTTCACCCGTTTTGATATAAGTGATATTAGTCATCCAAACAGTATTGGGTTTCTCGATATTAAACTGCCTATCAAATGTTATTGAGCGCTACATCATGATATCGCCCTGTGCCCGTTCAATATTTAAATTTACGTGCGGTTTTACTGCATAAACCAAGTTGCCTTGGTACTCGACTTACCGTTTTTTCTGAAACATCACACCCCTAGCTCGGGCATCGTATACTAAGCTTAGTGCACCTAAACACGCTTTATGTCGCCAGTAAAGTACTTTGACGTTATCAAACAACGGGTAGGTTTTAGCTACTTTGCTGCCCCAACGCTGATTATCGGTAGTATCTCTCGACTTGTGATATCTAGATCTCTAGTAGCGGTTATATAAAATACTAACGCTACGAGTAGATCTAGATTGTTATAAGTTAAATCAAATTTAAAAATTATATTCAACTAGCGCCGAGACACTGGCGCCATCACGTTTACCAAAATAACCTCTAGCATTTAGGTTAATACTAAAATTGCGGTTATCGGCAAGCGGCGTGCTTTTTATACCAAGCTCCATAATACCCGTTGAGCCTTTAACACTTGGAGCATCAATGCTTATTCCAGATACATTAGTCTTGGCATCACTATCAAATTCATATTCATAGATCCCCGCTAACGATAATGTCATCACGTCACTAGCTTGGTGGTTATACTGCTCTTTTAACTGAATACGTGACGATATCGATTTATCAAAATTAACCTTATCACCATCTACAACCACACTATCAGAGCCTAAACGGGTATAAAAATAGTGAATCGAAGAATCAAAACTTGATATTTCATTAACAGGATAGACATAGCCACCACCAATAATCCCACCAATATAATTGACTTTGCTTTTATAATAAGCAGCACTCCCTCCACCGGTGATGATATCGCCTGAATTAAATTCGGTACTTGTTCGCCCAAAACGTAGTGCCGCATCGCTATAAATCTGCCCTACCGGCAACGTATACACATACTTGCCAAAAAGCGAAAATCCATAGCTATCACTATGACCATCACCATTTACGGTTGTTGAACCAAATTGGTTATACGTATCATAATTGCTACGACCATATTCAACCGTTAATCCAGCAGCAAGATTATCGTACATTTGGTAACGTGAGCCGATCATAATACGGTAGTCTCGAGAATCAATATGTGAACCACTATGGTATTTGCTCATCCCTCCGTCTAATACGGCGATCGGTGTAAAGCTGCCTGCTGTCGGTGGGCTCTTATCATCAAAGGAACTAAGCAGTAAGTCTGCGCCCCGTGTGGTATTTTGTAATCCACCTAAGCGCCCCTCTGCCAGTGGTTTTACCTTAGCGGTTAAGTTATGGTTATCTATTCGAATGTCATCAATACTTGCTGTAATGGTATTATCAGTGTTAATTGTGTAGCTAATATCGGCTTTACCGACTAACCCAACATCGACCGTATTATTGTTGGGAGCATTAAATAATCCAGCAATATTATCGGTATTATCGCCACCAGTAAAGGTGACGCCATTATCCCATTTATCTCGGTAACTAGCATCAATAAGTGTGATGGTATCACCCACTTTAGTTATTCCTTCACCTGATATCCCCGCAATTTTGATATTTGATTTATTTGTGGTGGTTACCGCAACACCATTTTTATTCGCCACGGTATTATCATTTTCAATCCTCCCTGTTACCGTGACTAAAGCTATGCTATTTTTAATGGCATCTTTATTATAATCATTGAGATAAAAGTTATAATGCTCAAAGTTACCCAACCCATATACCGTAACGGGATTAGCGCCCATCGTGAAGGTATTGCCATTAAATATTTGGTAATATTTAGGTTCATTTATGAAATAGCTTCCAAATATTTCCGTTAAATACTCCAAATTGCCATCATATGATATTTTTTGTAGTTTTATATTACCGTCAAGATATACATTCCCCAAGGCTGTTACTGTTGCGTTTACGTTATCTACTGGATAGAGCACATTATCACCAATCATTACGCCGTGAATATCATAAGTTACTCTGGCATTATCTTTTAAATACACATTTCCTTCCGCTATAAGCGTCGATCCGCTATATGCTCGCGCCATAACTTCGGCGCCATTAATATGACTAGCTGAAGCATTTTTACTCAAATAGACATTACCTTTTGCTTTGAGATAAGCTTTATCATTAACCGGTAATCCATCTTGTTCTGTAGCACCCGCTCTAGCGCCGATTACAGCTGCAAAAAAACTATCATCTGCCTCATCGGGAGCTAATGTATTATTTAAATAGACGTTTCCAATTGCACTACCATTTATGATTTGATTTTGATGCCTTGAGAATACTGAAATAACAGCGCCAGTGCTACTTGAGGACTTAGAATTGTTATTTTGGTATACATTACCGATTGCGCTGGCAGTAAGAACTGCAGAATAACTACTGTTATATCTTACGACAGCATAAGCTCCCGCTATTTCATAAGCATTAACGCCAGTAAGGGCTGATGCATTATCATTTAAATAAACACTACCAGTTGCTGTAGATTCTAATCTTGAGCTAGCTTCCGAACCATAAATAAATTGAGTAACCGATGCTGAATCGTTAACGGAGACCGTCCCTGTCGCTTTCCCAAAATCATCGTGCCAATCAGTTTCAGCACCAACCACGGAATAAGCCGTTTCATTATTTTTAAGAACAATATTCCCTTCTACTATATTAGCTTGCCCATAAAGAGGAGTTAGTGAAGTGACAAATAGCAGGATAATCGTTTTCTTTAATTTCATCATATATTCCTTATAGTAATTATTATTGGTAACGACGATATTTTATTCAAAAGTTATTTAAAATAAACTAAAAAAGTTCAATTTTTGATAAGGTATTGTTTATATTTTAGTTACATTAAAACCCACCATTTGAGCTTATATAACATTCCTGTATTGAATAGTTAGCAAATAATCTGCTATTTACTTTAACGTTATAAACGAGCTACTGCGATCGCTCGCGCCATAAGGCTAGAGCGATATTATTCATTACGTCCAGCTTAGGTTGGTTTTATGTTGTCGACAAAATACCGAATACCGATTTACAACAAACTCACTAATTTGAATATAAAATAATAGCAATCAAACTTGGTATAGTTTATATACATTAACTACAAATCGGCATAAAATTTAAACATAATAATTAACACCCTATATCTAATAATCGGAGAGCCATACTAAAATGGATTTTTTAAATACATTATGGTTACAGTTTCTAGCAACGCTACCCTTATTCCTGTTAATTTTGCTTGGATTTTTATTAGTTAAAATCTTTAAATGGCCAAAATCAATCACTGATGGATTAACCAAGTTTACCTTTGCTATTGCCATCCCAATTATGCTATTTCATATTATGAGCCATTTTTCCGAGCAGCCTAAAGCAGACTACCGAGTATTATTTGCTTTTTTTGGCGGAACGTTACTCGTTTTTATTTTTGGTCGGATTATTGCCGCTAAATTGTTTAAACTTGATGGCGCCTCAGCAACGATGTTTTCGATGGGAGGAATTTATAGTAATAACGTATTTGTCGGTTTACCTATCATCAAAGCTTTATTGGGCGATAACGCTGTCCCAAGCGTGGCTTTAGTGGTCGTTTTTAGCGCTTTAATCCTTTGGACCTTAGCAACCATCTCAATCGAATTTGCGCAAGTTGGTAAACTATCTACAACACAAATAAAAAAAGCAGTTAAAAATGTATTTAAAAATCCGGTCATTTTAGGTATTTTTGCGGGCCTTATGGTCAACTATATTGGCTTTCCTGTGCCTAATTTTATCAGCCAATCAACCAAAATGGTCGGCGATATGGCGGCGCCTTTATCACTGATTGTATTAGGCATGGGGATTGCGGAATATAAAATTAGCCAAGGCTGGCGATTAAGCTCCGTGATTTGCTTACTAAAACTGGCCATCTTGCCTTTTGTGATCTACTGGCTAGCGGTATTACTTCACTTGCCGACACTAGAAACTTACGTTGTGGTGCTATTAGGTTCAATGTCGATTGCCATCAACTGTTATATCATGTCACGGCAATTTAATTTACTACAAGGACCAATTGCCTCAAGTTTATTAATATCAACGATTTTATCATCGGTCGTCACGCCGTTAATTTTAGCAATTTTAACCCATATATAAAGCAGCGATAGATGCAATAAATTTATCGTTAATTAACTTTGTGTTAGAATAACAATCGTTTACTGATTTAGGACTGGATTAAATGACTATTAGAATCAAAACGCAAGATGAAATTGAAAAAATGCGTATTGCTGGCAAACTAGCCGCAGATGTACTTGAAATGATTGCGCCTTATGTTAAGCCTGGCGTGTCAACCGGTGAATTAGATAAAATTTGCCACGATTATATTATCAATGAACAAAAAGCGATCCCTGCTAATATCGGTTATCACGGCTATCAACATACCAGTTGTATCTCAATTAACGATGTGGTGTGCCATGGTATTCCGAGTTTTGATAAAAAACTTAAAGATGGTGACATTCTCAATATTGATGTAACCGTAATCAAAGATGGCTATCATGGTGATACCTCGCAAATGTATATCGCAGGAAAACCCACTGTCACTGGCCTTCGCCTTTGTGAAGTCACTCAACAGAGCCTTTATGAAGCAATTAAAATTATTAAACCTGGTTTACGGTTGCGTGAAATTGGTAAAACAATCCAAAAATATGTTGATTCATTTGGTTTTTCAAGTGTGCGCGAGTATTGTGGGCACGGTATTGGTGAAGTGTATCATGACGAACCGCAAGTTCTGCATTATGAGGCCGATGACGATGGCGTGACTCTTCAAGCCGGGATGACATTTACCATAGAGCCGATGGTCAATACTGGTGATTGGCGAACTCGAACCATGAAAGATGGTTGGACAGTTAAAACCAAAGATCGCGGTTTATCGGCCCAATATGAGCATACTGTGTTAGTGACTGATAATGGCGTTGAAATTTTAACTCTGCGCTCAAACGAAGCAATACCAAGAGTTATTGAACATAAATAACGAACCTTAATCATGATTCAGCGTATTGCGCTGAATCATTTTTTTAATCGGCTTAACATAAGTAAGCGACGTTATAAGCGCTGAATTAATAGAGTAAAGTATAAAGCTTACGCCGATAAGTCGCCGCCACTTGGTTAGTCGTACCTAATGCCGCTAACATATCAAGTAACGCTTTTTTAGCCTGACCATCGCCAGCATTTAAATCTTTGCTTAATGGTGCAAATAGTAACGCTAATGCTTCCTCATGACGTCCCACTTGCATAAATTGCGAAGCTAATTGAACCATTAACTCAATATTATTAGGATCGCTATCTAGGGCGGCTTGTAACTGTTGTATTTCTGGCGAATTAGCCGCTTGTGCTAATAGTTCAATTTCAGCATGTAACCCCTGATAAGTGCTATCTTGATCTTGTAACGGAATCGTTGCAAGCGTTGCTTTTGCTTCATCAAGCTGTTTCAACTCAATTTGTGCTTTAGCTAATAAAAACGCAATATCGCTACGTGGCTTATCTAAATGGTCTGTTAACGCTTGCCATGACTGCTTTAATAATGGCAATGCCTCTGCGTATTTTTGTTCATCTACGAGCTGCTGAGCCGCCGTTAACGCTAATTCATCTTCATTTGGTAACACTTTATTTAATAACGTTTTAATTGCATCTTCGGGCTGGGGTCCTTGAAAACCATCAACAGGTTGACCATTTTGAAATAGATAAACCGTCGGTATCGCTCTTAAACCAAATTGTCCAGCGAGCATTGGCTGCTCATCACAATTTAACTTCGCTAGAATAAATTTACCTTGATACTCATTGGCAATTTTATCAAGTGTGATCGTCAACTCCTGACATTGTGGACTTCTGTCAGACCAAAAATAGAATAATACTGGCAAACTAGACGATTGTTGCAGTACCTGTTGAATATTTTGTTCATCTATATCTAAAATAAATGCATTTTGCATAGCAAAGAGATCCTATTTTACGTGTTTAACTTTATTTGTTTAACTTTATCTGTTCAACTAAATGATTTACTTATTAGCAAGAATTTTATCCATTAGTTTGTTGGGTAGCAAACGTTTGCCGATTGAAGCAAGCACGGTAACAAATGTCACTCGATAACGAACTTTTGGTGATTTAGCTTCTAACGCATGGAATAACTTAGGCAAAATCGCAGCTGGCGACAAGGTAAATCGTTTCGCAATCGGTGGATTTTCTACCACATTGTTTTGCTCTGCTTGCTCAACATTACTAGAAAATTGCGTTTTTAACGGGCCCGGCTCAATAATACAAACCTTAATATTAGTATGCGCAAGCTCGAGCCTCATTGTGTCAGACCAAGCCTCAAGCGCATATTTGCTAGCACTATAAGCGCCTCTGCCTGGCGTTGCAATAATGCCAACAATTGAGCTAGTTTGGATAATTCTCCCCTCACCATGAGCAAGCATGGCTGGTAGCAATAACTGCGTTAATTGGTGAACAGCAAAAAAATTCGTTGAAAACTGCGCTTCGAGTTGTGCTCGACTAATACTTGTTAGCTTACCATAGACACCAAAACCAGCATTATTAAACAGTGCATACAGTTTATTATCAGTTAAGTTCAATACTTGCCTAGCGGCTTCCATTACTGAGTTAGCATCATTTAAATCAAGCAAGACCGTTTCAAATCCCAGTGCGACTAAATTTTGATAATCTTTTTGTTTACGACATGAAGCAATAACGCGATAACCGCGTGCTTTTAGTGCTTTTGCTGCTAACAGGCCGATACCACTTGAGCAACCTGTAATAAAAATTGATTTCACATTATTCCCCTTTAAATCTCGCTATAGTTATACTAAAAATTGACTAATATGCAAGTAAAACGCGATCAAATCCAAAATTAATAACCGAACTATCGCGAGGCATAATATAAAGCGTTAAGATCCCATCCTCAGATTCGCTTTGCTAAACCACTATGTTGGCGATCAACTCAGTAACTGATTTTAATTAGATAAACCGTTAACTGATTGAAAATCAATCAGTTGGTTAAAGGTGTCGATGCTAGATAGCGCAACGGCGGAGGGCAAATTACGCGCAAAAATGCAAAAATAGTCATTGAACTTTGACTGCTTTTAATCGAGAATGATGCGAAAAATATAGCCAATGAAGGCTAATAACAATAATACCGCAATAATAAAAACAGAATAAGATAAAAGGAGTTACCCCATGGCCAGCGGTCTTGATACTGCATTAAATTCACTCACTAACGTACTTAGTGCTCAGCAACATAATCGCTACGCAGTGACACTGTCAGGGGTATCATCCGCGCTCTCGGTGCTATCGGTACACGGTAATGAAGCCCTCAATCAGCCTTGGCGTTACGAGATTATCGTCACGAGCCTTGACCCGCATATCTCGATCGATAGCGTGCTTAACCAGCCTGCCCAGTTTAGCTTCTTAGCTCCCAACTTACTTGAGCAGGTGACGCACATTAGCTCACTCGATAAACCGGCAATGCCGCGCACCTTATATGGGGTGGTAACCGAGTTTGCTCAGCTATCGGTCAATAAAGACGAGGCGCATTATCGGCTGGTACTGCAGCCACGGCTGGCGCTATTTGCTAATGACCATTATAGCGCCATTTACCAAAACCAAAGTGTGGTCAGCGTGGTGGAAGAGGTGCTGCGCCGCCATGGTTTTACTGGCGTCGATTACCGCTTAGTGTTAAAAGACAGCTACCCAGCCCGGGAGTTTATCACGCAATGGCAAGAGAGCGACCTGGCGTTTATACAGCGCTTACTGGCCGATGTTGGTATTTGGTTACGCTTTGAAAGCCATAGCGAACACAACTGTGATGTATTAGTATTAAGCGATTATGAACAAGGTTTTGAGGACGTCGGCAGCATTAGTTATCAATTACCGAGCGGGATGATGGATAACGCACGCGATAGCGTGTGGGATTTACAGTTTGCCAGTAAAAGCGTAGCGCGTCAGGTGATTGTCCATGATGACAACTACCGCGAGGCACAAACCGATAGATACTCATTAGTTAATAGCCAACCGAAACTTACCACCACCGCCGGCACCGATTACCGCTATGGTGAGCACTTTAAACGTAAAGGCGATGACAACATTATTGAGAGTGGCAATTGGTATGCCAAAATTCGCCATCAGCAGCAGATTAGTGAACAGATTATTATTCACGGTAACGCCAATGACTACCATTTAGCCCCAGGTCAACGCCTCATCATTAGCGGCAGCCCGATCAACGGCATCAGTGAAGGGATAGTGATTTTATCGACCGAGTGCTATGGTGACCGTAGCGAGGCCTATCACGTTAAGTTTACCGCTATGCCGTATAACGTATTAAAACCGTATCGTCCGGCACCGTTACCATGGCCGCAAGTGACCGGCACGCTGCCGGCGCGGGTGACCAGCCCGGATAATGACACCTATGGTTATATTGACACCATGGGGTGCTACCGAGTTAAATTTGATTTTGATTTAAAAACCTGGCGCAGCGGTGAAGAGAGCCTATGGGTGAGGCTGGCAAAGCCGTATGCTGGTGACACTTATGGTTTTCACTTCCCCTTAATCGATGGTACCGAGGTGGCTATCGCCTTTACCGATAGTAACCCAGATAGACCGTATATCGCCCATGCCATGCATGACAGCACACATCCTGACCCTGTCACGACTATCAATAAACACCGCAATGTGCTTCGTACGCCAGCCAACAATAAACTGCGCATGGATGATAAACGCGGGCAAGAGCATATTAAACTGGCCACCGAATACGGCAAAAGCCAGCTTAACCTCGGTCACTTAGTTAATCAAAACAAAGAACAACGCGGCGCCGGCTTTGAGCTACGTACCGACGAATGGGGCGCCATTAGCGCGAACAAAGGTTTATACCTAACCGCACAAAGCGAGCCACAAGCCCAAGGTCAGCAGCTCGATATGCAAGGTGCGATTAGCCAGCTGGAAAACGCCTTATCGATTGCTAAAGCGCTACAACAGGCCGCCAGCAGCGCGCAGGCGCACCCCGCTGATATCGACAGTCAACAGCAGCTACAAAGCGCACTCAACCAGCTAACCGACGCCGGCATGATTGCCTATGCACCAGCCGGTATTGGCTTAACCAGTGATGAGAATATCCAGCTCTCCAGTGGCAACAGTATCAGCCTAACCAGTGAACAGCAAACCGACATTAGCGCGCTTAACAATATCACCTTAGCCTCATCTGAGGCGGTCGGCATCTTTGCCCATAAAGCGGGCATCAAGCTACTGGCTAACCAAGGTCAAGTCGAGCTGCAAGCCCAAAACGACGCCATGGCTATTGCCGCTAAACAAGATGTGACGATTGACAGTGTTGAGAGCAAAGTGGACTTTTCAGCAGCTAAAGATATCACCCTGATTTGTGGTGGTTCATTTGTTAAAATTAGCGCTGCTGGCATTGAACTGGGCTCCTCCAGCAATGTAAGCGTCAAAGCGGCGGCACTGCAAAAAATGGGGCCAGCAACACAAAGTAGTTCAGCGGCAATGAATATCGATAATAAGGAACAGGATATACTATTACAAAAGCTAGTTCCGTTTGACGCAATTAACTTTACGGTATAGTGACTAAGGACGAGTTACCATGACAATAAAAAAAGTTACCCATTTTATCTTCCCCGTTGGTGATAAAACATTGAGCCAAGATGCCTACTATCGCGCCCTGTCCGAGGCGAAAAATGGTTTTTATCCGTTTAGCGAAAATGGCTTATGGCATGGTGGCATTCATATTGATGATGGCGTGTTTAAAAACGTCAGTCGTAATGACAATATGCTTCGCTGTATGGCGCAGGGTGAAGTGATTGCGTATCGGGTCAACTCGGTTTACCCAAAAGTAATCTATGAAGACACGCTGCCCCCTACGTCACCATTAGTCAATGGTCGAGAACGCGTGGCCTATTTTTCAACCGGTTTTACCTTAGTCCGTCACTATTTTGCTATGCCCAAGGTGGCAGGTGAAACAGATCCCCCGCCAAGTATTACCCTTTATAGCTTATATATGCACCAACTCGATTGGTATGGTTATCAAGAGTTAGCCAAAGAAGCGTCCTTAGCGCAGCCGCAGTACTGGCACTTAATATCAGGGCGCGTGAGCAGTCACTGCAAAGACCCAATCAGAGGTACCATTGTCCGTCATAATGGCGCCAAAACCCCTGGTGTCGCCTTATTACTGAAAGGTAGCAAAATCAAACTTGGCGACCAAATTAGTAAGAGCGGATGGTATAAATTAGAATCGATTATTGAAGGTGGCTTAGTAAACAGCAATGGAACGTTTTACGCAGATTTGGTGTCAATAACTGGATATGTGTTCGGTAAAGAGATTGGCTCCATTGAGTCCGATCCCACAACCCATAAAAATACGGTTTATACGGTAAATAAAGACAATAACGATAAAATTGGTTCACCGGAGGTTAGCGTAGCGGGGATTACGGTATACGCCAATAAAGAGGGTAAGGATGTTTTAGCCTACTTGCCCAAAGAGACACGGTTTGAGTTTGATGGGCAAGAAGATGGCTATGCAAAAATTAAAAAAATTCAAACCAATTATATCCCTACAAGCTTAAAAGTTGAAGGTGGTGCAACGACTGATTCGCCCCACCACGGTTGGGTTAAGGTCGCGAACTTAACCGAGCTTAATTATGAACCTAAAGCGCTTGATAAGATAGTTGTGCTTGATAAGCCTGCCCCGATCGGTGGTGGAGATTTTATCGGCTATTTAGGACACAATGTGAGCAGTAATGGTCAGTTTTCACAAGCTAAAAGGCAAGTTTTAGCCACTGAAAAACGCCCTTCGAATCACAAACTCACCTTACAAGGGCACGTGGAATTATTTACCTGTGACGATTTACCGGCGTTTATCACTAAAACTCGTCTACTTGCCGATAAATTGCCAGAGAGCGAAAAAAACCTTATCTTAGTTGAAGAAGGGGCGCAGCTTATTAGTGAAAGCCCAAGTGATGGCGAAATATTAACGGGTCGGCACATTAGCCTGATTGGCTCACCGCGTGAGAGTTGCTATATACAGGCGCATGTTTATTATGTGCTTAATATCAATCGCCAGCACTGCCATGCTGAGCAAGTTATTGATGCCCATACCTTACCTGATGGCGCATGGGATAGTCTTGCTGACCCTCAGCCAACCACCTACCGCTTAACTGCGGCAGATAAAGCCCAACTTATTACCTACTATCAATTTCAATATCCAGAGTTAACGGTTGCTAATATTCCTGATACAGCGCTGCTTATTGGTTATGCGCCGTCATTTTCTGACTCAAGCCTGAGCACCTTATCAGACGGTAACATGCACCATGGCGCGCGTGATGAAGTGCAGCTACGCTTTAGTTTAATGGGCGGTGACAGCGCTTATTGGGTTAACGCATGTGATGTTATGCACTTACAGGGCGGTGAAGGTCAGTTAAATCAGCCTATCGCCTATTGGCAGACCTTTCCTTTAAGCTTAACGAACTTACCCCCAGCAGATAACACGAATACCGTTTATTACCCGCGCACGCTACCGCTTGCCTCACTTAAGAGTGATAACCATATCGCTATCGATAAGGAGGCTAATCACTGGGCCTATATTACCGCCGGTAATCAACTCGGCAGCCCGATTAGGGGGTGGGTGAATATTAGCAAAGGCGCTACTGATTATCGCCAACCGCATATTAAACGAGTCAGCCCGTGGGCATGGACAGGATATTCAACTGTAAAAGAGACCGCCAATGTGGCTAACTTTGTTGAAAAACTGCGCTCTAATCATAAGATGACGCTAGACTTAGCCGATTACACCGATACCATGTCGGCAATGCATCATATTTTAACTAAGACGCCCCTTAGCAAGGCGCTACCTTACGTTTTACCGCCCTTCACCCATAAACAGCTGCAAATGGGATTACAAACACCGTGGACGGCAGAGCTTATCAGCCGCTTAGCGATAAACTATGAGAGTGAATGGTATAGCGATGAAAGCTTAAGCAAATGGAATGAGATTGATGAGCTTTATCAAAAGCAGACCGAGCAAAAACGCCAAGCGATTATTGACGAGTTAACTAAAGCCAATATAACTGCTCCAGCGTTACGTCAACATGCGTGTGGGATACTCGATAAAAACGCTACATATCGAATAAATGAATGGCAGTTAGAAAAACAACACCGCATTAAACCGTCGCTATGGTGGGATGAAGTCGCTAAGGCGCAGGTGGCAAAAAGCACAACAGATACAGCTGCGACGACCAACCAACCCGTCTTATCCAACTTATCAGCAGATGGGAAAGCGTGGTATTTGCATCCAGTGGGGATGGAAGGGTTTATGGCTCCATCTGGTATTACAATTGCTATGTTAAAGCAAATTTTCACCTCCGTGCCACATAGCAGGCAAGACTTATTGCAATTCATGGTTGATGACATTAATGCTCATATGTATGAATATAAACTCGATACACAGCTAAGACTAAGTCACTTTTTTGCGCAAGTCAGGCAAGAAGTTGGTACTAACCTTACTGTTGAAGAAGTTTTTATTTATAGCACAAAAGCATTAAAAAATTTTAGATATTTTGCAAAGCACCCAACAGAAGCCGAATCTTTAGGATATAACAATAGTAGCAATAAATTTGTCTCGACAGAAAAACAAATTGAAATAGCTAATAAAATATATGCCAATCGTCTACTAAACGGTGATATAAATAGTGGTGATGGTTTTAAATATCGAGGACGAGGATTAAAACAATTAACAGGGAAACTGAATTATACTAGCTTTAATAATGAATACCCATCTATTTGGAGCGATGAAGTAGTTGATTTTGTTAATAACCCCGACTTATTACATACCGACTATAAATACATAGTTCGTTCAGGCGTATTTTTTTGGATAAAGAATAAATTATATAACTTAGCAGATAAAGGTAGTTCACCACATAATGTTGATTTAATAACAAAAATAATTAATAAAAACACTAAAAGCTATCAAGATAGACAAAAAAATTTCAAGGAAATATATCATGATAAGAAAATTTTTGAAGGTATTTAGTTTAATTTTAGCGATAGTCATATTTTCTAATGCCTATGCTGTAACTAAAGTAAATCAACTTAAATTATCCACAATTGATGTTGATTATTCTTCTTCTGATATCGACTCGGACGGTGAAGAAATTAAGTATACTAATTTTTATGATAAAAATGTAATGCTTCATCCGCCAATTTTGGTTGAATACAATAATAAAAAGTCTGTTCTATTTTTTTTCCCCCCTGCAAAGGGTGGAAGAGACCAGCAAGGATTAATTCTCAATTATAATTTAGGAAATAACAAAATGAATGTTGTTGGATTTGTGCATGGAATAAATGAGCAAATACAATCCGTTTTTGGTTATCAGTACAACAATGATGATGCAACAATATTAGTATTGACTAAGAATAATGTTGATAACCAAATAACTTATTCAACATTTACAAATTCTATTATAGAAGAAAATGGAGGTCTTTATATCAAACAATTCAAAGACGACGAAATAAATATACAACCTTTGAGTAATTGTATTGATGGTGGAACAGACTATTTGGGTAATAAGCAAGTTTGTAAATACAAAGATGCTGCTTCTATTAAAAAATTTTTCGATGATATGAATAGACAAAATGAGTAGAGTTATTATTTTAATCTTAATATCTAATTAGTTAGTAAAAATAAGTCTGTTAAATTTAGTATAAAGACTAGATATCACCAGAGCAATCTAAAAAATAGTATTACCTAAATAACACATTTATAGAGGCAAGCACTGCCTAATATTTTGGCGAAAATCAATGAAAAATTTTCTATTTATTATTTTAATATGTATAAGTAACTCTGCCTTTTGTGATATTAAAAGTACCGATGACATATCACTAGAAATGAAAAATCGAGTAAACAACAATTCAATGTTAATTAAAAATTTAAACAATTCTTTTATTAAAAATAATATTAATATTTTTTATTCTGAGTGGGCACGTGTTTTAGATAAAAAATGTAATTGGGTTAAAGCGAATATTAATATAGAACTGTATGGACAAGAAGATAAATTTAGTTATCAATTATGTATTATAACTGAACAAAACTCTTTTATAAATCAACTAGCGATGCTTATGAAAGAAAAAAAAATTAATTCTATTGAAAATAAAGAATTAGAAGAGTTTAAAACTGAATTATCCGCTCAAGTACAACAAAATGTTTATTTTAATTATTTAACAGAAAACTATGCTAATAAATTTTGTCATAACTTTAATGATCATGAAATTATAAGCAATTGTATTAGTTCATTTATTTTGCATCAATTTATTCCTGAAGATTATGATTTTAAGATAGTTAACAAGGAGGCATATCTATTAAACGCGCCTTCTCAATTAGACAAAACAAAAATGTATTTAGTCACTGGTGATAAGGTTAGGTTGCTTCAACGACAGGATGATTTTTATTTAATCGAATATAATAGTCAAAAAAAGGGGCTTATTCATAAATGGCTACAGTGTTCTGCGATTGATGCTTGCTAGTAACCCATTGTTTAAACGATAAAAATAGACATCATAATGACCATTTGCATCTACAAAGTATTCACCTAATTATGGCGGAAAATATGAATGATAAAGAGTACTATTTTAGCTTTTTTGCTGGTTTTATCTTTTACTCTTGCAGCTAAAGATATTAATTTCATTTCTGCACCGAAGGAAATAGCAAAGAATATTTATTTAGAAAATAAATTAAATTCATCAGTGTTAGTAAATAATAAAGATGTAATAAAAAAAAATGGAGCAATTGAGTTAAATTTCAAAAATCGATCTAGCTGGATCATCGCTGATAATATAGGTATTCCCAACGGAGACTATAAACAAACTTATGATTACGCTGGATCTATTCCCGATTTAAATGTATTTGTAATTAAAGTCAATAGTTATGAAAATACTTCATATCTTCTTATTAATAAAGACACTGGTGCATTAAACATATTAGAAGAAGCACCTATTCTTTCTGAGGATAAGAAAATAGCACTATCTTTATTTATAAATATTTATGATCAACACGATATTTCTCCACCAACGTTAGATGTAAAATTATTCGATGTTCAAGATCAAAATTTTGAGCTAATAGATTCTGAGGTTTTTCCATGGAAGGATAATTATGAAATAATAGAATCGTATTGGAAAAATGGTTTAATCTATTTGAAAACTCACAATGAACATGATGATACAACTGTATACGAAACAATAGAAATATCCAAAAAGTATTAGTTTGTTAACGTTACTTCCTAAATATCGAAAAAGAAGTGGCTAAGGCACAGGCAGCAAAAATAGCCACTACAGCTAATACCAACGCCAGTGCAACAGCAACGACGACTGACCAGCAAGTCTTATCCAACTTAGCAGCAAACGGTAAAGCATGGTATTTGCATCCGGTGGGGATGACGGAGTTTAAAACGAAAAAGTGCTTTTGCGAAAGAGATTTTACTGTAGATGATTTAATGAATTTAGGTATTAAAAAGCAGAAATCTATAGAATTTATTGATAGTTTAAATCATACATTAAATAACTATTCAATTAACACTTGCCTTAGAAAATTACATTTTCTGTCTCAAGTTAGACATGAATCAGGGGAGTTTATTTATACTGAAGAGCTTGCATCAGGTTCACAATACGAGGGAAGGAAAGATTTAGGTAATATAGAAAAAGGTGATGGAATCAAATTTAAAGGACGAGGATTGATTCAGATTACGGGAAGAAAAAATTATACAAATTATGGTAACTATCAACATATTAATTTCACTCAAGGAACTAACAATTTACTTTTAGCAAAATTACCTTATTGCGTCGATTCCGCTGGATGGTATTGGAAAAGTTACTTAAATATTGATTTAAATATTGTAGCTGATGAGAATGACTTGATCTACATAACATATCGTATAAATGGAGGTTTTAATGGATTTCAGGACCGAAAAACAAAACTTATCACTATGTTAGATCGATTAGAGTGCAACCATAGTGAGCATATTAGTACACTATTTTCAATTTATAATAGTAGATGTTTCAATTTATTTGATGCTGTATTTAAATATGCACAATTAAATACTGGTGAGTCAATTGGATGTTATTCTCAATATTTGTTACTAACTCATAATTACCTAAATTGGAATAGCATTAAAGGCTGGGAGAATAATAATGATAAAAAGAAATATAAAGAAAAAATAGAACGAAATCGACAAACAGCAACAAATAAAGCAGGGTAAAATAGTTATGAAAGTATTTATATTTGTATTTGTTTTTTTATCTAGTTTTTTTATTTATGCGAATAATTTTGATGGTTCCTATTCTTTATCTAACAAAGATGATTGTAATAAGATGTTATCTATAGATATAAAAAATAATTTTTTTTCTATTTATTCAATGAATAATAATTTAGAAAATAAAAAATTAATTATTAAGGGAAAGTTAGAAATTTTAAATAATGGAACTAATATTTACTTAAAAATGAACGCAATTGAAGCGCTATATTATAAAAACACTATAGTTATACAAAATTCAGGGAATTCAATGAATAACTATACTTATTTTGATCTATGTGATTCTAAATATTTAAATTTTAATAAATTATTAAAATAAACAACTAAGATGAAACGGTATTTAAAAATGTTTGCGGGACCAATAAACAGAACGCAATAAATGATTTCGATAAAGTAAGAAAAAGTGAAAAAAATTAGTTTTATTATATTATTATGTCTATATTTTTTATTCTTATCCTCTAAAGCATACACTGATGAGGATATTAGTTGTATTAATATTTTTGAAAAAATGATTCAAGATAGCTCTTTTGAGAAGTATCATTCGCCAAAAGGACAATTAAAAATCGATTTATATGATATTTCATTAGAAAATAATTCAATTATTTTCAAACTCTACGACGAAGCTTACTCGTCTGAAAGGAATTTATTTATCTCAGGCTGGGTTAAATATAATTATAATCAAAGACAAATCTACGATATTTCATATGATGAATTAAACCCAATCATGTTGACTTTTGACCATAGATTAGAAAAAAAATTTCGAAATTGTTTAAGTGAAAAAAATGTCAAGATTAGCGATCTAGTTACACGTGAATAAAATTCAGCTCATATATTACCAAGTAAAATGATAGCAGTATTAATTGAATCAAAAAATAATAATTGGAGGCAATATGAAAGTATTTAGATTTGCTATTTTCTACTTGTTATTGTCATTTTTTTCTATAGGTTGTACCCATGCTAATGACCATGTCAATACTTTTAATTTCAGTAATTATCCTATTAAAGATAAATCAAATCTGGCACAGGCAAACTTCGCTGGCCATTATTTAGTTTCTACTTACGGATGTGGAGGAGGTGCTATTTGTGGTGATATAAAAAATTTATTAACAAATAACACTGCAGGATTACCTAATGCTTACTTAATTGAAGATGATTCAGGTGAAAATGGATTTTTATTAAGTTATCAGTTAGATAGTCGTTTAATCATTATTTCAGGTATATTAGCCGACCCTGATGAGACACAATACAATGAAGGGTTTAAAAAAAGATATTATCACTTTATCAATGATAAATTGATATTACTCAGCTCTCAATAAATAGAATAACTCACACTATTAATATGAAAAATTTATTAAGTTTCCTTTTATTATTTTTTATTGCATTTAATAGCATGCCTAATGCTAATCAATGTTTCGAAGTTGAAAATAAAGAAGTAAAAGAAATCTTGTTTCAAGGGACTCATGTCAGTTTTCAGTATAAATACTGTGAATACGATCGAAATGATACTATGACTTTTGAAGGTAAACAATCACTTGATATTAAAATGAATGGGCAAGTTTATACTTATTCAAATGACGTTAGTGGAATTGGTAATTTTGGCGGGAGTATGTTTTTTTCAACTTTGGGGGTATTTGGTTTAGTTGATAATACAACAGGAAACTCACCAATCTCGATTTTATATTTAACTATCGTTGAAAATAAATTAGTTGTATTAGGTCAACTTACATTTGAACAAAATATGGGAAATATTATTGGTGAACCGTATATTGAAAGTAGGAGCGATGTAACTAATTTTTGGGTAAAAAAACTACTACAATCAAATCAAGAGTATATTTTGGGTTCTCCTAGATTGAGTTTTTACGAGGGATTGCTGTTTGTTTTATCTGATAACCTTTATAAAGATATGACAATGCGTGAATTTGAAAAGTTATCAGCGAAATTATCCGAATATCCTGACTTAATTAATTTTTATAGACAAAAAATATTTTTTAAAAATAACTCGTTATGTTCATATAATGAAAATATAATTGAAATGGATGCTTTTGGCTGCAAGATAAATAATAAGCAATTATCAATTTGTTATAATTATTTTGATAGTGGTAATTTAATTTACCGTTATGGTGATAAGGATAAGATAGAACTAGAATTGAGTAGAGAAATTCAGAATGATGACCTATCGACCGATACTTTCATTTTCCAAAAAAATAAGTGGCAATATCAAGTGAATACAAATCCTCTCGCAGCAGGAATATTAATAAAAAATGATGGGAAAACTATTTCTTTTCTGAAATGTAACAATAATACGATTGAGACACTTATTTTTGACCCTATCTGGAGATAGATTTAGCGAAAAATTATTACAAATAATAATATATTATATGAAATTTAAAAGTACATAAAAAATGTTAAAAAGACTATTTTTTTTATATTTTATTTTTGGTCTATTATTTTTTTCCACAACTGCGGTTAGTCAGCAAAATAATGCAATAGAACAAGGACCATTTAGTATTAGCTTAGTTTGTGGTGGAAAAATTTTATTTGAAAGAAAAGATGATGATTCTATTGATTTTATTTTAAAATATAAAGACGATTCTAATTTTGAAAAAATATATCAAATAGATAATTATGAAATAGAAGGAGGAAACCCGGAAATAGAATCAGTTTTTTTCTTTCCAGTTTTAAAAAATGAAAATATTTTTGTCATTGTCTCTTGGGAAATAAATAGCCGTGGAGTTGGAACATATGGAAAACTTTACCAAATTTATGCCTATACAAAATCTAATGATAATAGTAAGTTGATCAAAAATATAACTCTTTATGACGATAAAAATTTAACGGGAATAGATGGAACATCAGATTGGGAAGAATCTGATTTTAAGTATAAAACAGCTGCAGAAGTAAAAAAATATATTAAAGAGACATATAATAAAAAATAAATATATTGCTCAGGTAAAATTAACCCGATGCGTAGCCTACTGCTAGAATAAATTAAGGCTGAAAATCATATCGCAATTGGTGATAATGCGAATAACTGGGCCTATATTACCGCCAGCCGCATATTAAACGGGTCAGCCCATGGGCATGGACAGGTTATTCAACCATCAAAGAGACCGCCAATGTGGCTAACTTTGTTGAAAAGCTACAGACTAATCGTAAGATGACGTTAGATTTAAATGATTACACTGAATCAATGTCGGCAATGCACCATATTTTAACTAAGACGCCCCTTAGCAAGGCGCTGCCTTACGTTTTACCGCCCTTCACCCATAAACAGCTACAAATGGGATTACAAACACCGTGGACGGCAGAGCTTATCGGCCGCTTAGCGATAAATTATGAGAGTGAATGGTATGCAGACGAAAACTTAAGCAAATGGAATGAGATTGATGAGCTTTATCAAAAACAGACCGAGCAAAAACGCCAAGCGATTATTGATGAGTTAACTAAAGCAGAGATAACTGCTCCAGTGTTACGTCAACATGCGTGTAGGATACTCGATAAAAACGCTGCCTACCGAATAAATGAATGGCAGCTAGAAAAACAACACCGCATTAAACCGTCGCTATGGTGGGATGAAGTCGCTAAGGCGCAGGCAGCAAAAAGTACAACAGATACAACAGCGACGACCAACCAACCCGTCTTATCCAACTTAGCAGCAGACGGTAAAGCGTGGCATTTGCATCCGGTGGGGATGCTAAGCGAATATACAAATCTATCAATTATTAATATTGAATGTTTTGTTTTTGAATATAAGAAATACCATAAAAATTTTTCTATAGGTGGTGACTCTGTTAATTTCGCTTCAGAACAAAATTTGAGACACATATTATACGAAATAAATAAGTTCTATTTATCAACAGATGAATTTGAAGTAAATAAATTTAAACTAGCATATATGTTTGCCACAGCAAGACATGAGGCATACCATTATCTTACTAGTGAGTTTTTCAGTAAAAAACCAGAAATTGGTTCTCTTAAATATTTTAATAAATACGATCCTGTTTTAGCTAATACAAAAGCATTGCGAAACAGAGCAATTGCAAATGGTAATACAGCTGAAGGGGATGGTTATAAATATAGAGGAAGAGGATTAGTTCATTTAACTTGGAAAAATAATTATGCAAAAGCATCAACAAAATTTGATATCGATTTTGTTGGCTACCCAGATAAAGCTGCTGATTTTGAGTATTCAGTTCCTATTATGATATGGGGAATGGAGAAAGGTATTTTTACTAATAAAAAACTATCTGATTATATTAATAACACCAAAGTCGATTACGAAAACGCTAGAAAAATTATAAATGGTGTAGATAGAAAAGAAGAAATAGCAAATAATGCGAGAATATTTGAAAAAATATTAAATGAATCAATGAATGTTTTATAGGGGTTTTAATATATTATGAATAGGTATGTTTTTGTAATTATTCTATTTATTAATTTTTTTGCTAGTGGTGCTATTCCAAATAATATTAAAATGAATATTTATCAAAATGGCTCATCCGGTAATCCTCCCATTTTTAATGGAAGCTAGGGGTAGAATTTTGCAATTGTATTAATTTAAGTTTTTGTATAGGTGTAATTCCACCAATTCCCATATTAGGTCTTTCATGATTATATGTCCACAACCAGCGGGTCGCTTTATCTTGTAATTCAGTAATATCACGGTAAATGTAATGACTTAGCCAATCATAGCGAACAGTCCGATTAAAACGTTCAATATAGGCATTTTGCTGTGGATTACCTGGCTGGATAAAGCATAATGTTATTTTGTTCTTTTTAGCCCAACTCGCTAATTGATAACTGATATATTCAGGCCCATTATCACAGCGAATCGATTTCGGCTTTCCTCTCCATTCGATAATTTGATTTAACGACCTAATGACACGCGCTGCTGGTAACGAAAAATCAACATCAATTGTTAAGCCTTCTCGGTTAAAATCATCAATGACATTAAACAGGCGACAACACCTGCCATCAGCTAACTGGTCATGCATAAAATCCATTGACCAACATTCGTTCATATTTTTAGGTGTCGATAAGGGCTCCGGCTTTTCTCTTTTTAAACGCTTACGAGGTTTGATGCGTAAGTTAAGCGATAATTCACAGTAAATGCGATAAACCCGTTTATGATTCCAAGTATGACCTTTCACATTGCGTAAATATAAAAAACACAAACCAAATCCCCAATTTCGTTGTCGCTCTGTTAATTCAATTAAATGCTCAGCAATGATTTGGTTTTCGGTTATTAATATAGGTTCATAACGATAACAGGTTTCACTAACACAAAATGTTCGACAGGCTTGTGAAACCGCCATTCTATTTTGTTTGACGACCTCTTTAGCTAACATTTTTCGCTCAGAAGCCTTTACCACTTTTTTGCCATTGCCTCCTGTATCACTTCTGCTTTAAGACGTTCTTCTGCATACATTTTTTTGAGCCGACGATTTTCATCTTCTAGCTCTTTCATTCTAGCCATTAACGATGCATCCATGCCACCGTATTTCGCTCGCCATTTATAGAATGTTGAAGTAGCCATTCCATGCTCTCGGCATAATTCGGGTACGGGAACACCATTTTCGGCTTGTTTTAATATATTGAGTATTTGATTGTCTGTGAAAGTCATTTTTTTCATATTTTTCTCCGAATATTATAGTAAGAGAAAATTCTACTTTTGAATCCTATTATTTTTAGGGGGGATTACCATCCCAAGAATATACTATTTTAAATAATAGTATTGTTGTACATTCCTCTAAAAGAGACATAGTTATCCCTGATATATTAAATAAAGCAGGCATTATAACTAATAGGGAATTAATTAATTTTGATAGTAGACCTACTTTTTGGTTTAGTAATAATTCATCTTCTGGATTAGATAGTTATTTAACATTATTTGTTGAAAATAAAAATCTAAAAATAGATTGTATATATACAAATTCTTTTGATAACTATAATGGATTTCATCAAAAACGTTCTAAATGTGGCTTGAATTTACCTCTCGCCAATGATGAAAATTTATTGGAAGGTATTCTTTACGATAAAAAACTTATAGAAAAAAATCAATTTTCTTTTCAAGAATTATCTAAAGAATTACCAATAAAAATATTAGTTGGAGAATTAGATGAATTAAAAATATATCGAATTTATTCCTCAATTGAAGACTATGAAGATGATAATTATTCTGTTGTGATCAGTAGTAAATCAGGTATTAATTTTCAAATAAATCATCACATTTATTTAAGATATAATACAACGAATCAACTGATTGGATTTGATATTGAGAAGGTTAGCAACGATGGGGAATCGTTACAGTTTTATTCTAATGAAACACTCAAAAAATTAGTTCATAATGGTATTAATCCCCAAGAGATGCAAGCAGTTATTAACATAGGCAAAATTTATTTATATACAGCACCATCTGAAACAGAAATAGATAATAAATATTTAGTATATTTAGATAAAGTTACATTACTTGATGAGTATAAAGATTCAAAAGGTATTTTTTGGAGTAAGATCATGTTTAATAACGGCAAATCAGGTCAAATACTTGCTTGGGTACAAAGTGATAAAATCAAATTCGATAATATTTAAATTAATCAATTTATTATTTTTTGTTTTATTAGGTGCTTTTTCTTCATGTAGCTTATCTAAAGAAGGGAATCTGTCTTTAAAAATTCTACCAATTAATTCACCGTTTACACCTAATGATGATAATGGTAATCCCCCCTAAAAATAATAGGATTCAAAAGTAGAATTTTCGATTAATATTTAATTAATACAATAAGGAGATTCTCAATGAAAACATCTAAATTTACTGACAGTCAAATTATGTCCATCTTAAAACAAGCCGAATCGGGTACACCGGTTACCGTTCTGTGTCGCGAACATGGAATGAGTAATGCTACATTTTATAAATGGCGTTCAAAATATGGCGGTATGGATACAGCATTAATGTCTAGGTTAAGAGAGCTAGAAGTTGAAAATGCTAAGCTCAAAAAAATGTATGCCGAAGAAAGGCTCAAAGCTGAAATCATTCAGGAAGCCATGGCAAAAAAGTGGTAAAGCCCGCTTGTAGACGTTTAATGGCAAAGCAGGCAGTGACTCATCATTCAATCAGTATTCGATTAGTCTGTGCCCTGTTTAATATCAGCGAGACCTGTTACCGATATGAATCAAAGAACAATGATGAAAATGCATTAATAGCCAAACAACTAATTGAATTAACAGAGGAAAATAGAGATTGGGGATTTGGGTTATGTTTCGCCTATTTGCGCTATGTTGCCCACTATGGTTGGAATCATAAGCGGGTGTATCGCATTTACTGTGAATTGGCATTAAACTTACGCATTAAGCCGAGAAGACGATTAAAAAGGCATAAACCCGAGCCGTTAAAAGAGCCCATACGTACGAATCAAGTTTGGTCACTGGATTTTATGCATGACCAGCTTGCTGATGGGCGTAAGATTAGGTTGTTAAATATTATCGATGATTACAAACGAGAAGGCTTAGCGATTGAAGCTGATTTTTCATTACCAGCTATTCGAATTATCCGTGCACTTAATCGACTATTGGAATTTAGAGAAAAGCCAACGGTAATTCGGTGTGACAATGGTCCCGAATTTATCAGCCATGAGTTCAAAAACTGGGCGAGAGAAAAAGGTATTAGCATCGAGCATATAGAACCAGGAAAACCACAACAAAATGCTTATATTGAACGTTATAACCGCACGGTACGTTACAGTTGGCTTGGTTTAAACTTATTTGATACATTGGAAAGCGTGCAAAATTATGCTACAAAGTGGCTGTGGCACTATAACCATGAAAGGCCTCACCAAGCTAATCATGGAAGACCACCTTTGATGGTTATTTAACCTCTACTTTTAACTTCCATTAATTGTGGGAGGATTACCATCCAACAACCAAAAGGTGTTGAAATTAAAGGCTGGGTAAAAACAAAGCAAGAATGTGTAAAATTAGTAAGCCCATGGGCATGGACAGGATATTCAACCATCAAAGAGACGGCTAATGTGGCTAACTTGGTTGACAAGCTACACACTAACCGCCAAATCACATTAAAATTAGACAACTAAAGTTACTCTTAAACCCAGATCATCGCCGCAGTGGCTATTTTTATATGCGATTCATCAATCACTTTCCATATGCTGCCTTTGGATATGTTGAATTTTTCGCCTTGTTTATTAATCCTCGTTCCAGTATAGCCCTCTGATATTCCTTGCTCTTCAACCTCTTTTAGCAATCGGTTGCGGTCTGATTGCCCGGTATCTGCGGCACTTAGCCTTGAGGGTAAAACTAAAAATTCATCGAGTGTATAGTTGAATATTTTTTGTGCAGTTTTATTGGCATAAATAAAAATAGGATCATCCATACAATTATGTACCAGTAAACCAAAGGGTGCATCGTTATTAAGCCATTCATATCGACGGTGGATTTCAGCGCTAGGCACCGGTAAACGTTCACCATTCATCCAATATGAATAAGCATTATCAATCATTTTTAATATTTCTATTATCTCTTCATGCGTCATGTTGTTGCTATGCCTCATTTATAGGTTATGTGAACGAGGGTTTTCACCTAGCACTTGGTTAGGATCACAAGGTACGTTAATCAGTATTGAATGTGATTTATTTTTATCAATTTGGTCTAAAATAGACTCTAAATTAGACAAATCGCTCGATAAAGAATAGCTTAACCAACCCGATGCCTTTGCTATAGCACAATAGTCGACTTTTTGTAGTTGATCATGATACTTGTCTTTTTTTACATCAGGTATGATTGCTGGCAATCCTTGACCTACAATGCTATAAGTGTTGTTATCGATAATAAATAGGACTATGCCTAAATCTTTTGCTTCGGTTAAACAGCTACCATAAAGCCTAAAACACCCATCGCCACTAAAGACAAACACATTTTTTTCAGGGCTTGCTAATTTTGCACCGACAGCAATACCATATGCTCCGCCCATTGCAGATCCTCGATAGCAGGAGAAATACGTAATGTTATTATTGGGTTTAGGATTTACATATTGGTAATCTTTGTAAGTTAAGCAAACATCAGTAATAACAATGCTATTAGGCTGCCACCAACGGTGTAATCGTTGATAGAACTGATCCATATCGGCATAACCTACAGCAGGCGCTTTTATTTTTCTAGTATTAAGGTTTTTAGGCGCAATAGGCAACGGAATATTGGTTAATTCGGTATTTTCAGTTACTTTAACTAGTGCTTGTAATGTTTGGTCAATAGGGGCTGTGATTTGCTCACTCTCATATAAAGCATGGTGTTTATACGTCCCTTGTATTTGCCCATAAGAATCGCTTAATTCGGTTATAAAATAGGTTGTGCTTGCTTTAATTTTTTGTAAATTGGTCGTGTATTCATCAGGACATAAGCCAATAGCTAATACAATATCATCTTGATTAATAGCATTCCATAACGCTAAGGCATGATCATTTCCACCAAAAGAGATACAACCATATCCATAAGGGTTGTCACTTTCAATACAATTAACACCATTCATACTCCATAAAACGGCAGCTTTAAGGTTTTGGCATAGTTTAGTGATAAGTGATTTTATATTAGGGTTGTGCATGGCCTGCTCACCCACGATTAAAATAACGCGTTTATGAGTAATATTTTGCTTAAAATGGGCAACAAATTTATTTATGTCATCTTCTTTAGGCTGTGCTGTTATAGATGGAATCGATAGGGCTATATCATATTGTTTTGTAAGTACGTCATTATCTAGAATAAAAACAATCGGTTTTCTTGATACTAGCAGTTGATATGCTGCGGCTAACTGCTGAGAAAATAGCGAAGGATCTGAAAGTATAAAAACCTGATTGGGTAATTCAGCCTCTAGCTGTTTTACAATATTATTGCCATAGATAGAAGAATCTTGTAACGCGCAGTCTATTTTGTGTTTATTGCTTGAAATAGGGAAAATATAAATAGAAGGAATATCATGAAGTTTTGCGTCACTTAAACCGCAAGCGAGTAGCTTGGTTGCCGCGCCAGTGGTTGCGACAGCCGCTGCAATATTACCCGTTGCAATATAACTCCCTATCGGCACAAAACCGGCTGCATATTCACCTAACGTAAAAAATACGGGGGAGTGTTTTTTGCTTGGATAACCGTTGATATGTTTAAGAAAATGGACTACACCGCCACCTGTAACCCCTGTGTATAAATTAATATCTAAGTCTGATAAATAATTAACAAGGATCTCAAAGCCATCTATTTTTTGCAAAGACATCATATTACCTCCTTTAAATAATTTACTTGATCTGATCTATCACTACTCCAACACTATGTAAATTTAGCTTATATTTTTTCCACCACAGGTAATGTATGTACACATTATTTAACCTGCTAGCGATTAAAATCCATTCTCAAAATATTTCACAACAAACGGATAACCCTTTCCATTTTAATCCAGTCGTTATTAATAATCGGATACTCGAGCCTGTAACAAATTTTGTGTAAGTTGTTTTTTTATAAAGAATCTTTGACTCGATAATCACAGTAGATCATAAACCAATTAATAGTTATGCGCCAATTTTTTACTCTTTATCATTACCGATTACAACCAGATCACGTTCCGCCATAAAAATTGCGATATCATATTGTAATCGCTAATGATTAAACTTATTATGTTCGCCATCATAACTCAGTTTGCCTAGCTTACTGACAACCGTTTATTGCTAATTGAGCCAAATCATTATGAAAATTGCTATTATTGCCGCCATGGAAGAAGAAGTATCGCTCCTTCGAAGTAAAATCACCGATTGCCACATCGAAACCATTTTGGGATTTGACTTTTATACTGGACAGATTGACGGTTGCAATGTTGTGTTGCTCAAATCAGGGATTGGAAAAGTCGCGGCCGCAACGGGAACCACATTATTATTGAGCCGCTTTGAGGTCGATGGTGTGATTAATACCGGCTCGGCAGGTGGCTTAGATAGCCGTCTTAAAATTGGCGACGTAGTGATATCAAATAGTGCAATTTACCACGATGTGGATATAACGGCTTTTGGTTATAAACCAGGCCAAATGGCGGGTTGTCCTGTTGCTTTTAGCAATGAGAGTCCACTAAAATCTATCGCAATTGACGCGACAATGGCGCAAGGTGTTGCGGCAGTGGAAGGTACGATTGTGAGTGGGGATTCATTTATTAATAGCGAGAGCGAACTAAGCAGGATTAAAAGACTGTTTCCTGAGGCGATTGCCGTTGAGATGGAAGCGACCGCGATTGCCCATGTTTGCTGGCTGTGCAAAATGCCATTTATTGTTGTCAGGGCGATATCAGATAATGGCGATGATGCATCAGCGATAAGCTTTGACGAGTTTTTACCTTTAGCAGCAAAACAATCATCACTTATCGTTGAATCGATGTTAAAGCAGCTTAAATAGTACTGAGCTAACGATGAACTATATATTTTGGTGTGATATTTTAGGTACTATTGTGTTTGCTATCTCTGGCGTATTATTAGCATCCAAAAAAGAGATGGATCCTATTGGAGCGCTAGTTTTAGGGGTAATAACCGCTATTGGTGGTGGTACAATCCGCGACATCATCTTAAATCACGGCCCGATCTTTTGGATCACAGATTCAACTGACTTATGGGTTGCGATTATTACCTCGCTCTTATCTATGTTATTTATTCGCTACTCTGCGACCACTAAATATCCTAAATGGTTAATGCCGGTGCTTGATGCCATTGGTCTTGCAGTATTTGTTGGTATTGGCGTTAATAAAGCTATTGCATCAGAGGTTAATGCATTAGTCATGATCTGTATGGGAGTGTTAACGGGTGTAGGCGGCGGCATTTTACGTGATGTACTGGCGAGAGATATTCCGATGGTATTTCGCACTGATATCTACGCAACCGCTTGCCTAATTGGCGGCACCGTGCATGTAATCTCCTATCTGTATTTAGGTTTTGCAATTGATATCGCGACCTCATTGGGAATAATCACTACACTGATGATTCGCTTATTGGCAATTTATTGGCATCTCAAGCTACCGGTTGTGTCAGCTAAAAATAGCAACAATACAACAAATAGAGCATAATTTCTTAATTATATTAAAAGTCTACTATGATAGATGTTATTCACGATAGCGCACAATGTTTATTTGAGATATTTATTGTAGCGCATTAAATATTGTTGCAATGCAGCTTTAAAAAAAGTAGCATTAAACAGTATTAACTTAACCACGCGAAAAATTGATAGCTTAAAGTTATCAACGCATACCCTGAAAGTGTGTTCTACATATTGTCAGCTAGCGTATTCCAAAACCACCTGAATGAATCTCAGGTGTTATTAGTCAAAATTAGCTCTCTAAAATATTGAGCTAGTTTTAATAGGAACGCTATATGAACAAACCTCTTATTGCTATTTTTACTACTATTCTCCTTGATGCTATTGGGATTGGTATTATTTTTCCCATTCTACCTGCTTTATTACGCGATATAACACAGACTGAAAACATAGCTATTTATATGGGTATTTTGACCATGCTGTATGCTTTGATGCAGTTTATTTTTTCACCTTTATTAGGCGCATTAAGTGATAGGATGGGAAGACGAACCGTATTGCTATTATCGCTCGCTGGTGCAGCTATCAGCTATGTTTTCATCTTTTTTTCAACTAATATAACGTCATTAATAATAAGTCGTGCAATCGCTGGTATTACAAGTGCCAGCCTTCCCGCTGCAATGGCTTGTGTTACCGATATTTCAGCTCCAGAAAAACGAACTAGGTATTTTGGTCTGTTTAATGCTATGTTTGGCATGGGGTTTATTCTCGGCCCAATATTTGGAGGCATTCTTGGTGAATACTGGGTCCGATTACCCTTTCTTATCGTCTCATTACTTAACGCGGGTAATTTTCTTTTCACTCTATTAGTGTTACCTGAAACTTGTACTGTGATAAAAAAAGAGTTTAAATTATTAACGTTTACCCCTTTGCAGTCAGTTGACTGGTTGCTAACAACAAAAAATATCTTACCAATTATTTCTATTTTTTTAATTCTCAGTTTTACAGGAGAAGCTTGCAGTATTTGTTGGGCGATGTGGGGCAATGATGCTTTTGGTTGGAACGGATATCAGATAGGACTATCTCTAGCAATGTTTGGCCTTTGTCAGAGTTTATCACAAATTTTTTTACCAGAATTAGCCGTCCGTATTTTGGGAAGAAAAAAAACTATTTTATTAAGCATTCTCGCTTTATGTATTGGTTTTTGTACCATGGCTTTTGCAACAAGTAGCTGGATGGTGTTTATGATAATTCCTGTTTTTACACTTGGCAGTATCGGTAATCCAGCGCTACAAAGCTTTGCGACCACCCAAATCCTAAGTGATCAACAGGGGCAGCTTCAAGGTGTCATTTCATCAACATTAAGCCTATCATCAATTATTGCACCTCTATTTTTCTCATTTTTCTATTTTACGATTAGAAATGACTGGCCAGGTGCGATCTGGGTTATAGCTGCGGCGATAAATATTGTTGCAATTCCAGTAGTTTTATATATTTTTCGTCTAAATAATGGCACTCAATAATCGAAGGATTATAGGCTCAACTGAATTATATTAAAAATCTACGACGACCAACGTTAATCGCCATAATAGTTAATAGTTAATATTTATTTTAGACTTTTTATTTCTATTAAGAATTTTGGGCTCCTCGCCTTTAATTAGGCGCCCAATATTGCTGGCATGACGAATGATAATTAAGCATGATAGCATGGCAACGGGCATGGTGAGTTCAGGACGAATAAACCAAACAAATAAAGGCGCCAATAAAAAACTAATAATTGCCGCAACGGAAGAATAACCGGTGATGACAATCGTTATCAACCACGTTGCAATAAATAATCCCGAGAAGTCAAAACCAATCATCACCATTGAACCTAATGCTGTTGCTACGCCCTTTCCACCTTGAAAACGAAAAAAACAAGGAAAAATATGGCCGAGGCAAGCAGCAATAGCGATAATCCCTAAAAAAAATGGTGAAATATTTAGCCGATAAGATAAATAAACAGGTAATAAGCCTTTTAGCATATCAAAAATCAGTACGCACAATGCAGGGAATTTACCATTGACTCTTAACATGTTGGTCGCACCAGGATTATGAGAACCATAATCACTAGGATTGCGTAAATGCATCAGTTTGCTAACAATTAGCGCACCAGATAATGAACCGCTTATATAAGCGGCTATCATCATAATCGAGATCAGCAGCAAATAGTGTTCCTTATGTTGAGGCTATTTCTTTGCTAGTATAGGTTTTAAATAAATTCCTGTATAGGACTGTTTACATTTAGCCACATCTTCTGGCGTACCTTGAGCGATAATTTCACCACCGCCATTCCCCCCTTCAGGACCTAAATCAACGATCCAATCGGCGGTTTTTATCACATCTAAATTATGTTCGATAACCACCACGGTATTGCCACGATCGCGCAATAGATGCAGTTGATTTAATAACTGCTTAACATCGGCAAAATGTAATCCGGTTGTTGGCTCGTCTAAAATATAGAGTGTTTTACCCGTATCTCGTTTCGATAATTCTTTAGCGAGTTTAACACGCTGTGCTTCACCGCCAGACAAGGTCGTTGCCGATTGGCCTATTGTAATATAGGATAAGCCAACATCGACTAACGTTTGTAACCGACGTGCAATCATTGGCACCACGTCAAAAAAGGCTCTCCCCTCTTCAACCGTCATGTCTAATACTTCATTAATCGCCTTGCCTTTGTATTTAACTTCTAACGTTTCACGATTATAGCGCTTACCGTGGCATTGATCACAAGGTACATATACATCAGGTAAAAAGTGCATTTCAACTTTAATTAAACCATCGCCTTGGCAGGCTTCACAGCGACCACCTTTAACATTAAAACTGAAACGACCGGGATTATATCCTCTCGCTCTTGCTTCTGGTACTCCAGCGTATAACTCACGAATGGAGGTAAAAAAGCCCGTGTACGTTGCTGGATTTGAGCGCGGTGTTCGGCCGATTGGGCTTTGGTCGATCGCGATCACTTTATCAAAATGATCTAAACCTTTAATTTCTTTATACGGCGCAATATCGCTTTTCTCGGCTCGATTAAGCTCGTTTTGCGCTAATGGATAAAGCGTGTCATTGATAAGGGTCGATTTCCCCGAGCCTGAAACGCCAGTTATGCAGGTGAATAAACCTACCGGAATATTCAAGGTGACATTTTTTAAATTATTACCAGTCGCACCAATTAATGATAACTGTTTCTTTTTATCTAGTTTGGTTCGCTTGGTCGGGATTTCAATTTTCTCTTTACCCGATAAGTATTTACCCGTCAGTGAATCTTTATTTTTCATGACTTGTTCTGGCGTGCCCTGTGCAATAATTTCACCACCATGCACACCCGCGCCAGGGCCAATATCGATTAAATAATCAGCCGCTAAAATAGCATCTTCATCATGTTCAACCACAATAACGCTATTACCTAAGTCACGTAAATGAGTCAATGTATCAATCAATTTTGAGTTATCGCGCTGATGTAAACCTATTGATGGCTCATCGAGCACATACATAACGCCAACTAGCCCTGCGCCGATCTGGCTTGCCAGTCTTATTCGTTGTGCCTCACCGCCTGACAATGTCTCCGCCGAGCGCGATAAATTTAAGTAGTTTAGCCCGACATTAACGAGGAATTGTAGCCGTTCATTAATCTCTTTTAATATTTTTTCCGCAATTTTAGCGCGTTGCCCAGTTAAGCTGAGTGCACCAAAAAAAGCCTTAGCATTATGGATGCTTAATTCGCTAATGGCAGGTAGGTTAGTGTCATCAATAAAGACATTACGTGCCTCGAGTCTTAACCTTGAACCTTGGCAACTCGGACATGATCGATTACTAATGTATTTAGCTAATTCTTCACGAATCGTTTGCGAATCGGTCTCTTTATAACGACGGCTCAGATTATTTAAAATCCCTTCAAATGGATGCGTGCGTTTAACTGAATCACCACGATCGTTGGTATAAACAAACTGAATATCTTCACGACCAGAACCATTTAAAATAATATTTTTAATTTTGCTGGGGAGTTTTTCAAACGGCGAATCAATATCAAATTTATAATGTTCCGCTAACGACTTTAACATTTGGAAGTAATAAAAGTTACGGCGATCCCAGCCTTTAATAGCACCAGCAGCAAGCGAAACATCTGGCATTTGTACAATACGTTTTTCATCAAAATATTGCTGAACCCCTAAACCATCACAATCTGGGCAAGCACCCGCTGGATTGTTAAATGAAAAGAGTCTGGGTTCTAATTCAGATATGCTATAACCACAAATCGAGCAGGCAAAATTCGCTGAAAAAAGGATCTCTTGGCTATTTGGCTCATCTAAATTAGCAACTTTAATGATGCCATTCGTGATCGATAGCGCCGTTTCAATCGATTCTGCAAGCCGAGACTTCAAATCATCGCGAATACGAAAACGGTCAACCACAACTTCAATAGTGTGTTTCTTTTGCAATTCTAATACTGGTGGATCAGATAAGTCATAAATATCGCCATCAACTCGCACTCGAATGTAACCACTTGCCGATAGTTGTTCAAATAATTTAACAAACTCACCTTTACGCTCGGTAACAACTGGAGCGAGCAACATATAGCGATGCTCTGCTGGCAATGCCATAATTGAATCAACCATCTGGGACACGGTTTGCGCCGCCAATTGGAGGTGATGCGTTGGGCAGCGAGGCTCACCAATACGTGCATAGAGCAAACGTAGATAATCGTAAATTTCGGTAATGGTGCCCACTGTCGAACGAGGGTTGTGCGAAGTTGATTTTTGTTCAATCGAAATCGCGGGAGAGAGTCCCTCGATATGATCAACGTCAGGCTTTTCCATCAATGATAAAAACTGACGCGCATAAGCTGATAATGATTCTACATAACGCCTTTGCCCTTCAGCATATAAGGTATCAAATGCTAGGGAAGATTTACCAGAACCTGAAATACCCGTAATAACAACTAACTTATCACGCGGAATGGTGACATTAATATTTTTCAGGTTGTGTGTACGTGCACCACGAATTTCAATATTTTTAATTGACATGTATCTCTTCTTTATCGACGTTAAAATAATAATTTAGGGCAAAAACCAAAAATGAACTGTACATTATACCAGCGTTTATTAAGTAAATATATTAAATATACAAATAACAACTATAGGATAAAACATCATTTTATCTGTTAATGTGCGGCATAACATGATGTTAGCGTGTTTTAAATAACGATAAATATTTTTAGCGTCCAACAGATGCTCAAATACTCGTGGGGAGATCAAAAAGCAGATAAAAATAGACTAACTAGACTACTTTTATCTGCTCCTTGATAATCTCGTTTACAGTGTTTCGCTTTACGCTTAAAACTACCTTTGCCTTTTAGATTAGTTTCAATACGTTGTTTAAATAATGGGTCACTCATTAATGCCGCTAAAGCATTAGCACGGATGGTGCCTTTTTTGTGTTGATATTTACTCATAAAACTCTCCTTATGTGGTATCGAGGGCATTATACTCGCACTAACTTAAAGCGCAAATATTACCTAGCAATATCTGGCTTGCTTATTTATGAGGTTTATTTTAATCTAATGCCCTTTTGGGGTTATAGCTACAGGTTGTTCAATGGATAAACGTTATTTACAAGCGCATAAAGAGGCAAGAATATCGCTATATATTACCGCTTTATATCTTATCTCTTGGGTGATATCAGCTTACTTCCTCGCTGATGAGCAAGGTGTACTGGGATTTCCTGCTTGGTTTGAAATATCCTGTATACTGGCACCTATCGGGTTTATTCTAATTTGCTACTTAGTTGTTAAATATCGATTTAAAGATATTCCTCTCGGAAAAGAGCGATCAGAGCAAAAACTTAACCAATAAAGACGCTATATTTTATGCAGATTGATATTATTGTTCCTTTAGTGCTTTACCTCACGCTGGTTTTTGCGATTTCAGCCTATGCTTACCTTAAGCGTAAAAAAAGCGAACAATTTACCGATTATTTTATCGGTAACCGAACCATGGGCGGATTTCTTCTTGCTATGACACTTGCCGCTACTTATATTAGCGCTAGCTCTTTTATTGGCGGCCCTGGCGCTGCATATAAATTTGGCTTAGGGTGGGTTTTGCTAGCCATGATTCAAGTCCCTACTGTACTTTTGTCATTAGGTATTTTAGGCAAAAAGTTTGCTATTTTAGCGCGCCAATATCATGCGCTAACCTTAAGTGATATGCTATATGCGCGCTATAATAGTCGCTTAATTGTCTGGCTTGCGAGTATCGCGATTATTGTTGCGTTTGTTGGTGCAATGACCGTACAATTTGTTGGTGGTGCTAGGTTGTTAGAGTCCTCTGTCGGTATCCCTTATGGGTATGGTTTACTGATTTTTGGCATTGGTACTGTTATCTATACCGCTTTTGGTGGATTTCGGGCCGGCATTTTAAATGATGCTTTTCAAGGCATGGTTATGTTAATCGGTGCTATTATTTTGCTGATTGCCGTTATTTATGCCGGTGGTGGTATAACACAAATTATTGCGACCATAAAACAAACTGACCCCGCACTATTGACGCCACAAGGACCGGATAATTTTATGGATTTTCCATTTATGGTGTCATTTTGGGTTTTAGTCTGCTTTGGTGTAGTCGGTTTGCCTCATACTGCGGTGAGATGTATGGCGTATAAAGACAGTAAAGCCGTTCATAGTGGGATTATTTTAGGCACTATTATGGTTACGCTAATCATGTTTACCATGCATTTATCTGGCGCACTCGGCCGGGCCATTTTACCTAATCTAGCAATCCCCGATCAAGTTGTGCCTAATTTGATAGTGAGTGTACTTCCCCCTATTGCCGCAGGTATTTTTTTAGCCGCGCCGCTTGCCGCTATTATGTCAACAATCAACGCTCAGCTATTACAGGTCTCCTCGGTTATTATTAAAGATCTCTTTCTATCAATAAAACCCGAGATGAAAAAATATGATAAAACCCTGACGCGTTTATCGGTTGTGATTACCTTTATTTTTGGTGTGCTATTAATTGTAACCGCTTGGCGTCCGCCTGAGATGGTGATCTGGTTAAATTTACTGGCGTTTGGTGGATTAGAAGCGGTATTTTTGTGGCCACTCGTTTTAGGTCTATATTGGCAACATGCTAATGCTTATGGCGCATTGGCATCGATGACGTTGGGCGCAGCTTGCTATGTGATATTAGCTAGCAGTAATATACAAATTTTTAGTTTCCACCCGATTGTACCGGCATTAATTGTCGGATTAGTGGCCTTTTTACTCGCCAATTATTTTGGCAAACATTTAGCAAATAGAGATTAATATGCCTTGGATCCAACTTAAAATTAATACGACTAATGATAAAGCCGAACAATTCAGTGATTTGCTCGAAGAGAACGGCGCAGTATCGGTAACCTTTCAAGATACTTATGATACGCCAGTATTTGAACCTTTGCCAGGTGAAACCCGTTTATGGGGCAATACTGATGTTATTGGTTTATATGAAGCAGATATAGATACCAAACACTTAATTGATTCACTGCAAGCATCGCCACTATTTAGCAATGAATTGCACTATAAAATTGAGCAACTCGAAGATAAAGATTGGGAACGCGAATGGATGGATAATTTTCATCCCATGCAATTTGGTAAACGCCTTTGGATCTGTCCAAGTTGGCGTGATATTCCCGATCCTGATGCCGTTAATGTGATGCTCGATCCGGGTCTTGCTTTTGGTACCGGAACACACCCAACCACCGCCCTATGCCTGCAATGGTTAGATGGACTTGATTTACAAGATAAGGTGATTATCGATTATGGTTGTGGTTCAGGTATTTTAGCCATTGCGGCGTTAAAATTAGGCGCTAAAGCGGCAATTGGTATTGATATCGATCCACAAGCACTACAAGCAAGTCGTGATAACGCCGAGCGCAATGGCGTTAGTAATAAACTATCGCTGTATCTCGCTAAGGATGTGCCTGCGAACTTACTCGCTGACGTGGTCGTTGCTAATATTTTAGCCGGCCCGCTAAGAGAACTAGAGCCCCACATCAGTGTACTGGTAAAACCGTATGGTTTGTTAGGCTTATCGGGCATTTTAGATAATCAATCAGTGAGTGTGTGTGACACTTACCAAGAATATTTTAAGCTAGATCCGGTGGTAACCAAAGAAGAATGGTGCCGTATAACCGGTCAAAAATATTAAATTTACCGTTATTTTTTATTATAAAAATTTAATTATGCAAAAAAATAGCAGTAATAATAAGAATGCGGAAAACTTAATTTGCCTAAAATAAGAGAAACTTCTTTACATCTAGCGATTTTTTCGGCATCATTTTGCCGCTATTTATCGTTTTAAATGGCGACTAAAGATTATCTGCAAAATCTAACGCTTCGATAAAATTAGCAATTTTTAGTACAAATAAACATCAAGAGGATCCAATGGCAAAAGAAGATAACATTGAAATGCAAGGCACAATACTTGACACATTACCCAATACAATGTTTCGTGTAGAACTTGAGAACGGCCATGTTGTTACCGCGCATATTTCCGGTAAAATGCGTAAAAACTATATCCGTATTTTAACAGGTGATAAGGTTACTGTTGAAATGACTCCGTATGACTTATCTAAAGCTCGCATCATCTTTCGTAGTCGCTAATAATCCATTTTCTATTTATGCCATATTGTATCGCGCCAAATTGCGCGATACCGGCTTGGTTTAGCTAAAAATTAGTATTTAATACGGCTAAAATCCATATCTTGGTATTTAATCCACTTTGTTCTTTTTAACAATTTGTAACTAAACATAATCACTAAAAATAGTGGAATGCCAATATAAGTTGCAATAACACCATTCCAATCAATTTGATCTTGTAAAAAGGCTTCATAATTCTGCCCAAGGGTAATAATTAAACACAGCGCAAAAGCAAATATTGGACCAAACGGGAACAAACTTGATCGGTATGGCAATTTGTCAAGATCAAGGCCTTGGGCAATATACCCTTTCCTAAAACGGTAATGGCTAATCGCTATGCCAAGCCAAGCAATAAAGCCTGTCATACCTGATAGGTTAAGTAACCATAAATACACTTCTCTATCTTCAAACATTGAGGTTAAAAAACAGAGCATAGCAATAAAGGTCGTCGCGAGTAACGCCAATCTTGGTACTCCAGAATGCGATAAACGAGTGAATAACTTAGGGGCTTTGCCCTCTTTAGCTAACGCATAGAGCATACGCGTTGAGGCATATAAACCGGAATTTCCAGCCGATAAAACAGAAGTTAAAATCACCGCATTCATTAATGCTGCGGCAAAAAGTAGTCCTGCATTTTCAAAAACCAGCGTAAATGGGCTGACACTAATATCCGTTTCATCGTTACGTAATAAGCTCGGATCGGTATAAGGAATAATTAAGCTCACAACAAAAATCGCTAATACATAAAAAAGTAAAATTCGCCAAAATACTTGCTTAATTGATTTGGGAATATTCTTTTCTGGATTTTCAGACTCACCCGCCGCGATCCCAATTAGCTCCGTCCCTTGAAAAGAAAACCCAACAATCATCGCAACGCCAATCATTGAGGAAAATCCGCCAACAAAAGGAGCATCACCAATTGTCCAATTATACCAAGGGCTTTGGGATGTCGATACTATTGTTGCAATGCCATCAACCGTAACCACACTTGCATGATGATACCAATCTAAAAAAATATTAATAATCATCCCTGTACCTAATAGTATGAAGATAATCACCGTAACGACTTTTATTAACGAGAACCAAAATTCAGCCTCGCCAAAGCCTTTTACTGAAATATAATTAAGTAGGAAAATAATACTTAAAAAAAGCACGCTCCATAGCCAATTATAGCTACCGGAATCAAACCAATAAGAGATAACTAATTGCGCCGCGACTAAATCGACTGCGACTGTGATTGCCCAGTTATACCAATAGTTCCATCCGATGGCAAAACCAAAGGATTCATCAACATACCTTGCACCATAAGTCGCGAATGTCCCTGATACTGGCAAATAGGCGGCAAGCTCACCTAAACTGGTCATTAAAAAATAGACCATCAAACCAATAATGGCATAAGAAAGTAAAGCACCAGCAGGACCCGCTTGTGCAATCGTTGCTCCGGATGCAACAAACAACCCTGTACCAATTGAACCGCCAATCGCTATCATCGTAAGATGGCGGGCTTTAAGATCACGTTTAAGTTTATTTTGCATAACATATTATTTTTGAGAAAAATTTTACGAAGTGTATCAAAAAAACGGCAATAAGAGATAAATAATTCTAATAAAACCGATTTTTTATAAAAATTATTTAAGGACGAGTTAACTCTTCTAAATTTTCTAGATGCTCAAACGCTTCTTGCCTGCTGTTACCACACATTTCATAACAGGGCCGTAAATTTTGGCAGACTAGCGGTCTAGAGGGCATAGCAAATAATAAACAGCGGTAATTGTTGTCTAAATGAATACAGGCTACACCAGCGCGTTTACCATTTGGCATATCAGGAATTTTACTTGAAATAGACGGTGCAATGCAGCAAGCACCGCAATTTTCTCGACACTGAAAATCATTATTCATAACACGCAGATTTACACAATAAATTTGCTGGTGACAATAGCAAGATAGCGTTAAAATAGCGAGCTTATTTATGCTATTATTGATAACTGGAAAACAAAATTATGCCAAAAGCTAATGAAGTTAAGCGTGGGGATGCAATATCTTACAACGGTAAACTGCTCCTCGTGAAAGATATTGAAGTGCAAAGCCCGAGTGCTCGGGGGGCAAGTACCCTTTATAAAATGCGCTTTGCCGATGTAAAAACAGGTCTAAAAGTTGAAGAGCGCTTTAAAGGTGATGATATTTTAGATCTCATTGAGCTTAACCGTCGCGCAGTTAATTTTTCTTATATCGATGGTGATGAATACGTATTTATGGATGATGAAGACTTTACCCCTTACTCATTTAAACAAGAACAAATTGAAGAGGAATTACTGTTTATTCCCGAAGGGGGAATTGCTGGTCTTCACGTTTTGACGGTGGATGATCAAATCATTGCCCTGGAATTACCACAAACAGTTGAGCTGGAAATTATTGAAACCAATCCAGGAATTAAAGGAGCCTCAGCGAGTGCTCGAACTAAACCTGCGAAATTAACTACCGGTTTAACCGTTCAAGTGCCTGAATATATTAATAACGGAGAAAAAATAAAAATCCATGTTGCTGAGCGCCGTTTTATGAGTCGTGCTGACTAGTTTTGGATGGTTATATTAACGTTATGACAAAAAGAATAACTCAGATTCTATGCTGGAATCTATTTGGTATTTTGCTACTAAGCAGTCAATATTATAGCTATCGTGATGGTTTTTGGTTTGATATCGATTCAACTATTTTTCACTTTTTTAATCACTTTTTAGACGGTAGCCATAAAACATTTCTGTACTTAATTGCGGTTACTAATCATCGCATCTTTGATGTAATCTCTTTTGTAGCCATGGCTCTGCTTTATTACCTCTATTTTCGCCGAGAGAATAAGGATGAGAAACAAAAAATGATTGCGCTTGGCTTGATGATGCTTATGATGGCTGTTTTGATTAAACAATGGGGACGATTTATTCCTATCGCTCATGAAAGTCCAACACTCTATTTCGAGCCATTTGAATCAATTAATCGAATTTCAAAATTGACACATTTTGGTACTAAAGATGCATCTGGAGATAGCTTTCCTGGCGATCATGGTATGATGTTAATGATTTTTGCTGCTTTTATGTGGCGATATTTTGGTTTAAAAGCATTTATCCAATCAGCAATCATTGTCATCGTTTTTTCGGCGCCACGTATTATTGCTGGCGCGCATTGGTTTACAGATGTTTATGTTGGTTCGTTAGCCATAACCAGCATTGTACTCAGTTGGTTTTTACTAACACCTGCCAGCGATTATTTAGTACATTGTCTATTGCGCTTAATACCTAAGCGCTTCTTTAAAACCTCATGACTAATTAAATTATATGAAAATTTATAATCAGAATAAATTACACAAACGTTTAAGACGGCAAGTCGGCGAAGCTATTGCCGATTTTAATATGATTGAAGATGGTGATCGAATCATGGTTTGCTTATCGGGCGGTAAAGATAGCTATACTATGCTTGATATTTTGCTCAATTTAAAAATGAGTGCACCGATTAATTTTGAGTTAATCGCGGTTAATCTTGATCAAAAACAGCCTGGGTTCCCTGAACATATTTTACCTGAATACCTCCTGTCGTTAGGCGTAGAACATAAAATAGTTGAAGAAAATACTTATGGTATTGTCAAAGAGAAAATACCCGAAGGCAAAACAACGTGTTCACTGTGTTCACGTTTAAGACGAGGCATTTTGTACCGTACTGCCACTGAAATTGGCGCAACTAAAATCGCCTTAGGTCATCATCGTGATGATATTTTAGAAACACTATTTCTAAACATGTTTTATGGCGGAAAACTAAAAGCAATGCCGCCAAAATTGATGAATGATACCGGCGAACATATTGTAATAAGGCCTCTTGCATACTGTAAAGAGAAAGATATCAGCCAATATGCGGAGTTAAAGCATTTTCCAATTATTCCGTGTAACCTGTGTGGCTCTCAACCTAATTTACAAAGAAAAGTCATTAAAGAGATGCTAAACGAATGGGATAAAAAATTCCCAGGACGCATTGAAACGATGTTTCGCGCTACTCAAAATATTACCCTTTCTCACCTTTGTGACACTAACTTGTTTGATTTTAAAGGTATCAAAAAAGGCGACGAAATTGTTAACGGAGGAGATCTTGCTTTTGATCGTGAAGAAATGCCGATCAATAGTTTTGACGCCAGCGAAATTGCCGAGCAAGATCTAATTTTATGGCAAGAAGTTAACTAATTAATGACGAATATTCCACTTAGTCTTTATATTCATATGCCTTGGTGCGTACAAAAATGCCCATATTGTGATTTCAATTCGCATAATATTAAGCAAGCGCCTGCATATGAGGAATATATTAATCACCTATTAGCTGATTTACGCCACGATCTTGCCTTAACAAATAATCGAGCGATCCATTCTGTATTTATTGGTGGCGGAACACCAAGTCTATTTTCAGCTGAATTAATCAACCGATTGTTAACAAACATTCAAACTTATATTCCATTTGCAGCAGGGGCGGAAATAACCATTGAAGCTAATCCAAACTCAGCTGATGCTAACCATTTCAGCGGATATATTGATGCAGGAATAAACCGAATCTCAATTGGCGTACAAAGTTTTCAACCTGATAAATTAATTAAACTGGGCCGTATTCATGACCCTGATGAGGCAATTAAAGCGGCGCAACTAGCACGAAAACTTAATTTGCGCAGTTTTAACCTTGATCTAATGCACGGTTTACCCGATCAGTCACAATCGGATGCATTATCTGATCTAAAACAAGCTATTTCACTCTCTCCTCCTCATCTGTCATGGTATCAATTAACGATTGAACCTAATACCTTGTTCGGTTCAAAACCGCCTAAATTGCCTGATGAAGAGCTATTATGGGATATTTATCAACAAGGTGATAAGCTATTAACGGATAATGGTTATGTGCAATATGAAACGTCTGCCTACGCAAAATCTGGCTTGATGTGCCAACACAATCTCAATTATTGGCGTTTTGGTGATTATATCGGTATTGGGTGTGGTGCTCACGGTAAATTGACTCAAGCCGATGGCAAAATCATTCGCACAGTAAAAACAAGGCATCCTAAAGGCTATTTAACTGGACGTTATTTAGAAAAATCTTATCAAGTACCACATGATGAACTACCTTTTGAATTCTTTATGAATCAGTTCAGGCTATTTGAAGATGCACCTAAAATCCGCTTTATTGAACGGACAGGCTTAACATTTAAGCATATAGAACAACCGATTAAACTAGCAATAGAGCAAGGCTATCTTACGGAAGATAAGGATAATTGGCAACTCACAAAACGAGGTAAATTGTTTCTTAATTCACTGCTCGAGCTCTTTTTATAACAACCGTATGGTTTTAATCTAATTTGCTAATAAATTGAGTGCTATTCGAACCAAATTAAGGATGCCATTCTACCTGTTTGAGACTGGCGACGGTAAGAGTAAAATAACTCACTTTCGCTATAAGTGCAGTGTTCTCCACCATAAATATGCTGCAGGCCAAGCTTGGTTAAGCGTTGTCGAGCTAATAAATAGAGATCAGCAAGATACTTTTGTTGAGTTTGCTCGACTAATTGGAAAGCATTAGATGCCTCACTATCATAAAACTCAAATTGAGCTTTGACTTCGGCGCCGACCTCAAATTTTAACGGCCCAATTGCTGGGCCTAACCACGCCATGATTTGCGATGGCTGACATTTAAAATGACGAACGCTATTTTCTAAGATCCCTTGGCATAATCCGCGCCAACCAGCATGAGCAGCAGCGATTTCGTCGCCTTGCTGCGAACAAAATAGCACCGGTAAGCAATCTGCTGTTAATACCGCACTAATTACCTTTTTTTGCTGACTATAGCTCCCATCAGCATCGACCGAGTGATAATTAGCAAGATCAATCACCTTAGTACTGTGAATTTGATTTAACCAAATTGGCTCGCTTGGTAGCCCTTCTGATTGTTTAACGAGCATACGATTTTCAATAATATGATTTAGATCGTCGCCAACATGGCTAGCTAAATTAAGCGAATGGTAAGGCGCCGTACTTCGTCCACCTTGACGAGTGGTGGTCAATGCCCGGATGTTATCTGGCGCGGGCCAATTAGGATAAACCGCCTTAAGCATTGTTATTTACCAATCGATCTCATCTTGATGCAATTTAGTATCTTCTTGCAACACCTTGATCAATTGCTGCATATCTTCTGGAATTGGAGCATGCCATTCCATCTGTTCTCCCGTGATGGGATGAAATAATCTTAACATCGTTGCATGTAAGGCTTGACGATCAAAATTACGCAAAGTTTGGATGAACTCCTCCGTCGCGCCTTTTGGTGGCCTTGGTCTTCCGCCATATAACTGGTCACCAATGAGTGGATGGGCATAATGTGCCATATGAACACGAATTTGGTGTGTGCGTCCTGTTTCAAGACGTAAGCGTAAACGTGTATGTGCGCGATATTTCTCCATTACACGGTAATGGGTTACCGCGGGTTTGCCAGTTGGGAATACCGCCATATGTGTGCGTTTAGTCGGATGACGCGTAATCGGCTTATCAATCGTCCCACCAGCCGTCATAATACCCATAGCAACGGCTTCATACTCACGTGTAATTTCACGCAACTGTAAAGACTCGACTAAGCGAGTCTGTGCTTCAATGGTTTTAGCGATCACCATTAATCCAGTGGTATCTTTGTCTAATCGATGAACAATCCCAGCTCTTGGTACGCTTGCAATTTCAGGATAGTGATGGAGCAGTGCATTTAGTACTGTACCATTTGGATTACCCGCACCGGGATGAACAACTAAATCGCGAGGTTTATTAATAACTAAAATATCATCATCTTCGTAAACAATATTAAGGGGGATATTTTCACCTTGGTGATAGGTTTCTTCTTCGATTAATGCGTTAAGAATAATATGTTCCCCGCCTAATACACGTTCTTTAGGCTTATCAACAACCATATTATTAACTTTTACATGACCGTCTACGATCCAATCTTTAATTCGTGATCGCGAGTACTGTGAAAATAATTCAGCTAGAGCTTGATCTAACCTCATGCCTAACTGATGCTCGCCAATTTCGGCGGTTAATTGTAACTTTTTTAGTGTGCTATCTGACATAATTATCTATATTAAGTAGAGTTTTTACTCTAGAGTGTTTTAAGCTATAATAAATTAGAGTATCATATACGCTCAAATGGGTTAATGTTTATTTTAATATTTCTTAAAATAAAAGTTTTAAAATAAATAACAATGGATTAATGATTGAATGAAATTACATCTTAAATATTCTTTTATCGCGGCAATGACTGGTTTACTAATGGCGTGTTCATCAGCTAAGCCTGATGTTGAGAATGTGCCAGAGAAAGATTTATATGCCATTGCAGAACAAGAATTGCAAAGTGGTAATCTTAAAACGAGTATCGCAAATTTAGAGGCTTTAGATAAGGCCTATCCATTTGGCCCTTACTCGCAACAAGTCCAACTAGATTTAATTTATGCATATTATAAATCAGGTGACTTACCCGTAGCAATTGCCTCAATTGACCGTTTTTTAAAACTTAATCCAACCCATCCAAATGTTGATTGGGTGATTTATATTCGTGGTCTTGCTAATATGGCGCAAGATGATAACCAAATTCAGGGCTGGTTTAATGTTGATCGCGCTGATCGTGAAACGTCATATGCTAAGGCTGCATTTAAAGACTTTAGCCATTTAGTCTCTAATTATCCAAATAGCCCTTATAGCTATGATGCTGAAAAACGACTTGTATTCTTAAAAGAGCGTTTAGCTAAATACCAGCTTAGAGTTGCACAATATTATACCGAACGCGGGGCTTATGTTGCGGTTGTTAATCGTGTTAACGATATGTTAATAACCTTCCCTGATACAGATTCAGCAAAGCATGGATTAGTACTGATGCGTAACGCTTATAATCAATTAGGTTTAAGCGAGGAAGCGGAAAAAACAGATAAGCTTATTGAAGCGAATATCGGTAATACCTCATCCTCTATCGACAGTAATAAACCATTTTTATGGATTTTCTAATGTGAGTGATAAGCGGTGCAAATCTATCGCCGCTTTCTGTCATTAAGCTTATCGCGCAATTCCATTTCTATTCAATGAGCTTTTTTCTATGCAAAAGACTAAATCGATAATCTACCATGAGCCGATAGCTTTGAGCTAAAATAAACATTAACGCTTGAATCAACACGATGCAAGCACTGGTACTGGCGCTAAAGTGATAACTAATTAAGGTACCTAAAATACAAGAAATTATGGACACTAAAATCGCAATAACTAGCATTCGCTCAAACCGCTTAGATAATAAAAATGCAATAATACCTGGCGCAATTAACATGGCAATAACCAAGATCACACCGACTGCTTGCAACGATGCCACAATCGTTAGAGCAAGAAATGTTAATAAACCATAATGTAGCAGCCTTGTCGGCAAACCAACAACTTTTGCTTGGACAGGATCAAAACAAAATAGCATTAAATCTTTGCGTTTTATAAGTGTCACTACCGATACAATCAGTGCAATAATAACGATTTGAATAAGCTCACTATGAGTGGTGCCTAACACGCTACCAAACAAAATATGATTAAGATGTTGCTCAGTATCGACCTTGGAAAACAAGACTAAACCAAAAGCAAACATACCAGAATAGACAATCCCCATTACGGTATCTTCTTTTACTCGGCAATTTTGTTTAATGTAACCGGTTGCCAAAGAACAAAAAAAACCAGAAGCAAATGCACCAATAATAATGGGAATACCTCCTAGATAAGCTAAAACGATACCCGGCAAAACTGCATGAGAAATCGCATCCCCCATTAATGACCAGCCTTTTAAGACAAGAAAGCAAGATAAGATAGCGCAGACGAATCCGGTCGTAATGGCAACAATAATTGCTCTTTGCATAAAAGGGTAGCTTAATGGTTCAATAATAAAATTTAACCATTCCATCAAGAATACTCCTTATTATTTAGCTGTTTGCGAATGCGTAAACGGTTAGGGATTAAACCATGCTGAGGAGCAAATAGAAATGCTAATAAAAAGATGATCGTTTGTAAGGTAATAATCACGCCACCTGTTGCCCCGTCAAGATAGTAACTAAGCCATGCGCCAATACCGCTAGAAAAAAAACCAATTAAAACGGCAATAATTAATAACCGAGAAAAGCGATTAGTTAATAAATAAGCTGTTGCACCTGGTGTGATCACCATAGCAATAACTAAAATTGCTCCCACTGTTTGTAAGGCTGCAACGGTACAAGCACTTAAAATAGTAAAAAAAATAATTTTTAGCTTTAAAGGTGATAGACCAATCGAACGCGCATGAATTTCATCAAAAAAAGCAACCAATAAGTCTTTCCACAATAAAATTAATAGCAATAATGATGCGGCTATAATAATTTCTACCTGCCATAAATCTTCATCAGCAATGGTTAAAATGTTTCCCATAATAATGGCGTTAATATTCACTGAGGTTGGGTTTAGAGAAATAATTAAAAGACCAAAAGCAAAAAAAGTGGAAAAAATGAAACCAATAATCGCATCCTCTTTTAGTCGACTAAAATAACGAATGATCGTAATTGAGATCGCTGCCAAAAAACCGGTAAAGAATGCGCCGATAGAATAAGGTAATCCCAAAGCATAAGCCCCTGCTACCCCCGGCACCACTGAGTGCGATAAAGCATCGCCCATCAATGACCACCCTTTTAACATCAGATAAGCAGATAAAAAAGCACACGCAGAGCCAACTAAACAACTTGCCCAGATTGCTTTTAGCATGTATTGATACTGAAAAGGCTCTAATAATAGTTCCCACATATTATTTTTTCCTCAGTGATTCATGCAGCAAGTTGTGGTGGGGTGAATCATCGTGCCCTTCACCATAAAAAACTGCCGCTCTTTCATCATCGGTCAATACAGAAACCACCCTTGGATCCTCGTCGTCATGCAATTTATCGCCGGAAAGGCTTAAATAGCGTAATGCTCCACCAAATGTAGTCATCAAGTTCTGCGGGGTAAACGTGGTTTTAGTCGGCCCTTGTGCCAGTACAGTGCGATTAAATAGTACTACCTGATCACAAAATTCGGGGACACTACCTAAGTTATGGGTAGACACTAAAATAAGATGTCCTTCCATTTTTAATGCTTTTAATAAATCGATAATTGCATTTTCAGTCTTAACATCAACTCCAGTAAAAGGCTCATCTAGCAATAATACTTTGCCTTGTTGAGCCAGTGCCCTAGCTAAAAATACCCGTTTTTTTTGTCCGCCAGAAAGTTCACCAATTTGCCTATTTTTTAGCGCCGACATATTGACGCGCTCTAGCGCTATGTCTACTTGCTTTTTATCTTCTTTGGAGGGGATCCGTAGAAATGACATACGCCCATAACGCCCCATCATGACGACATCAGAGACTAAAACAGGAAAATCCCAGTCAACTTCTTCGGTTTGTGGCACGTAAGCAATAATATTTTGCTTTAGCGCTTTAGTGACCGATAGATTATTGAGTGTGACACTACCGCTTCGAGGTTTAACCATTCCCATAATGCTTTTAAATAGTGTCGATTTTCCGCTACCATTAATGCCAACCAGCGCACAAATAGTCCCACCATTGAGTTTAAAGCTAGTATTATGAATCGCGGTATGGCCATTATTGTAGGTAACAGTGATATCATCAATATTTAATGTCATCGGATCATTTGAGTTGTTCATCATTCATAACCTTTAGCAATAGTTGCAACCGTTACGGTCAATAAGTCAATATAAGTGGGAACAGGTCCATCTTGCTTGGATAATGAATCGACATAAAGCACACCGCCATACTTAATACCCGTTTCACGGCTCACCTGTATCGCTGGTTTATCTGAAATAGTGCTTTCACTAAAGATGACGGGAATATTATATTTTCTGACCAAATCAATGACGGTCTTAACTTGTTTCGGCGTTCCTTGTTGCTCAGCATTGATAGGCCACAAATAGGCCTCGTTAAAATCATAATCTCGCGCTAAATAGCTAAATGCTCCTTCACTGGTAAGCAACCAACGCTGATCTTTAGGAATTTCTGCTAACTTATGCCGTAATGGTAAGTCCATCGCTTTTATTTTTTCAATGTAATTTGTCGCGTTTTGATTATAAATATCCGCGTTATTAGGATCATATTTAACCAAAGCTTTACGGATATTTTCAACGTAAATAAGTCCTTCACTTGGAGACATCCAAGCATGGGGATTCGGATTACCTTTGTAGCTGCCTTCTTGAATAGGCATTGGGGAAATGCCTTCTGTCACTATTACTGAGGGTACATTTTTAATATCTTGAAAAAATCGCTCAAACCAGCGCTCTAGGTTTAAGCCATTCCATAGAATTAAGTCAGCTGATTGGGCTTTGACAAGATCTTTTGGGGTTGGTTCGTATTCATGAATTTCTGCTCCTGGTACAGTAATTGATTCAACAATAGCAGCCTCTCCAGCAATATTTTGTGCGATATCTTGAATAATAGTAAATGTTGTAATTACTTTAAGCTTTTTTTGTTCAGCATTAACATGACAGCTAATCACAATCAGTAGCGAAAAGAACAAAGCAGAAAAAATATTATATTTTATCAAACTACGATTGCATAGTGTCATATAATAACCTTTCGATTAAATGTTAATGATAATTATTATCATTCAATAAATTTAAAGTCAAACTTTTATTCATCATATAAAACTCGACTCTTGATAAATAACTATTACTGAAAATAGCTTATTAATATCAGGTTAGCACTCTTAAACGCTTATGTTTTAAGTTCGAGTTTATCTATTTTTTTATTAAAATCAAATAATATAATAAAAACTTAACGAGAAAGATTAATACCTTGAATATTATTTGCCAATAATATCAATTTAACGATATACCTTGGCAATTATAGTTGAAATGATAATAATATTACTGCTTCTTAATCCAATAATGATAGGGTTTTTGCTCTATTTGGCAATCAATCAATTTATGCTCCATGTGTCGGCAAAATCCAGGAATATCTCTCACGGTTGCCGGATCATCAGCAATAATATGCAAAATTTGCTCAATTTCCATATCTCGAATGGTTTTTCTTACCAGCATAATTGGTTCAGGGCAACGTAGCCCTAATGTATCAAGTTCTCGATCTATTTTCATGTTAAATCGCTGAATTAAAAAAGAGTTTATTTAAATAATGAGGCACAGCTTCATCTGCATTTGAACCAATAATTTCTAAGCTAGGTAAGCTATTTTTAAGTTCATCACTGGCATTTTGCATAATGCAGCCTTTACCTACCATCGATAACATCTCAAAATCATTCATGCCATCACCGAAGGCAATACTATCTTGTAGCGTAAAACCTAATTTATTCACTACAGCCTTTAATGCATAACCTTTAGATACTTCACTTCCCATAACTTCTAAACAGTTTAAGGTCGAAAAAGCCACATTAATTTGTGAGCCATATTTAGCTTTTAAACTATGTTTTAGCTCCACTAAATGTGAATAATGAGTAATATCACTGATAGTAAAATAAATTTTAGCAATATCTGAGGTAGCAAAATCAATTGGATCAAATAATCGATACTTAAAATTTGTTTCATTAAAAAAGCTAAGTGAATACCTATCTTCTTTATTAATTAACCAATCATCACCACGATAAATATGGGTATAAACGAGTGGATCATCCATCGCAACTTGTGCAACTTCATAAGCCACATCTTGCTCGAGACTTTTACTATAAATTAAATTACCTTTACTATCATGAACTCGGGCGCCATTAGATGTGATCATAAAAGCGTCTATTTCCATGTTTTCACGCATTTGAGCCACGTCAATATGGTGTCGACCAGTAGCAAAAACAAAATTAATATTTTCTCGTCTTAAAGCTTGCAAAATTTTCTTAGTGTAATCGGATAAAGAATGTTGCGGATTTAATAATGTACCATCAAGATCTGAGGCAACTACGTGAAACATAAAAAGCCCTTATAAAATTAAATGCTTGCCACGATTATACTCCATCATGCCTAACCATTAAAGTAAATTAAAAACGGATTAATTGTGGCGTGATAAAAATAATTAATTCACGTTTTTGCTGTTTTTTACTTTGGTACTTAAATAAATTGCCAATAATGGGCAGTTTATTGATCCCCGGTACAGCTCGAATATCTTGATGATGGGTTTGTTGAAAAATACCACCAAGTACGAGCGTTTCATTATTGCTAACCAACACTTGCGTTCTAATTTCTTGTGTATCAATAGCCAATGCTTCGCCGCCATCTGAACGCTTAATCGTTCTACCTGCTGTATTTTGCGTAATGTATAATGCTAATTCTATTTGATTATTCGCCAATACTCTTGGGGTTACTTCCAAACCTAATACCGCTTGTTTAAATTCAATCGAAGTGCCCCCACTAGTGCCGCTTGACACTTCATAGGGAATTTCAGTACCTTGTTTAATTGATGCGGTATGCTTGTTTGAAGTAAGTAGTGTTGGACTGGCAATAATTTCCAACTGATTTTCAGCTTCTAGCGCCGATAGTTCTAAATCGAGTAACTTATTTGAGCGCTTCGCTAAATTAAAACCCAATGTTGCTGCCGAGTTAGTTAAGCCTAAGTTTATATCAAATTGACTGAGTAATTGTGATGATGAGCCGGTATATCCCCATTTAATCCCTAGTTCAGATAAGCTTTCATTACTCATTGTCACTATCCGAGCTGAAATATGCACTTGCGCTACAGGTTTGTCGAGCTGTTGAGCGAGCACAGCCGCTTTATCAGTGTTGCTTTTAATGTCGTAAATAATGAGCCTATTCGATCGGTCATCGATAAAAACTTTTCCCCTTTCAGATAAGATATTTTGTTCTAATATCATAGCTCGCAACGAGTTAAGATCAGCATAATTAATGTTTAATGGTAAATAGACTAAAGGTAATGTAAATTCTTGTTCTATTTGTTCTTTACGGCGCTGCTCCAATAATCCTTTAGGATCAGGAATGGTAGTAATAACGAGGATATTATTATCAATAATATACTGTAACTTCGCATTATGCGTAATAATATTTAAAGCTCTATACCAATCAATATCAGTCAACTTAATCGTTTGCAGTGTATCTGTTTCCACCTCTGAAATAAGATTGAGTTGTCGGTGATCGGCTAGTGTTTGTAAAATAATACTGGTCGGTGCTTGGCGAAAATTCAAAGATACGAGTTCATTATCACTAAGGTTATCTATAGCATAACTATTCATCACAAAGCAGCTCACTGCTACCGATATAATCCGTTTAATTAGAGTATGAGATTGCATCACTATTTACCTACAAACTTCATATTAAAAATAACTTGGCTATGGCAGTACGATGGTAAACTAGCCTGCCATGTGATCTGTGTTGATGAGATGCTAGTAATTAACCATGGCATTAATAACGTCGGTGTGAGTAAATCGTTAATTGTTAACCAATCCTGTTGGCTAGATAGCCAAACGGTCGTGGTTTGTTGCTGCTTAGTTCGACACAGCTTAACATAACCTCGGTATTGCCATAAATTTAGTTGTACAATTAATTTATCTTTCAATTCATCGCACGACAGTACTGGTGGAAACAAAAATGGATTTTTTTCTGTTGAACGTACTATTTTTGTGCATATTAGTATTAATAAAATCATGCTCAATAGAATAACAATGTGTTTTATCATCGCTCTTTTACCTGTTGATGTTGATAAGCAAGCGATAATAAACAAGCTAAGTTACCAGCCTGCCGAGTAACTGACATGTGTATAATGGCAATATTTAGATTAAGCGCCGATAATTGATCAATGAATTGGCTAAAATTGGCGTAATCACCTTGGATCGTAAAGTGCAATTTTTCACTCTGCTGAGTAAAATCAATAAGCGTTAATTGGCTAGTTAGTATGCGCTGCGAAATAATCTTAATTAATTGGCTAGTCGAATAATCTCGATAGTTTTTATGCTGTGACTCTAACGTTGCAATATTGGTAATTAATTGTTGGTAATTAGGATAATCATTAAGTTTATTATCTAATGCTGTTATCTCATCTTGTAGAGTATGATAATTTCGTACTTCGTCTTGATAGTGCTGCTCACAAGGAATAATCAGTAAATAATAAGTTAACAGAGATAATAAAATAGAACTTATCGCTATAGCGCCATAACGAAATGAAGCTGACCGATAAAGAAACCTATCAAGGATTTCAATCATCATACTCTTGCACCAAATTCGCAGGTTTAGCATCAATAATAAATTGCAGTAAATGTTGCTGCATTTTTACCGATACAATTCGGTAGTGCTGGGTTTTATCATGCTGTTCTAATAAATTTAAAAATATCAAAATATCAGCATATAAAAAACTTTCCCCTTTAAGTTCAAGTGTCTCTTTTTGATATGATAGTGAACTGAGCCATATCCCATCGGGAATAGTTAAAGAGACTAATCCCAAATAGCTTCTCAATAAAATAAATTGCTCTTTTGATGCTATTTGCTCCGCCAGATTTGCTTGAAGTTTTAGTAAGGTATTATGTGCATTAATTAATAATGCTAATTGCTGCGTTTTTTGCTGCAACTCGTTATGAATCAGTTGATTTTGTCGTAATTGTTCATCTAAGGATGAGTAAGCATGCTCACGCCATAACCAAATGGCGATGCCATAAAGAACAAAAAAAACCATGATTACGACTAAAAAATATACTCTATTGTATTTCCGCTTGCGATCACGCCAAGGTAAAAAATTAATACCTGCTATCGTAGGTAAAAGTGCTATTTTGTCAAACTCGGTGATATCCAATTCGCTAATTGCATCATGAGTAATCATGCTTGAGGTAACGCCAATAAACCTCAGCTTTGTGTGTTCGTATAATTCAATATAGCGTTTAATCAAAATCTGTTGATAAGCATAAATGATTAGCTGCAGACTTTTAGTATTATCTGTTTTAAGTCGATAATCATAACTGAGTAATTGTTTAGTATTAAACGTTTTATATAATGAACCTTCAATATAGCGCTCAATTTCATACTTATTCAATCCAATATTAGGCAGCGCTAAATGACTTTGCATAAGCTTACCATCCGCCACAATTATACGATAAATGACCTTACTTTTTTGCTTATGCCCAATAACAGCTAAAAATTGCTGTGTTAATGTCTTTAGCTCTAAAGCAACAATGTCACTATTATTAGCGTCTATAATTGGCATGTGTTGCTTAATAATAATATTTGCTTTCCTTGACTTAATGTTAACCGCAATGCCTGTCACACCTGCCGGTTGTATAAAAAAAGTAATATAGTTCAAATGGCTATTACCCTAAATAAGCTAAATTTAAGACTATATTCAAATAAAATAATCACCCTAGCCTTAAAAAATATTACTCATGCTAAAAATATCGCAAAAAATGTTTAAATTTAAAACGAATTATCAATAATTTGCATAAAAATGAAAAAAACAGTTGACTGAAAAACAAGGATCTTTATAATGCTTTTCCACACGGTAAGGGTGATTAGCTCAGTTGGGAGAGCACCTCCCTTACAAGGAGGGGGTCACTGGTTCGAACCCGGTATCACCCACCAATTCTTACTGTGTTATTTTATCTTTGAAGCAATATTGTTCTTAGATTTAGGGTGATTAGCTCAGTTGGGAGAGCACCTCCCTTACAAGGAGGGGGTCACTGGTTCGAACCCGGTATCACCCACCATATATTATCTATTTGGGTCGTTAGCTCAGTCGGTAGAGCAGCGGACTTTTAATCCGTTGGTCGAAGGTTCGAATCCTTCACGACCCACCAAATTTCAGCGATCACCTTATGGTGATTTTTTTTATGCCTACAATTTAATAACATAACACTTGGATGAGAACCTAAGGTTCGACTAATCTGTCAGGAACAGATTAGTATGTTGCTTTAGCAACTAGCTCGCAGAGCCGAGTCACACGATGTGACGAGTCAATCCTTCACGACCCACCAAATTTCAGCGATCATCTTATGGTGATTTTTTTTATGCCTACAATTTAGTAACATAACACTTGGATGAGAACCTTAGGTTCGACTAATCTGTCAGGAACAGATTAGTATGTTGCTTTAGCAACTAGCTCGCAGAGCCGAGTCACACGATGTGACGAGTCAATCCTTCACGACCCACCAAATATCAGAGATCACCTTATGGTGATTTCAGATTGTTGACAAAGAACTCGCTTTTTAGCGAGTTTTTTGATCTAATAGTGTGGTGTGTAACTATCAAAGGTATGTCCCGATGCTTAGAAAACCGACACCAGCAACCCCTGAAAAAATAGAACAAATATCGCTCGAAGCCCTTGTTCCTCAAAACCACCTTGTCCGTAAAATTGCTAAGATTATTGATTTCGAATTTATTCGTGATGCAGTGGCGTCCCTTTATTGTAAGGATAATGGACGCCCGGCAGAAGATCCCGTCAGATTATTCAAAATTATGTTATTAGGTTATCTTTTCGGCATTCCCAGTGAGCGGCGATTGGTGCAAGAAATACAGGTTAACTTAGCTTATCGTTGGTTTTTGGGGATGGGATTAACCGAAAAAGTGATTGACGCGTCAACCCTAAGCCAAAATCGTCGACGTCGATTTAATGATAGTGACATTTATCAACAGATTTTTGATAATATTGTCGAGCAAGCTATCGCGAAAGGCTTAATTAGCGGCCGTATCTTATATTCGGATAGCACGCATCTTAAAGCCAGTGCCAATAAGGGAAAAGCATGTAATGAAAAGCGTATTATTGAGCCGAGCCAATATATTAATGAGTTAAATAAAGCAATTGAGGAAGAGCGGGCTACACATGGAAAAAAGCCTTAGCGCCAAGGACGGAAACACGGTATAAAGCAATTAAAATCAGCACCACCGACCGAGAAAGCGGTTTTATGCATCGGGAAGGCAAACCTAAAGGGTTCTTTTATCTTGACCACCGAACGGTTGATGGTAAACATAATCTAATTACCGATACGCATGTTACGGCGGGAAATGTTCATGATTCTCAACCTTATCTTGCTCGGCTCAAACGGCAGGTCACTCGGTTTAACTTTGCGCCTGTTGGTGTGGGTCTTGATGCGGGGTATTTTACCGCCCCTATTTGCCATTTATTGTTAGCTGAGCAGATATATCCCGTAATCGGTTATCGCAGACCGAATCATGGTGCGAATGCCATACGAAAACGGCAGTTTATTTATGATAGTCAACGCGATACCTATACCTGCCCCAATGGGCAATCACTGATTTATAAAACGACAAGTCGAGAAGGTTACCGTCATTATCATTCTAAAGCAGGTGTTTGCAAGCAGTGTCCGTTATTATCACAGTGTACACAAAGTAAAAATAGTCTGAAAATCATTACTCGCCATATCTGGGAAGCCGATAAAGAAAAAGCGAATGATATTCGTCTAAGTAAATGGGGTAAAAAAGTTTATGCGAGACGAAAAGAGACCGTCGAGCGAAGTTTTGCTGACGCCAAACAACATCATGGACATCGTTATGCGAGATTTAGAGGGCTTGCTAAGGTTCAAATGCAGTGTTTGTTAGCCGCAACAGCACAAAATATAAAGAAAATAGCGCTAAAGCTATTTTTATTGCTCTATTTTAGGTCACTTTTGAATGGATTTAATAAAATTTCAATTAAAAATCGTATTTATGGCTAAAATAAAAAAATAAACCCCGAATAATATCGAGGTTTGTCAACAATCTGAGATCACCTTATGGTGATTTATTTTATGCCTACAATTTAGTAACACAACACTTGGATGAGAACCTAAGGTTCGACTAATCTGTCAGGAACAGATTAGTATGTTGCTTTAGCAACTAGCTCGCAGAGCCGAGTCACACGATGTGACGAGTCAATCCTTCACGACCCACCAAATATCAGAGATCACCTTATGGTGATTTATTTTATGCCTACAATTTAGTAACACAACACTTGGATGAGAACCTAAGGTTCGACTAATCTGTCAGGAACAGATTAGTATGTTGCTTTAGCAACTAGCTCGCAGAGCCGAGTCACACGATGTGACGAGTCAATCCTTCACGACCCACCAAGTTTCAGAGATCACCTAACGGTGATTTTTTTTATACCTGTAATTTAGCATTCTCAATCAAATCAATTAATTTCAATTAAAATCATTGCACATTTGTGATATCGACAATTTTATTAGCGCATTTTTGTGATTAATAATTTGTTTTCGCACATTAGATTAAATATTGTTTGACCTATATTGTTTGCCCATCTTTAATATAATCATCATATAGATACAAGCTTAGTTTTCGCACATTTGTGCTTAAATTAAAAATACTAGGAATGATTATGCCAAACGATGAGTTAAAATTATTAATTAATATCGCGCAGCTTTATTATGAGCATAATTTGACCCAAGCTCAAATTTCGGCAAAATTAGGAATTTATCGCACAACCATTAGTCGCCTATTAAAAAAAGCGCAACAACAACAAATTGTTAAATTTACAATTAACTACAACCTTTGCCAAACTTCATTACTAGAAAAACAGCTAAAAGAATATTTTAAATTGCATGACGTGATAGTCGTTGACGCTAATACTGATGACCAGTCGGATATTTATTTACAAAAAATGGGATATGCTGGGGCTAAGTACCTGCAAAAAATTATTACTGATCACGATATTATCGGTTTTTCATGGGGAAGTTCTCTTGCTGCCGTAGCCGAACAGCTTGATAATAGCGTACACAAAGAGGCCCTTTGTCTACCAATGGTTGGCGGTCCTGCAGGAAAATTAACCAGCCAGTTTCATGTTAATACTATTGTTTATAATGTCGCCACCAAATTACATTGCCGTTCTCTATTAATGGACTTCCCCGCCATTTTGGAAGAAAAATCATTACGAGATGCAATTGTAAAATCTCAACATTATAATCAGATTGCCTCTTACTGGTATAAATTGACGATCGCAATGTTTGGGATCGGCTCGTGTAATATTGCCAATAGTTCAATATGGCATGGTTTCTATGGTGATGATGATCAAATTGAAACCCTTGAAAATAAACCAATTGCAGGAGATATTTGTTCACGCTTCTTTGATCATAAAGGCAATATCGTACAAACGAATATTTCAGATAAAATTATCAATATTACCTTAGAGCAATTAAAAATAGCTAAGTATCGTATAGGCGTAGCAGAGTCTACTGAAAAAGCCGATGCGATTATTGCCGCCATTTTAGGCGGCTATATTAATGTTCTGATTACAACCAAAGGAACAGCCGAATCGATTCTAACGCAATTAATTCCTCCTGACTAACTGACAGCAAATCAATCCTATAACTTATTATTGTATATATTTTTATCACCTTTAAATCTCGTGAGAAGGATCGTTTTATGCAAAATTTACCATCAGCCAAAATAAAATCAGTATCGTTATCAAGGGGAATTATTAATGATTAATATCATCATGTGCGGACATGGGCAATTAGCTATCGCGATGAAGGACTCAATAGCAATGATTTATGGCGATGTTGACAATATTATTGCCATTGATTTTAAAAAAGATGAAAACCGCGAAATATTAGTAAAAAAAATCGCTGATATGATTAATTTTGACCTTGATACTTTAGTTATCGTCGATTTATTTGGAGGCAGTCCCTATAACGCAGCAGCCGAACTTGCCTTTAAGTCGGAAAAAATTGAGCTAATCAGCGGTATGTCATTACCATTATGTTTAGAAATAGTTGATAACATATCAGATATGTCATTGAGTGAAATTACCGATTATTCGGTTCAAATAGGAAAGCATTGTGTACAAAAATTTAATAAAAATATCATCAAAAATGAAGAAGAGGAGGACTTTATATGATTATTAACTTTGCACGAATTGATGACCGCCTTATCCATGGCCAAGTTACAACTGTTTGGGTAAAAGAAGCGAAAGCTGAGCGAATTATTATCTGTAATGACGCCATTTATCAAGATGATTTACGTAAGACATTACTAAAACAAGCCGCTCCTCCGGGGATTAAAGTTAACGTGGTGAATATTGATAAAGCCGTTTCAGTTTATAACAACCCTAAATATCAACAAGACACGGTATTTTATCTATTTACTAACCCCGCAGATGTATTAGCGATTATTGAAAAAGGTGTACCGATAAAATCGATTAACATTGGTGGCATGGCATATCGAGAAGGTAAAACCCAAATAACCAAAGCAGTATCATTAGATAAAAATGATGTAGACGCTTTTAATCAGCTAAACGATTTAAATATTAAGCTGGATTTAAGAGTTGTTTATAGTGATCCATCAATTGATTTTATAAAAAAAATTAATGAAATCGATATTGCTTAGTCACATTAAATATTGAGGGTATGATTATGGAGATAAGTATATTACAAATAATTTTGCTATTCATTTACGCCTGTATTGCAGGTATTGGTAGTGTGCTCGATGAATTTCAAACTCACCGGCCTTTAATTGCTTGTACGATGGTCGGTTTAATATTAGGTGATGTTGAAAAAGGTGTTATTTTAGGTGGATTTCTTGAATTTATCGCGCTAGGTTGGATGAATATTGGCGCGGCACAATCGCCCGACTCAGCATTAGCCAGTATTATTTCAACTATTTTAGTTATTGTTGGAAAGCAAGACATTCCAACAGGTATCGCTATTGCTTTGCCTGTCGCTGCAGCAGGGCAAATTCTAACTGTATTTTCTCGTACCATTACTGTTTTTTTCCAGCATGCTGCAGATAGAGCGGCACTACAAGCTAAATTTCATACATTAGATTTGCTGCACGTTTCGGCGCTCTTCGTTCAAGCATTACGTGTTGCGATCCCATCGCTAATCATCGCAATTTATGTTGATGCCGCAACATTAAATTCACTGCTCAATGATATTCCAGAGGTGATAACCCGAGGGTTACAAGTAGCGGGAGGCTTTATTGTGGTAGTTGGTTATGCCATGGTCCTTAATATGATGTGGGTGAAATACCTTGTACCATTCTTTTTTGCCGGCTTTTTGGTAGGCGGCTATCTTGATTTTAGTTTGCTTGCTTTTGGCGCATTAGGGGCCATTATTGCAATTATCTATATTCAACTTAACCCTAATTATAAAAAATTACCGACCGCTGCTGTAGTCACAAATACAAATGATACCGCCTTCGATGAATTAGATGACTAGGAGTCTTATTATGAGCGAATATAAAAATAAATTAACTAAGTCAGATTTGATTAATATATTTCTACGATCTAATTTACAGCAAGCTTCCTTTAATTATGAAAGGATCCATGCGCTTGGCTTTTGTTTTGATATGGTACCCGCGATTAAACGTTTATACCAAAATAAAGACGACCAAATTGCGGCGCTAAAACGTCATCTAGTATTTTTTAATACAACGCCAGCAATATCTGGACCCGTCATCGGTGTAACTGCGGCAATGGAAGAAGCCAAAGCTAATGGTGCAGATATTGATGAGGTCACAATTAATAGTATCAAAGTCGGATTAATGGGACCTTTAGCCGGCGTCGGTGACCCATTAATTTGGGGAACACTGCGGCCTATTACTGCCGCACTTGGTGCGTCATTAGCCATCACGGGTAACATTATGGGACCGATATTGTTTTTCGTTCTCTTTAATGCCGTTCGTCTAGCATTAAAATGGTTTGGTCTACAGTATGGTTTTAATAAAGGTTTAAATATTGTTAAAGATATGGCTAATAATATTTTACAAAAACTAACAGAGGGTGCCTCTATCTTAGGGCTATTTATCATGGGCGTATTAGTCACTAAATGGACTACGATTAATACGCCGTTAATCATCTCTACAACGTTATCGCCCGATGGTTCCAAGTCAGTCACCACTTTACAAAATATTCTTAATGATCTTTGTCCTGGTTTGTTAGCATTGGGGTTAACGCTATTAATGATGAAATTGTTAAGAAAAAAAATCAGCCCTATTACGTTGATTTTTATACTGTTTGCCGTTGGAATTTTAGGCTATTGGTTAGGACTGTTAGTTTAGTTGCATTGTGAGTTAAAACGATTGTGTCTAGCGGCATATCTATAAAATAAATCGATTGAGGTTATTATGTTTACAACAGCATTACGCTTATACGGTAAAAATGATTTACGCTTAGAAAAATTCCTCTTACCTGCATTAAAAGAAGATGAAATTCTGGCAAAAGTTATTTGCGATAGCATCTGTTTTTCAACTTGGAAAGAGGTAAATCAAGGTGAAAATCATAAAAAAGTACCCAATGATATTGCGGTTAATCCCATTATTGTTGGTCATGAATTTTGTGGTGAAATAGTCAGCGTAGGTAAAAAATGGCAGCATAAATTTGAAGTAGGTAAAAAATATGTCGTACAAGCCAATTTACAACTCCCTTCCCTTGCCTGCCCTGGTTATTCATTTCCTTATATTGGTGGCGAAGCTACCTATGTCATTATTCCGAAAGAAGTATTGAATCAAAACTGCTTGCTTGCTTATAATGGCAATACTTTTTTTGAAGGTGCATTAATTGAACCATTATCTTGCGTGATCGGCGCATTTAATGCTAATTATCATTTAATTGAAGGAAGTTATAACCATAAAATGGGCATAAAACCTAATGGTAATTTAATTATTATCGGCGGAATGGGGCCAATGGGTATGCTCGCAATTGATTATGCATTACATGGACCGATTAATCCTAAGCGAATCATCGTAACAGGAAGGACACAAAATAAGATTGATTATTGCCAAAAACACTATCCATCGAATACTACTTGTGACGTTATTTATGTTAATGTTGCACAATTTACCACTCCTGATGAGCAAAAACGTTATTTGATGCAATTAGTTGATAATGAAGGTTACGACGATGTTTTTATATTTGTACCAGAAAAAGATCTAATTAGTGTTGGCTCTGGTATTTTAGCTACTGATGGCTGTTTAAACTTTTTTGCCGGTCCACAAGATAGTAAATTTGAAGCAGCAATTAATTTTTATGATATACATTATGCATTTACTCATTATGTCGGTACATCGGGAGGCAATACTGATGATATGCGGGAAGGCATTAAATTAATTGAACAGAAAAAAATTAACGTCAATAAGATAGTCACGCATATTCTAGGTTTAGATACTGCCGCCTATGTAACGGCTAATCAACCCTCGATTCCTGGCGGAAAAAAAGTAGTTTATTCCCAAAAATCATTACCATTAATTGAGTTACATAAATTAATGAGCGAAGAACAAAACCAACCATTTTATATCGAGCTAAAAAATATCTTAGTAAAAACTGAAGGGATTTGGTCAAAAGAAGCGGAAGATTATATTTTAGCCCACGCAAAAAATATCGAGTAATATCAAGAGGAAACGCTGCGAGTTTAACTATAAATAGAGCACGATTGGAATCATTGAATCGTGCTCTATTATAACAAATGAATATAAACTGTTTATTGCTCAGATTTTACCGCTTTATAAAACTCGTCTAGTTTAGACGTTACATCTTGTAGCTCTTGCTGTTTTTCGGCTAATTTTGCTTGTTGTTTTGAGATCTTTTCAACATCACCTTTTAGCTTAGCTTGTTGTAAGTCGGCTTGTTTTTCTTGAACATCTTTCAATTTATCTTGTACATTTTGTTGATATTTTTTTTCTAGCCCCTCATCTGTGCAGTAAGTATTAACATCACTTAATGCCTTTTCTAATCCTTGCACTCGATGGATGTTATTCGCTTTTTTTGCATAATCAATTTGAGTTTGTATGACAATTTTTTTCTCAGAACATTTAGAGCCATCATAATCATGACTGTTGGCTAACGCATTAAAAGATAAAACTGTGGCTAATGTAATAAAACTGACTGTAATAACTTTGTTCATAAATAGGAACCTTTATATTTTTACTAATAAACTCATTTTCTAAGTTGAATACTATCGACGCGATGATCAAAACCTTTTGTTAGTATCAAGCTAGCCCTTTCTCGTGTCGGTAAAATATTTTCGACCAAATTTAACTCGTTAATATTTTTCCAAATTTTTTCTGCCTTCATAAGCGCTTCGCTTTCTGAAATTGTCGAATAGTGATGAAAATAGGAGTTAGGATCACTAAACGCCCCAGCCCTAAACTTCAAAAATCGATTAATATACCAATCATGCAATAATGTGGTATCAGCGTCGACATAAATAGAAAAATCGACATAATCAGAGACAAATACTCGATTATTTACTGTATTAGCGCTAAGAGAGCTTTGTAATACATTTAATCCTTCAAGAATTAAAATATCGGGACTTGCTATATCAACCGTTTCGCCTTCAACAATATCGTAAACTTGATGTGAATATACTGGTGCTGACACATTTTCAACACCAGATTTGATATCAGACACAAATTTAAGTAATTTTTTTACATCATATGATTGAGGAAAACCTTTTTTATTCATAATATTGCGTTCTTCAAGCACTTTATTTGGATGCAAAAAACCATCCGTAGTAACTAAAGCAACTTTTCGATGTTCTGGCCAGCGCGTCAATAGTGCTTTTAGTACCCGTGCAGTTGTACTTTTCCCTACAGCAACGCTACCCGCTATTCCTATAATATAAGGAACTTTATAATGAGTTCCTAAAAATTTAGATAGTATCGTTTGCCGCGTAAAATTATTACTGATGTAATAATTTAATAACCGCGATAGAGGTAGATAAATTGTACTCACCTCTTCTATTGATAAATCCTCATTGATACCTTGTAATGAAAAAAGTTCTTCTTCACTTAACGTCATAGGTACGGCATTTCTTAAAGCTGCCCACTGTGTGCGATTAAATTGCATATAAGGACTTAAGTGATTATTCATAATAAAATTATCGCATCTTGATGGTTTAACGCATTTATATTTGAGTCAATTTTTACTTATCAAAGTTAATAAAGCAATAAATAAAAGTTAATATTGGTTATTAATATAACTATTATTACAATTAAAATCCAAGATATACTGCTATTTAATCTAACTTAAGTGTATAATTCATTTTATTCCAAGTGATTAATCATTATGATAATCGTCAATTATTAATAAAATATTAAGTAACCCATTTTTATGATAAAAAAGAAACCTAAGCTAAGTCGCGAAGAGATCAATGAGCAATCTAAACAGCTCAAACGCAAACGAAAACACAAAGGTTTGCCTAGTGGTTCTCGTTTTAATAATGGCGAAACGAGTTCTTCCAAGCAATTAAAAGAAGTGCACGATGCCCGTATTGGTAGCAAAAAAGCGATCCCCCTAATCGCCACTAAACCAAATAGCAAGCCTATAGTAAAAAAAGCACCAAATGCATTAAAACAAAAACCTGAAGAAGAGTTACAGCAGTTAGAAAACGATCCTTATTTGGAAAAATTACTTGATCTAATTGACGAAGGGGAAGTTCTTACTAGCAAGCAGCAGCAAGACCTTGATCGAATCTTAGACCGTATTGATGCATTAATGAAACAGCTAGGTTATGCTGATGATGATATTGAAGATGAAGACGATGATTTTGCCACCAAAGAAGATATTGTTGGTTTACTAAAAAAACGCTAATACTATGCTGATGTTAATTATGCTTAGTTTATATATTGGTTTGTTCATCTGTACACTCCTTTATTTAAAAAAATCAGGTAGAAAAAGAAACATTTTCCAAACGAGAAAAAAGCAAATATCAATTAATGAGCGACGTAAAAAAAATAGTGATGTCAAAAGAACAAAATAAATCAGGTATAATTTGGGATCAGGAGCTAATTCAAAAATATAATTACTCTGGACCTAGGTATACGTCTTATCCGACTGCATTAGAATTTAATGAACAGTTTACTGAACTTGATTTCCTCGATGCAGCCCAGCGCTATCCAAATAAGCCATTATCGCTTTATGTGCATATTCCTTTCTGCCATAAGCTTTGTTATTTTTGTGGGTGCAATAAAATTGTTACTAGGCATCACCATAAAGTCGATGTCTATTTGCATTCATTAAAACAAGAAATAATTAACCGTTCACTATTATTTAAGAATCGCACTGTTACCCAAATGCATTGGGGCGGCGGCACACCGACATTTTTAACTGATGATGAAATATCATGGCTAATGTCAAATTTGAAACAGTATTTTCACTTTGCCGATGATGCTGAGCTATCGATAGAGATAGACCCAAGAGAAATAACAACAGCAACAATTACCCATCTCTCTACCGAAGGATTTAATCGTCTTAGCATGGGGATTCAGGATTTTAATCCTGAAATTCAAAACTTGATCAATCGCCAACAAGATGAAAATCTGATTCAGGCACTAATTGAACAGGCAAAAGCTAGTCAGTTTTCTTCAATTAGCTTAGATTTAATTTACGGCTTACCAAAACAGACCGTAGATAATTTTATGCAAACACTAGCTAAAGTAATAAAACTCTCGCCCGATCGCCTGAGTGTATTTAATTACGCCCATTTACCAGCCCGTTTTGCTGCACAGCGTAAAATTAAAGATCATGATCTGCCTTCTGCTGAAGAAAAAATCAAAATTCTACAAAGCTGCATTGAGTATCTGACTCATCACGGCTACAACTATATTGGCATGGATCATTTTGCGAAACCAACTGACGAGCTTGCTATTGCCCAACAAAATGGCATCTTACATCGTAATTTTCAAGGTTATACAACGCAAGGGGATGCGGATTTATTAGGCCTTGGAGTATCTGCAATTAGTATGATTGGAGATAGCTATGCGCAAAACCAAAAAGAACTAAATCTTTATCAGGAGCAAGTTGAAAAATTGGGTAATGCTTTATGGAAAGGTTACACCATGACGCAGGACGATAAAATTCGTCGAGATGTAATTAAACAACTGATTTGCCACTTTAATTTAGATAAATCAGTGATAGAGCAGCGCTATAATATTCAATTTGATAGTTACTTTCAAGAAGATCTCGCGTTACTATCGGCGTTACAACAAGATGGCTTAGTTGATAATAGCCACGACTCTATTACTGTTTCACCAAAAGGTCGATTGTTAATTCGTAACATCTGTATGTGCTTTGATATACACATGCGCAAAATAGCCAGACAACAACAGTTTTCTCGTGTAATTTGACCCGTTTGTCACTCTGTTAATAGCCTAAATGTAATTTTAATAGAGCAATCATCTCTCTATAAAAACAAATAATCTGCACGGCGATTGGGAGAACACCGTATCACCGACATTAAAATAAAAAACCCAGCATATGCTGGGTTTTTATTGTTCTTGCGATACAAATTAACGTTTTGAGAATTGCGGACGACGACGTGCTTTGCGTAGACCCACTTTCTTACGTTCAACTTTACGAGCATCACGAGTAACAAAGCCCGCTTGACGTAGTGAAGGACGTAACGTTTCATCATATTCCATTAACGCACGAGTAATACCGTGACGGATTGCACCAGCTTGACCTGAGATTCCACCACCTTTAACAGTGATATAAAGATCAAACTTACCAACCATTTCAAGTAACTCTAATGGTTGCATTACAACCATACGAGCAGTATCACGACCAAAGTATTGCTCTAAAGTACGTTGATTAATTACAATGTTTCCGCTGCCTGGTTTAATAAAAACGCGAGCAGAAGAACTTTTTCGGCGACCTGTGCCGTAATATTGATTATCAGCCATCTGTTATCCCCTTAAATATCTAATACTTGCGGTTGTTGCGCCGCATGATTGTGCTCACTACCCGCATAAACTTTCATTTTACGGTACATTGCTCGCCCTAGAGGACCTTTCGGTAACATGCCTTTTACGGCAATTTCGATAACTTGTTCAGGATGACGTTCAATCATTTCTTTAAAAGTCGCTTCTTTTAATCCACCAATATAGCCAGTATGACGATAGTACATTTTATCAGTGCGTTTTTTACCTGTTACAGCAACTTTTTCTGCATTGATAACAATGATGTAATCACCTGTATCTACATGTGGTGTATATTCTGCTTTGTGCTTACCGCGTAAGCGGCTAGCGATTTCAGTTGCAAGACGGCCAAGTGTTTTACCTGCTGCATCTACAACATACCAGTCGCGTTTTACTGTTTCTGGCTTGGCTGAAAAAGTACCCATTTATCATTTACCCAAAATTTTAAATTAATCTCACGTTAATAAATCGATTTGATTTATTCACACTATCGTTTTTATTCAATGCTAACCAACCCCTTCGAGTAGTTATTCAATGAGCTTCAACTAAAGCAGTGTTGGGAAAAACACTGCTGTAACGTGGGTTCGGTTATTATACAGAAATAAAATAAAATCGCTAGCCACTATAATAAATATTATTCAGTTTATTGCTTACTATTTATCGGCAGGAAAAACGACCCCCGTTTGCTGCCTAATCTCAGTTAATAACTGTGATGCAGTTAGCGAATTATTTAAACCATCATGGTCAATCTGCCGTTGCTTAATTAATTGAGCAAACTTCAATGCTTCATAGTACATTTGGTTATCATTTTGTGCCAAGGTGATATTTGTTAATTCACCTTCGCGCGGCTGATAGCAGACTTTTCCGCCGACCGAGAGATTATCTATAATTAACGCGCCGTCTTCTCCTTGAATTTCACTTGGTAAATAAGAGTTACTCACTTTCGAATGCCACACGATCACATCAAAATCATCATAGCACATTAAGACGGTTCCATGCGCATCAACTCCTGATGGCAGTAGTACTGCATTGGCGCTTATTTTGTTAGGAGCCCCCCATAGAGCAACAGCAAAATTTAATGGATATGTACCAATATCCATAATCGAACCATTAGAAAAAGCAGGGTTAAATGTATTAGGATTTTCACCAGCAAGGTAACGAGGATAACGAGAAGAATACTGACAATAATTAAGGAAAACCTTACGAATTTTGCCAAGTTTTGGTAAGTACTGCTTAACAAGCTCAAAATTGGGTAGATAATAAGTTTTTAGCGCTTCCAAAATAACTTGGCTATGCTGTTTTGCAATACTAATAAGTTCCTTGGTCAGCTTAATATTAGAGGTTAACGGTTTTTCACAAATCACGTCTTTACCATTTTCTAGCATCAACTTAGCTTGCTCAAAATGTAACGAATTTGGGCTAGCAATATAAATAGCGTCAATATCCTTACTTTTCGCTAACTGCTCAAGATCAGTAAATACTGTTGTCAGAGCATATTTTTGAGCAAAAGACTTCGCACTTTCTTCATGGCGTGAATAGACTGCCGATAATTGAAATTGCTCTGTTTGTAATGCCGCCTCAATAAACTTATCTGTGATCCAATTAGTCCCAACTACAGCCAGCTTAATCATGTTTGTCTCCTTAAAAAGCAAAAGGTCACTATGACCTTTTATTTTAATCAGTCAAAAAGAATTTTAATGATGGGTTCTCTGTTTCGTTATGGTAATCGTAGTTTAGCTCTCTCATATGAGATTCAAATGCTTGATTGTCGGGCGAAATTTCAAATCCAGCTAATACTCGCCCATAATCCGTGCCATGACTACGGTAATGAAAAAGTGAGATATTCCAATTAGCGCCGAGCGTTTGTAAAAACTTTAATAGTGCACCTTGTGATTCAGGAAATTCAAAGCTATACACTTGTTCTTTTATCGCTTTACACGGTTTGCCACCGATCATATAACGAATATGCAGTTTCGCCATTTCATCATCAGATAAATCAGAAATTTGATAACCACCTGCTGTTAATTCTCGAATAATTTCTTCTTTTTCTATCTCACCATTGGTAGTGCGTACACCGACAAAAATACACGCATTTTTATCATCATGATAACGATAGTTAAATTCTGTTACCGTTCTGCCCCCAAGCAATTGACAGAATTTTAAAAAACTACCTTTTTGCTCTGGAATAGTAATAGCAAACAGTGCTTCTTTTTTTTCACCAATTTCACAGCGCTCTGACACATAACGTAATGTGTGAAAATTAAGATTGGCACCAGATAGTATATGAGCTAAATTCTCACCTTGAATATTATGCTGTTCAACATATTTTTTTAATCCTGCCAGCGCCAAAGCGCCAGACGGTTCTGCTACAGCCCTAACATCATCAAATAAGTCTTTAACAGCAGCACAAATTTCATCACTATCAACAATCACAATATCATCAATATATTGTTGGCAAAGACGAAATGTTTCATCACCAATACGTTTAACCGCAACACCTTCAGCAAATAGGCCGACTCTTTTTAAATCAACTGGATGACCCGCATCTAAGGCGGCTTTTAAACACGCCGAATCAGCAGCTTCAACGGCAATAATTTTTATTGATGGCATAATTTGTTTTATTAGTACCGCAATACCCGCCGCAAGTCCGCCACCACCAACCGGTACAAAAATACGATCAAGTTTAGCATTTTGCTGTAATAGCTCCATCGCAATACTACCCTGGCCAGCAATAACTAATGGGTGATCAAATGGCGGAATAAACGTTAGTTGTTGTTCTTCAGCTAATTCAATTGCTTTATTTTTTGCTTCATCAAAATTAGCGCCATAAAGTAAGACTTGCCCGCCAAACCCTTTCACACCTTCAATTTTTATATCTGGTGTAGTAAGCGGCATGACAATTAATGACTTAACGCCAAGCTTAGTTGCTGATAACGCAACGCCTTGGGCATGATTACCCGCTGACGCAGCAATTACACCACATTTTTTTTGCTCCTCACTCAGGCTTGCAATCATGGCTTGCGCACCACGTATTTTAAAACTATGCACAACTTGTCGATCTTCTCGCTTCACAAAAACTTTATTATTAAGCCTTTGTGATATTTTTTCCATCTCTTCAAGCGGAGTAACTTCTGCAACGTCATAAACGGCAGAACACAATGATGCTTTTAAGTATTCAGCTCCGCTTAGTTTTTTTTCTGCGGTCGTATTCACTTTAGCCACCTAATTTAGTTTTATCACGTACAGCACCTTTATCTGCGCTCGTTGCTAAACTTGCATAAGCTTTTAGGGCATATGAGACTTGGCGTTGACGGTTTGCTGGTGTCCATGCCTTATCGCCCCTCGCAACTTGAGCCACTCGGCGAATTTCAAGCTCCTCTTGTGAAACATCAAGTGCTAATTTACGATTTGGAATATCAATATCGATAATATCACCATTTTTAACTAAACCGATAATACCACCATTCGCCGCCTCTGGCGAAATATGACCAATCGATAACCCTGACGATCCCCCCGAGAAACGGCCATCAGTGATCAGGGCGCATTTTTTACCTAAACCCATTGATTTTAAATAGCTTGTAGGATAAAGCATCTCTTGCATGCCCGGTCCGCCTTTCGGCCCTTCGTAGATAATTACGACCACATCACCCGCCACAATTTTACCGCCTAAAATCGCATCAACCGCATCTTCTTGGCTTTCAAAAACTTTGGCGGGTCCCTTAAATACTAAATTTTCAGCGGCCACTCCTGCCGTTTTAACAATGGCACCATCAAGCGCGATATTACCGTACAAGGTCGCAAGTCCACCATCTTGACTATAAGCGTGCGCTTTATCACGGATACAGCCATTTTGGCGATCATCATCGAGTGTGTCCCAATAGCAATCTTGAGAAAAAGCCTTGGTGGTACGAATTCCTGCTGGGCCACTGCGATACATGGTTTTAACATTTTCATCTTGGCACTGCATAATGTCATATTTTGCAAAAGTCTGCTCAAGATCAAGGCCTAAGACATTTTTTACGTTACGGTTTAATAATCCAGCACGATCAAGCTCCGCCATGATACCAATGACCCCTCCCGCTCGATGAACATCTTCCATGTGATAAAGCTGCGTACTCGGTGCTACTTTACATAAATGGGGCACTTTACGAGATAAACGATCAATATCTGACATGGTAAAGTCAATTTCGCCTTCTTGTGCGGTTGCGAGTAAATGAAGAACTGTGTTGGTTGAGCCTCCCATTGCAATATCAAGCGACATAGCATTTTCATAAGCGGCTTTACTGGCAATAGCTCTTGGTAAAATAGATTCATCGTTTTGTTCGTAATAACGCTTGGTGATTGTCACAATATGTTTTGCGGCATCAAGAAACAGTTTTTCACGCTGTTTATGCGTTGCAACTAATGAACCATTTCCTGGCAACGCTAGTCCTAGTGCCTCCGCTAAGCAGTTCATCGAATTAGCCGTAAACATACCTGAACATGAGCCACATGTTGGGCAAGCCGACTCTTCTATTTGTTGGCTAACACTATCTGGAACGGTTGGATCAGCACTTTGAATCATCGCATCAATTAAATCGAGTTTAATAATTTGATCAGATAATTTGGTTTTACCGGCTTCCATTGGCCCACCAGAAACAAAAATAACCGGAATATTAATTCGTAATGCTGCCATTAGCATTCCTGGCGTAATTTTATCGCAGTTAGAAATACAAATCATCGCATCGGCGCAGTGCGCGTTAACCATATATTCAACTGAGTCAGCAATAAGTTCTCGCGAAGGCAGTGAATATAACATGCCACCATGCCCCATCGCGATCCCATCATCAACTGCAATGGTATTAAACTCTTTTGCAATCCCCCCTGCCGCTTCAATTTCTTTTGCAACTAATTGACCAATATCTTTTAAATGCACATGCCCTGGTACAAATTGGGTAAATGAATTGACCACCGCAATAATTGGCTTACCAAAATCTTCATTTTTTACGCCGGTAGCGCGCCATAATGCGCGTGCACCGGCCATATTACGACCTTCGACTGATGTTGCTGAACGATACTTTGGCATAAAATGCTCCCAATTCTTTTTTTTAATTTCTTAAATAAGTATATACGTAATTTCTTTAGCGTTGCCGTTTTGAGACAACGTTAATTCTCTATTGATTAACAGCCATCAAGACAATTTACCATTAGTAATATATCTACTTGACCGCATCCAACCAACCATATTTATCCACTGTTTTTCCATCAAATAAACCGAAAAATGCTTGTTGAATCTTTTTAGTTACAGGACCACAGCGGCCAATACCGACTTGAATGCCATCGACACTGCGTACAGGCGTAATTTCAGCGGCAGTTCCAGTCATAAAAACTTCATCGGCTAAATAAAGTGACTCTCGTGATAATGTTTGCTCACGAATTTCAATTGCCAAATCTTTAGCTAATGTCAAAATTGCATCGCGTGTAATCCCAGGTAAAGCTGCAGAAGTTAATGTTGGGGTGAATAGTATGTTATTTTTAACAATAAAAATATTTTCACCTGCCCCTTCTGAAACATAACCATGAACATCCAACGCAATACCTTCTTGATAGCCATGACGGCGTGCCTCACTACCGACGAGCAGTGATGATAAATAGTTTCCGCCTGCTTTAGCCGCGGTAGGAATCGTATTGGGTGCCGAGCGATTCCAAGAAGAGACCATAGCATCAATACCTTGATCTAAAGCGTCTTCACCAAGATAGGCCCCCCAAGGAAACGCGGCAATAATCACGTCAGTATTATAACCTGCGGGAGGATTAACCCCCATACCTACATCGCCAATAAAAATTAATGGCCTAATGTAGGCACTTTTTAAATTATTCTTAACTAATGTTTGCCTCGTTGCCTCCATTAGTTCATCAACACTATAACTGACAGGCAGCCGGTAAATCTTAGCGGAATCATGTAAGCGCTGCATATGTTCACGATGGCGAAATACTGCCGGACCACTATACGTATCATAACAACGTACGCCTTCAAATACTGAAGACCCATAATGTAAGGCATGAGACATCACATGAACTTTAGCATCAGCCCATTTAACCATTTCACCATTAAACCAAATATAATCAGATTTTGCTGTTGTTACCATGTTAGTATTCCTCTCAGTATTTTAATTATTTTGTCTAAGTTTATAATCATTATGATTCATCACTGATTGCGACGATATCAGCGAGTTTAGTTAATTGATTAATCATTTGTGATTTTAAATTACGATCAGCAAGGTTAAAGCTAAGTGTCAACTGCTCTGCTGATATTGTTTGCATGTTCATCGTTAGAATTTTGCCGCCACGGTGGCGAATAACGCGTAAAATTCGCTCTAACGAACCGGGTCTATCATAGGCAGTAATGGCTAATTGATAATGTTCCATTTAAATCTCCTTTATTATTTTACCGATTCAAGCATATTATGATTAGCTGCACCAGGGGGAACTAGCGGCCAAACGTTATCCATTGCATCGATTTTGACATGTAATAAAAATGGGCCTTCACTTGACAACAATTGTTCAAGCGCAGGTAATACTTGTTTTTTTTGTGTAATCATTATGCCTGGAATATCAAATGCGCTGGCTAACACGAGAAAATCAGGATTATCAGACAAGTCTGTCTCACTGTAGCGCTCGTTAAAAAATAGCTGCTGCCATTGGCGTACCATTCCTAATCGAGCGTTATCAATTAGTACTATTTTTACCGGTAATTTTTTACGTTTAATTGTCGTCAATTCTTGAATATTCATCATAAAAGAACCATCACCCGAAATACAGATAACACAATCATTTGGCCTTGCAACTTGCGTACCGACCGCAGCGGGTAGACCAAAACCCATCGTCCCCAACCCGCTTGAACTAATAAACATATTAGGTTTATCAAATAGCATATGTTGCGCTGCCCACATTTGATGTTGACCAACATCGGTTGTCACAACCGTTGCAACTTTTTTATTGGCTAAGATTTTATCTGATAGCTGTTTCAATAATAGTGGCGCGTAAATACCTTCTCCAGGGTGATCATAGCGAACCGGATATTGCGCCTTTAACGCTAGCACGAACTGACGCCACTCATCAATATTTATATTCTGCTCTAACATTGGCAGTACCGCTTTTGCATCGGCTTGAATGTTAAGATGTGCCTGTTTTAGCTTACCTATTTCAGCCGAATCGATGTCGATGTGAATAACCTTTGCATGACGAGCAAACTCATTAAGATTACCCGTCACTCTATCATCAAAGCGAACCCCTATCGCAATTAAAAGATCACAATCTTGCACGGCTAAATTCGCTGATTTAAAACCATGCATCCCAACCATGCCTAAGTAAAAAGGGTCGTCTATATTTAAAGCCCCTAATCCTTTTAATGTTGCTACAGATGGTATACCTGTATGGCAAACAAAATCACGTAATTCGCTAACAGCATCCCCCATAATGACACCGCCACCAATATAAAGTATAGGTTTATGCGCCTGCTGAATCATTGTTTTGGCTATTTGAATAGTTTGAATAGTTTGAAGAATTGCGGAAGACGGAGTGAGTTGGTTACTTTTTTGATTTTGAGATGTTGAACAATAAGTCGAACGAGATAAGCATTGTTGATAGTCTTCACGCGCTAATTGGATATCTTTCGGCACATCAATTAACACGGGTCCTGGCCTCCCTGAATTCGCTATGATAAATGCTTGTTCAAGGATATCTGGCAGTGATTTGGGATCAGTAACCAAAAAGCTATGTTTGGTACAAGCAAATGACATACCTAATGTATCAACTTCTTGAAACGCGTCTGTGCCGATTAGCGTTGTTGGGACTTGCCCCGTAATTGCTATTATTGGCACCGAATCGATAAATGCATCAGCAAGACCTGTTAATAAATTAGTGGCCCCTGGACCTGAAGTGGCAATACAAACACCTGTTTTGCCAGTTGACCGCGTATAACCAATTGCAGCCATAGCAGCACCTTGCTCATGACGACATAATATATGCTCTAATCCCCCATCATAGAGTGCATCATAGAGAGGCATAATTTGTCCGCCAGGATACCCAAAGACGGTTGTTACACCATATTGCTTTAATGACTGAACTATCCACTGTGCACCTGTTGTCATTACTTACCTCTTTTATTTGTTATATAATGAATAAAAAAAAACCCCTGCATTTTGCGGGGGTTTAAAATCGTCAATAAAAACTTTTTAACTCAATAGCGCCCCCGCGTCGGCATAATAATGACTACGCTAATAATGTTAATGAGGACGACAAGAGCATTAAAATTAAATAAGTTCATAGATTGTTTGATTATAATTAAATTGTTTACTTTGCTTAAAAAAAAGTATTCATTAAAAATACTCGATTTTGACAAAAGTGCAACTATTATTTTGTAAATAATATATTTTCGTTATAATTTTGTTATAACTTCAAATTATAGTATAAAATAAAGTTTTCCCTTCTACCTAACGTAAAATCTATCACATAAAAAGCGGATAAATTCTTAATCAGATATTTCATTTTCTAGCAATAACCAATACAATTATCAACTAACCTCTCATTAGTTTTATGAAAATAAAAGTATAAAATAAAATAGTTAATAGGACCAGATCAACTATGTCAATACATATGCAAGAAAATTATCGCCCCGATGAGATCGAAGCGCAAGTTCAACAATACTGGCAAGATAATAAAACCTTCCATGTAAAAGAAGATGTAAGTAAACCAAAATACTATTGTTTATCAATGCTCCCTTATCCTTCAGGTCGATTGCACCTTGGTCATGTGCGTAACTATACTATCGGCGATACAATTTCTCGCTTCCAACGTATGCAAGGTAAAAATGTCCTGCAACCAATTGGTTGGGATGCGTTTGGCCTTCCCGCAGAAGGAGCAGCCGTTAAGAATAATACTGCCCCAGCAAAATGGACTTATGAAAATATAGCTTACATGAAAAAGCAGCTAAAATTATTAGGTTTTGGCTATGATTGGGATCGAGAGGTAACGACATGCAAACCAGAATACTATAAGTGGGAACAGTGGTTTTTCACAAAACTATACGAAAAAGGCTTAGTCTATAAAAAAACATCTGCCGTTAACTGGTGCCCTACTGACCAAACTGTTCTCGCTAACGAACAAGTCGTTGAAGGTTGCTGTTGGCGTTGTAATACGCCCGTTGAGCGTAAAGAGATCCCACAGTGGTTTATTAAAATTACGGAATATGCACAAGAATTATTAGATGATTTAGACACACTCGAAAGTTGGCCTGAGCAAGTTAAAACGATGCAAAAAAACTGGATCGGCCGCTCTGAAGGTGTCGAAATTGACTTTGCTATAAGCGACCAATCTCAAAAACTACGTGTTTACACGACTCGGCCGGATACGTTAATGGGGGTTAGCTTTGTTTCTGTTGCAGCAGATCATCCACTTGCTCAGTTAGCAGCAAAAAATAGTCTAGATATTGCCAACTTTATTGCGGAATGCAAAAACACCAAAACAGCTGAAGCTGATATGGCTACAATGGAAAAAAAAGGTATTGCTACTGGTTTCTACGCTACTCATCCACTAACCAATGAACAAATTCCCATCTGGATAGCGAATTTTGTTTTAATGGAATATGGAACCGGTGCCGTAATGGCGGTTCCTGGTCATGACCAACGCGATTTTGAATTTGCAACAAAATATGGTTTAACCATAAAATCCGTTATTTTAGATCAGAATAACCAAGCACCTGATTTAACTGAGCAAGCTTATACTGAACACGGTCGACTATTTAATTCTGGAGAATTTGATGGATTAGATTTCACCGAAGCATTTACCGCTATTGCTGATAAATTAATCACTAAGGGAGTCGGTGAACGTAAGGTTAATTTCCGTTTACGCGATTGGGGGGTTTCTCGCCAGCGCTATTGGGGAGCACCTATTCCAATGGTTACGCTTGCTGATGGCACAACGGTCCCTACACCAGAAGACCAAATTCCCGTAATTTTACCTGAAAATGTCGAAATGAATGGAATCACGAGTCCAATAAAAGCCGATCCTAATTGGGCCAAAATAACCATCAATGGTGAACCTGCACTACGAGAAACAGATACTTTTGATACCTTTATGGAATCATCTTGGTATTATGCCCGTTATACTTGCCCACATTATGAGCAAGGCATGCTTGACGAAAAAGCGGCAAACTACTGGTTACCTGTTGACCAATATGTTGGCGGTATTGAGCATGCTATCATGCACTTGCTCTATTTCCGCTTCTTCCATAAACTAATGCGCGACTTTGGAATGGTATCTTCGGACGAACCTGCAAAACGTCTGCTGTGCCAGGGCATGGTATTAGCTGATGCATTTTACTACACGACACCAACTGGTGAGCGAATTTGGGTAGCACCAACAGAAGTAACGGTTGAGCGTGATGATAAAGGTCGTATAGCCAAAGCTTATGATCATTCGGGCCAAGAACTTGTTCATGCTGGAATGACCAAGATGTCAAAATCTAAAAATAATGGTATCGACCCACAGGAAATGGTCGAAAAATATGGTGCTGATACTGTTCGTTTATTTATGATGTTTGCATCACCCGCGGATATGACGCTTGAATGGCAAGAATCTGGCGTTGAAGGTGCAAATCGCTTCATTAAACGTGTATGGCGTTTAGTCTATGAGCATACAAAAAAAGGCGCTGTCGCTAAATTAAACGTCGATGAACTAGATAATGAGCAAAAGGCGTTACGTCGCGAACTCCATAAAACTATTGCCAAAGTCAGTGATGATATTGGTCGTCGCCAAACATTTAATACAGCAATTGCGGCCGTAATGGAGTTTATGAACCGTCTACAAAAAGCGCCACAAGAATCGACTCAAGATCGTGCCCTTATGGATGAAGCATTGAATGCAATTGTTCGTTTATTATACCCAATGATGCCACATGCCTGTTTTATTATGTGGCAAGCCCTCGGTCAACAAGAAAATATTGATAATGTTAGTTGGCCTGTTGCTGATAAATCGGCAATGGTTGAAGATGAAAAACTGATTATTGTGCAAATTAACGGTAAAGTTCGCGCTAAATTAACCGTTCCTGCTGATGCAACAGAACAATTTGTCACTAGCATGGCTAAATCAGAAGTCAATGTCCAAAAATATCTAGAAGATAGCTCTGTGCGTAAAGTCATTTACGTGCCAGGTAAACTATTAAATATCGTCGTTAGCTAGTCGTTATACAACAAAGGGTAATCAATGTATTACCCTTCTAATTTAGGTAAGGTATATGAAAAAATTGCTTTTGTTGTTCACTTTTATTGCTATTTTGCTAAGTGGCTGCGGTTTCCATTTGCAAGATAATGAAGAAATTCCCAAGCAATTTCAAACTATGGCATTTTATAGTGGTGACCCTTACGGACCATTATCACGTGAAATTAAAAAAATTCTTATCAAAAATAAAGTAAAATTTGTTGATAGTGATAAAAAAGACAATTATCCTTCATTGCACATTGAAAATAGCAGTATCACTCGAAGCACTATTTCCCTTTATCAAGATGGTAAATCAGCTGAGTATCAGTTAATCTTAACGCTTAATGCCAAAGTTGTTATTGCGGGTGATGACATCTACCCCATCACAATAAAAATTTTTAGAACATTCTTCGATAATCCAGAAACGGCTCTAGCGAAAAGCACCGAACAAAACCTAATTGAACAAGAAATGTATGGTCAATCAGCAAGGCAATTAATTCGAAAGCTAAGATCAATTAATATAATCGAGCATAAAAACTAATATATTATGATAAGAATTAATGATAACCAACTGCAGACTACATTAGAGAAAAATAGCGTATTATGCTATTTTTTTACTATTGGTAATGATCCATACTTGCAGTATGTCACGCAAGATCAGATTAAAAAAAAACTAAGCTCACAAGGTATTGCTGAGCAGATTATATTTACTATTGATAACCAAACTGACTGGGATCAAATTTACCAAAGTAGCCAAGCGCTTAGCCTTTTCTCTAATCAAATACTATTAATATTACAATTTGGAGAAACCGCATTAACTACAACCATTAGTAAAAAGCTCGATGAACTAACTGATAACTTATCCCCCGATATTCGTTTACTGATCTCTTTAACAAAACTAACTAAGGCACAAGAAAATACTAGTTGGTTTAAAGCATTATCAGAACTTAGCATAGTAGTTAACTGCAACGCTCCCGATCTCCAACAACTACCGCTATGGGTTAACCAGCAGCTACAGCGATTATCATTAACCATTGAAAAACAAGGTATTGATTTACTATGCTACTATTATGAAGGTAATCTACTTGCCATGGTGCAGATACTTGAGCAGCTGAAACTACTTTACCCTAATGGTAAAATTAGCTACGACCAATTAGAGCAGAACATTAATGATTCGGCTATATTTACACCTTATCATTGGTTTGATGCACTAATTATGGGTAAAACTAAACGTTCGATGCATATACTACAGCAACTAAAAATCAATGATGTTGAACCACTTATTTTACTTAGGGTTATCCAACGAGAATTAATACTGCTAATTAATCTAAAAAAACATATGCAGAGCCATGATTTAAAAGCAGCTTATGATATTTATAAAGTCTGGCAAAATCGACGCAATATTATTACGCCTTATTTAAATCGCACGGATCTTGCTCAACTATACCAAACCTTGCAAAAAATGGCTGAAATTGAAATTATTTTAAAACACGATTATCAATCACCAGTTTGGCAACAATTTGATACACTTAATATGTTATTTATAGGCCAAACTCATGGCTAAAGTGTTGACCGCATTATTTGGGGGGACATTTGATCCAATTCATTATGGTCATTTATTACCCGCTATCGCCTTAGCTAAGGAAATAAAATTAGCCCATATCAGTTTATTACCTAACCATATTCCACCACACAAACCACAACCTGAAGCAACGACCAGTCAACGCTTAGCAATGCTAAGGCTGGCAATCGAAAATTATCCTATTTTTTCAATTGATATGCGTGAAATAACTAAAGCTAAGTTAGATAAGCCGTCTTATACCATTGATACTTTAAAAGCATGGCGAAATGAAAATGGTAATTCGCAAGGATTGGCTTTTATATTAGGCCAAGATTCATTACTTAATCTACCGACTTGGCATAATTGGCAAACATTACTAGATTATTGCCACTTACTTATTTGCCGTCGCCCAGGATATGCCGATAATACTAATGATCCGTTTTTAAAAAAGTGGATTAAACGGCATCAAACTAATGATATTGCCCTATTACACCAAAACAGTAATGGATCTATATATTTTGCTAATACGCCACTCGAAGATATTTCAGCAACAGAAATAAGGCAACAAATTAGCAGTAAGAAAAGCTGTGAAACGTTATTACCAGCAAAGGTATGGCAATATATTCAAATTCACCATCTATATGGCGCGTAATTTGTTAATAGATTTTTGCTAATAAATTTTTGTTAAAAAATTGTTACAATACATAAGTAGAGCATAAAATTTAACGAATGATATGATCTTGCCAATGAATGACATCTTTCTCATACACAATACGATTTCTTACTGAAATGCGTTTTTTATGCATCATCTCTTTACTACCTGAGATCAAAGGGTGCCAGTTAGGTAATGTTTGGTGTTCTTGAAAGTAGATATAAGTACAAGTTTTCGGTAACCATTCAATAGTAGATAAGTTTTCTCGCGTCAATTTAATACAATCTGGCTCATATTTGAAGCGTTCTAGGTAGTGTTTACATTGACAGGTTTTATTATCGAGTTGATTGCAGGCGACATTGGTATAGAGGATCTCATCTGTATCTTCATCAATCAACTTATTTAAGCAACATTGCCCACAACCATCACATAGCTGCTCCCATTCTAAGTCAGAAAGCTGATCCAGTGTTTTATTTTGCCAAAATGACATCAGTATTAATTACCCTTTGTTGTATTTACTGTACCGTCTGTTAGGCTATCGGCTAACATGCCAACACTTACGGCAAAATAGTATGAACGATTCCAGTGCATAAGTGTTCTAAAGTTATTCGAGACTAAATAGCCTTCGCCACTGTCAGCATCAGGAATAATGACCCAAGCTTTGTCAACTAGTTTAGGCTGCGCCTTATTACCAATGAAGGTAATTCCGGTCTTTAACCAATCAGAAACTATTTGTGCTTTGTCAGTTTCAAGTCCTGCCAGTTGTACATCAAAGTTACTCGGTAGTTTAATTTTATTACCCCAACTGGCATGACTATCCCAACCAACGGTTGCAAGATAGTTCGCCGTTGAAGCAAAGATATCATCCATATTATTCCAGATATCAATTATCCCATCACCATCACCATCTAAGCCATAAGTTAAATAAGACGAGGGCATAAACTGATTTTGTCCCATCGCACCAGCCCAGGATCCCTTAAACTGAGATTTTTGGATATGACCATTTTGTAAAATGGTTAATGCAGCAATGAGTTCTTTAACAAAAAATTGCTCTCTTCTTCCTTCAAAAGCTAATGTTGATAATGCCGAAATAATATCCTCTTTACCTTGGTATTTGCCATAACCACTTTCCACTCCCCATAAGGCCAATATATAGTTTTGAGGAATATGAGTTAACGCAGTTGCTCGGCTAATTTGCGAGTAATGTTGTAAATATTTTTGTTTTGCAAGTTCAATTCTGGCGGGTGATACCGCTCGAGCTAGGTATTCATCTAATGTAATTTTTTTTTCAGGTTGGTTTTTATCTGCTTTAATCACATGCTCGACATAATAGACATCATTAAAAGCAGTTTCAATCGTTTGACCGTCAATGCCTTGCGCTTTTGCATACTGTTTTAGTAGCCTAACATAATCAGTAAAATATTGTTGTTCCCTTGGCTTATCAAACTCAATATAGCTAGATTTGTTATCACTAGTAGATACTTGGTTTGATTGATTTGAGCATCCCCATATTACAAAAATACTACTGATTAGCACGAGTGCTTTAATCAAGTTCATCCCCCCCCTTCATTTATTATTTGCACACCATTTATTTAAATAATTTTAAATAATACGGTTATAAAATAATATGTTACATCAAATTAAATTAATTTGAATTAATATAAAACTCGTCTTCTTGTAGCATCTGTAAAAAAAAGCCATCACTTTTAATCTTATTCTCAATCTCTTGTGATGTACCAGCGGTAAACTGCCGTTTACCATCAAGTAGCACTTTCATTGCAAAGATTGGTTTACCAAAGACATTCATTAAAATATCAGGAACGTTGGAAAAATCATTCTCTTTAGCTATATATAGGTAGCTGTTTTCTTTCTTTGGACTTCGGTAAATATAACATAACATCATCGTCGTCTTACTCCTTACTGTTACCTTTTTTCACCTTTTATTTCTTGGTAAAAAGCAATAGCTGCCGTTAGCGCCATAAAAATCGCCGTACACCAAAATATACCTCTAGGATAATTTTGATCTAATATCCAGCCAAATAAAATAGGGCCAATCGTTCCACCAAAATTAAACCCCGTCGATACAATACCAAAGACTCGACCTTCAGCCCCTTTAGGTGAAACATTTCTAACCAGCATATCACGCGATGGAGCAATCAGACCGGATAAAAAACCCATTAAACCGATAATCAGAGTGATGGCAATCGTTGATGAAATCGAGAATATAGCAATAAGTAAGGCAAGTAAAGCAGTTATCACTAATGCACCAGAGGCAATTAATCCGTGACGTTTAGAATAATCAGCAAGTTGCCCTCCAACTAGCACACCAACCGAGCCCAATAATAAGAATGCCGTTAACGCAATATTAGCATCCGCTAATGAAATAGAGTACCCTTTTACCAAAGCTGAAACTGAAAAATTTTGAATAGAACTACCGCTTAAACTGAGTAATAAAAAGAGAACTAACATCAAAAAAATTGCGGGGGTAATTAACGGTAGTTTGCTTGCCGTATTCGTTGGTTGTGGTTTATCATTGTGCGGTGCGATTATTACTTTTTTAACAGGTTCATTAGCTGCTTTAGGATAAAGAATTATCGCAGCGATAAGTCCAATAATACCACTTACCATAAATGCCATTTTGACACTATAAAGTGAACTAACCGTTAACATTAAGGTTGGTGTCACGGCAAAACCAATATAACCGCTGAAAGTATGCAATGAAAATGCCCGTCCCATACGTTTTTCCGTTACATTTTGCGATAATAAGGCATAGTCCGCAGGATGGTAAACCGCATTAGCAACGCCAGCAATTGCCATTGCAATAACAAGCCAGTAGTAGTGGCTAATAAATCCTAGGGACAGGAAGCTTAAACTACCAATAATGAGTCCTGTAATTAATACGCGCTTTGGCCCTATGCGATCAACAAAAAATCCGACAGGTGCTTGGACAACGGCCGAGACAATATTAAATACGCTAATAGCAAAGCCAATTTGCACAAAGTCGACATCACTGTTTGCAAGCAACATCACTGGCATTAAAACCGGTAAGACTAGCATATGAATATGGCTAATTAAATGAGTAATACAAATTTGGGATAATAAAGATAGTCTGGCTAATTTCATGATAGTTCGTAATTAAATAATGTATAATAGTAGAATAATAACGGATAAGAGTATCATAATCTTGTCGTTTTACTAAATAGTAGCAAAAAATAAATTAATTCATGGCAAAGATGAAAGTATTCCATCTTTGCTTTTTATTAAAATTACGATAATAATTTTGGTGTAACATCAATCGGGATAATCGCGCCTCGATGCTGAATTACAGTTCCAGCAACTAGATGCCCTTGCTCAGCTGACTTTTCAGGATTAGAACCCGTTAACCTTGCCGCTAAATAACCTGCACTAAACGAGTCACCCGCTGCAGTGGTATCTATAATCAACTGTTTGGCAATTTTATTCGCTGAGATCTCAAAGCGCCCTTCAGCAGCATCAACAATGCAGCTTTCGCTGCCACGTTTAATAATAATCTCAGTCACTCCATATTGCTTAGTTCGTTCAATTACCTGTTCATAAGGTACTTTATCCCATAAAAGATCTTCATCATCAAGGGTTAGAAATGCGATATCAGTACACGCTAAAATATCGGCATAGACACTGCGAGCAAGTTCAATGTTAGACCATAAGTAAGGACGATAATTATTATCAAAAATAACTTTACCGCCATTCACTTTAACTTTTTTTAATAAATCGAGTAATTTTAAAATACTAGCTGAATCTAAAATCGCAATGCTAATTCCACTAAGGTAAACATAATCATATTGAGCAATTTTTTCGCAGATATCGGCGGTTTGCTCTGTTTGTAACCAGAACTTTGCTGCCGCATCATTGCGCCAATAATAAAATGAACGTTCACCCGCACTATCGGTCACAATAGAATAGAGCCCTGGCATCTTATTCGCCATACGCTGGACGAGTTCAGTTTTTATGCCTTCATTTTGCCATGCATCAACCATTTCTTGGCTAAATGGATCGGTTCCAAGCCCAGTAACGTAATTGATAGCAAATTGTTTTTGCGCTAATAATCGCGCGAGATAAACCGAAGTATTTAATGTATCGCCGCCAAAACTTCTAGACGTTGAATCTTGTTTAATTGACAGTTCAATCATGCACTCGCCAATTATTGCAATATTTATCATCATTTTTTAGCCTATTATATTATAAAAAAGTATTTATTTGAGTTATAAATAATTTATATCTACTTTTACTACAACCTTACGAACCTTAGCTAATTTTTCATCAATTGCACAGAGTGGTTTATGAACTTCTCCGGGATAAAAAATGACAAAATCGCCTTGATGCGCGACAAACATGGTTTCCTCTTTGGGCGTTTTAACAAACGCAATATCATCGCTCACTATTTTATCGTCAGTGATTGCTGTATGAGGCGCTAATGTCGAGATAGACATTCCTTCTTCGCCATCGAGTACAATTTGTATATCAATATATCTTTTATGGTATTCGGGCTCTGCATCTTGCTTGTGTCTTGGTGTGTTTTCGGACACCATAAAAAAGATCTTTTCACCTTCAATCTCATACTTACCTGTTGGGGTATTGTTATTTACGTTATCTCTAATATATTCAATAGTATTTTTTAATTTTATGGGTAAATATGGGACTAAACTCAAGTGCTCTATGTTGCCAATAATCATTTTATACTCCAAAAGCTATCTATTTTAGCTGTAACATCAGCGATAAATTTAAGTAAAAAATTTGTTATTATCAATCAAAAATAATGGATTAATTAGTTACCATAAATCGTCGATTTTCTGTTACTAGTTGCAAAAAGCTAGAAAGACCTAGCTTTTCATTTTTTTGTAATCGATCGTGTAAATCATAAATGCTATAATGACCCGAATTATCGATTAAGATCGTTTTATCTTCACACAAAGCCATAATATCCATTTCAGTACCACCGATACGACATTTTCGCCCATTGGGTAAAAATAAATTTTCACCCTGACTATATTGCCTTGGTGCAGTAGTAACATTTAAGACATCTTGCATCAGTGTTTGCATAATATCAACGTGCGATGTTGGCGCTGTAATAATTTTTTGCCCCTTATCTGGCCATGCAACAATCAAAGGCACATTGAATTGTTGGCGATTAAATTCATGATTGGCTGTTGATAATTTATTATTACTCGCAGTGATAATAACAATCGTTTTATTTAGTTCATCGCTTGCTTTTAACGTATTAATAACTTTGGCTATCGCATTATCAAGAGCCTTTTGCTGCTGGTGAACATTAATTTTTGTATTATTTTTATATTGAATAATAGAAAACCATGCTGATCCATTTTCAATATTTTGTAGCTCTTTGTACCAAGATAACCATAAATCGCTGGTTGCTAAATAGGATTGTTTTTTCGTTTCATCTGGCATTGAAAAATTAGATAATAATGCATATCGATATAGGGGATCAGCAAACCCATCTGAGGAAAATAAGCCTAAGTTATAACGTTGCTTCGCCAAAGTATCAATAAGGACTGAAGATTGATGGTTAGCCAAAATACTATTGTAATAGTTCGGATCCAAACCATAAAATAGAGAGAACTCACCGAGTGACGCAATATTGCTTGCACTAAAATGATTAGTAAACTGCATGTTTTGCTTAGCAAATTCATCTAATATTGGCATGTTTTGAAGGTGATTATTTTGTTGCCAATCGTCGATGACAATCATTAAAATATTATAAGACGATACAGAATGGCGATAGTTAATTTTACTTAATGGATACTCAATTGCGATCGCAAAAGGGTTGCCCTCTTGTTTAACCCTCGATTCGTAATTGCCTTGATCAATAAAACCATAACGCTCTAATAAATGCCTCGCCGTTAGAGGGTAAGAAATAGGTAAGCTCGAGCGTTGCATGGTTATTGGTCGATAAAAATTGGCATCAGCCCAAATATGGATCAAATGATAAGATAAAAAGCAAAGTATAAAAAGACCAACAAATGGTTTACAGTATTTTCTTCGTTTTGTTAAGCTTCGCAGCTTACGCCAACTCCAAATAGCAAAAATTGTTTCCACTAATAAAATAAATGGTACAAAAATAAATAATTTTTGCCACTGAGCGCTTAAGACGTTACTATCATCTGCTGACGTTAAGATCTGCCAAATAGCAAAGTTTAAGTGCATTCTAAAAATAGAAAAAATCTCAATATCAATAAGCAATATTGTAATGGCTATTGTGGTAATAATGACAGCGATAATCCGTTGCCACTTCGAGGAATGAATAAAAAAACTTAATGGAAAGAGTAAAACTAAATAGGCAACAAAAGTTAAAAAACTAAAATGACCAATGCAACTAATAATTGCATAAAACCGACCAAGTAAAGTTTGCGGCCAATCAGCAATAAACAGATAGCGGCTACCTAAAATAATTACTAAAAAAATATTAAATAGTGCAAACCAGTGCCCCCAGCTTACTATTTGCGAGGTGCGATCGTCATTCCATGAATTATGTTTAAGTTTGACCATAAAATAATATAAATTGAGCTACAGTAGTTAATGGCGAGTAGTTTAACTGATTTTATACAATCTTGCCGTAAATTTTCAATTATTAAACAATAACAATAATGCTCACCTTATTTAAAATTAAGTAAAACCGATAAGTGAAATCAATTTTATCTCTTTTTATTTATGTGGTTACTTATAAGATAAATTATATTAGCAGACATATTAAAACGATTAAAAATCAGATATAATTTGCCGATTAAGTTAATCGTTTTAATTTACATAAAGAATAAGACTTTGACAATTAAACAACTATCTTGGCAAGAAACTCAACCTAATTTAGAGCACACGGCATCTTTATCGCAAGACGCTACGCTGACTACAGATTTTTTGACACTACAACCACGGGTGAAATCGACCTTATCGTTATTGTGTCCAGCAAATAGGCGCCCCTATCAACCTAAATTTATGTTATTAAAAGCACCTGATAGTCAACTGGTCTTTTCACTATTACAGGACTCAATTAAATCGCTACTACCGCCAAATAACAATGGGTTTGCATATCATATTTATGAACGCAAGATTACTTTAGCTCCCGCTAAAAGCAAACAAGATAATTTTGCAGCAACAGATAACTGTTTATTTGCATCTATGCTTGATAACGAGAGCCTATTTGGTTGTTTAAGACAACCTGAAGATGACACCTTTAAACTACAACCAGGCTTAGTCCATAATGCTAATGGTGGAGTCCTAATCTTGGGATTACGAACATTGCTTGCTCAACCCAGTATTTGGCTACGATTAAAAAATATGGTAATAAACGGTGAATATCAATGGTTTTCTACCGATGATTCGAACCCACTCCCGATTGCAATTCCACCAATGCCTCTCGATTTGCGTATTATTTTAGTCGGCGACAGACTAAGCATGGCTGATCTACAAGATTTTGAGCCCGAATTTTATAATAGTGCATTATACGCAGAGCTAGAAGATGACGTATTAATTAAATCAGATGAAGATACAAAAAAATGGTCGAACTATTTGCGATTTTTAGCTAATTATCAGCAGCTTCCTCCAGTTGATAATTCAGCCTTTAATGAGCTAATAAAAGAAGGAGTTCGATATACTGAAGACCAAAATTACCTCCCCTTATCGCCCGACTGGTTAAACACGCTATTAACAAATGTAGCCCAAACAACCGAAAATTTGATCGATTCCGCTGCAGTGAAAAATGCAATAGCGCAAAAAAATTGGCGAGAAAGCTATTTAATTGATCGGTTTAGAGATGCCATTTTTACTAATCAAATTATTATTAATACTCAGGACCAAATCATCGGTCAAATAAATGGTCTATCTGTGATTGAGTATCCTGGTTATCCAAAAGCGATCGGTGAGCCAACACGATTAAGTTGCTTAATTCATTTTGGTGATGGTGAATTTATCGATATTGAGCGTAAAAATGAATTAGCCGGTAATATTCATTCAAAGGGAATGATGATAATGCAATCATTTATTACTGCGGAATTTGCTATTACTCATCAATTGCCGTTTTCTGCGTCTTTAGTTTTTGAACAATCTTATAATGAAGTTGATGGTGACAGCGCATCACTTGCTGGTCTTTGTGTACTCATTAGTGCCTTGGCGAGCCAACCAATTGATCAGCAGCTTGCCGTTACTGGTTCTGTCGACCAATTTGGTAATGTTCAAGCGATAGGTGGTGTAAATGAAAAAATAGCAGGTTTTTTTGCTATTTGTCAGCATCAAGGATTAACAGGGCAACAAGGCGTAATCATTCCGGCAAGTAATCAACGGCATTTATGTTTAAATGATGACATCATAGAAGCGGTTAGAAATGGAAAATTTTCTATTTGGACCGTTGATAATGTTGCTGAGGCACTCTATTTGCTGACGGGCATTCCTTATCGTGATGAAACTACCATCAATTTATATAAATTGATTCAAACCCGTATCCAATTAATGATGAATCAGGAGCGACGACCAAATAGCTGGCTCCAGAAATGGCTCAAATAACATTGCAAAAACAATTAATTAAGCTTACACTTGTACGTTAATTTTTTAATGCTATAAACTAATAAAGGTTACTTATGACTTTTGAACGCAAATCATCTTATACAAAAGAAGATCTGATTAAATCAGGTAATAATGAACTATTCGGTATTGATGGTCCGCCATTACCAGCAGATCCCATGCTAATGATGGATCGTGTGGTTGAAATGAACGAACATGGCGGTAAATATGAAAAAGGCTATGTAGAAGCTGAACTCGATATTAATGCCGATTTATGGTTTTTTAAATGTCACTTCAAAAATGATCCCGTGATGCCTGGCTGTTTAGGCTTAGACGCAATGTGGCAGCTAGTCGGCTTTTATTTAGGTTGGCTTGGTGGTAAAGGTAAAGGACGAGCACTAGGTGTTGGCGAAGTAAAATTAGCTGGGCAAGTGTTACCTAGCGCCAAAAAAGTTACCTATAAAATTCATTTTAAACGAGTAATTAATCGAAAATTAATTATGGGAATTGGTGATGGGGAAGTATTTGTTGATGGTAAATTGATTTATCAAGCAACTGACCTTAAAGTTGGCCTATTCCAAGATACAACCGCATTCTAATATTGCTAATGCTCTGCCATTACACGGCAGAGCACGGCGTTACTTCAATTACTGATCTACTGCTGCGATAATCTTAATTTCGACTTTGTAGTGAGCATTCATTAAACCACTTTGAACGGTGCAGCGAACAGGTGCTTGTCCTTTTACAACCCATTCATCCCACGCTTGGTTCATTGCCGGAAAATCTGCTATATCAACGATAAAAATGGTTACATCTAAAATTTGAGTCTTATCGCTATTTACCCGAGCTAAAATTTTATCTATCTCATTCAACGTACTTTTTGTCTGCTCATAAGCATCATTAATCAAATTAGTCGGCACACCCGTGTAGTAAATAACACCATTATAAATAGTGGCCTCTGACCATCGGTCATCTGGATCAATACGTTTGATACTCATCAATATTATGGCCTTATCTTAAAAACTAACTTAATAATAGCCACGACTACCAATAGCCATCATCATTATGATAAAAAAAAGCGCATAAAAAATAAATATTGCAGCTATTGCAATTAAATTAAATAACCAAAAAGAGGCTAAATTCATTATTGCATCTTTTAATAAATTACCATCTTTAGAGTATGCGGCATAAGAAAATGAACTACCTGATTTAAATAATTTTATCCCAGCGATTATATAAGGTACACCAAATATCGCGGTAATAATACCCAAGCAAGTAATAGCTCCCCCTATGATCGACAAAACACCAAAAATTTTGTGTACAGTACCAATAAATGACATTTTTTTAATTAAAACAGGATCAACGTCAATTTGCATAATATTAGAACTAATCTCGCCAATAGTTTCCACTTTATTTCCTTTTATTCAGTTAGCTAAAATTTTTGCTATACTAGCAAAGTTGCGCCTAATAGACAATCTGAATTAGCCTAAAGATTAGGACAGAGTAACGAAGTCACTTTTTAATTTATGAATTTCATCTCTAAGCACCCCCGCTCTTTCAAATTCTAGATTTTTAGCTGCGTCATACATCATTACTTCTAGCTCTTTAATTCTAGTCTGAACGTCTTTTATTGACACATATTCGTAATTTTTACCTGGCTCAAACATTTTAACTTTGCTGGTTGATTTTTTGGTACTTAATCCCGCTTCTAGAATATCTTGAATCTGTTTTTTCACTGACGTCGGGGTTATATGATGTAGTTGATTAAAATCTTGTTGTTTAGCTCTACGTCTAGCGGTTTCATCTATAGTATGTTGCATTGCTGGGGTTATTTTGTCGGCATATAAAATTGCTTTGCCATTTACATTACGGGCTGCCCGTCCTACCGTCTGAATAAGTGAACTCGTTGAGCGTAAAAAGCCTTCTCTATCCGCATCTAGAATCGCTACCAAAGAGACTTCTGGTATATCAAGCCCTTCCCTTAATAAGTTAATGCCCACTAACACATCAACCTCGCCTAAACGTAAATCACGAATAATTTCCATTCGTTCGACGGTATTAATATCCGAATGTAGATATTTTACTTTAATATCATGTTCAGAAAAGTAATCAGTCAAATTTTCAGCCATTCGCTTAGTTAGAGTCGTAACGAGTACTCGCTCACCTAATTGCATACGCTGTTTTATTTCTGAAAGTAGATCATCAACTTGTGTCGCTACCGGCCTAACTTCAATGGTCGGGTCAAGCAAGCCCGTTGGTCTAACGACTTGCTCAATGATTTCATTACCTGATTTCTCAATTTCGTATTTTGCAGGAGTTGCTGAAACATAAATGGTCTGAGGCATAATTTTTTCAAATTCAGTAAACTTTAATGGTCGATTATCTAAGGCTGACGGTAGGCGAAAACCATATTCAACTAAGTTAAGCTTACGTGAGCGGTCACCATTATACATAGCGCCTATTTGTGGAACACCAACATGTGATTCGTCGATAAATAATAATCCATCTGCGGGAAGATAATCGAATAATGTTGCGGGTGGCTCCCCTGCCTGACGCTGAGCTAAGTAACGTGAATAGTTTTCGATACCAGAGCAATAACCCAGCTCTGACATCATTTCAATATCAAATAGTGTGCGCTGGGTTAAGCGTTGTTCTTCCAATAACCTATTTTCACTTAACAAAACTTTCTGTCTTTCAGCTAACTCTTGTTTTATTTGAGCAACTGCATTATCTAAAATATTACGAGGAGTCGCATAATGCGTTTTTGGGTAAACCGTAATACGAGAAACTTCATTTGCAGCACTGCCAGTCAAAGGATCAAATAAGACTATTTTTTCAACTTCATCATCAAATAATTCAACTCTAACCGCTAAAGTGTCTGAATCTGCGGGAAAAATATCAATGACATCACCACGAACGCGAAATGTACCTCGATTAAAACCAATATCATTGCGTTTATATTGCATTTCGGCTAAACGGGTTAGAATCGAACGCTGATCTGTAATAGTGCCCTTGGTTAAATGAAGAATCATTGCCATATAGGTTTCTGGCGCACCTAAGCCATAAATAGCTGAGACTGATGCGACAATAACCACATCTCGTCTTTCTAACAGAGATTTTGTTGCTGATAGGCGCATTTGTTCAATGTGTTCATTAATAGAGGCGTCTTTTTCAATAAAGGTATCTGTCGAAGGCACATATGACTCAGGTTGATAATAATCATAATATGAAACAAAATACTCCACCGCATTATCAGGAAAAAATGCTTTCATTTCACCATACAATTGCGCGGCTAAAGTCTTATTTGGTGCAAGGATAACTGTTGGGCGATTGTGTGTAGCAATAACATTTGCCATCGTAAATGTTTTTCCCGATCCTGTCACCCCTAGTAAAGTTTGATGAGCAATCCCGTCTTCCAAATTCTGATTAATTTTTCTGATCGCCTCTGGCTGATCCCCTGCTGGTTTAAACTCAGAACATAATTTAAAATTTCGCATATTCTAATACTCATCTCGGTTATATAATTATTACCAATTAATAAAATTTATCCCCAAAAAGACTTGACCTTTTGAATTTATTTATTTTTGACCCAACTATTAAAAAAACAGATTAATCATCTCAAAAAAACAGGCTTGATTTATTTTAACACAATGATTAATAATACTTTATTATTTTATGCTTACTATCTAAGCAAACTAGAATAAAGCTAGCTATTTCCAACTATTAGCCCTATTTTAAAGAAACTATTCACAAAGTTACCCACAGGCATCGGGGATAACTTTATTAATTTTGCTACCCCCAACTTTTCCAATAGCTTAGGCTGATAAGCGGGTTTTAAAACGAGCCATCAGTAACAATGAAATAATTTTTTTCCCTATTTTTATTTGCTAGTTTGATAGCAATTCCCTAACAACCCTCTGATAATACTTTTATGTCATATTTATAACTATTGTCTTGTGCATGAACAAATATTAATCTATGGGTTATGCAAGATGGTGCATCCTCTACATGGTGAGATACAAACAATAGCTGACTATAACCCTTTTGAATCAATAAATCGATCCAGCGCTTTACTAGCTCTCGATTCAGTTGGTCAAGCCCTTGTAAGGGTTCATCTAATATTAATAAAGTAGGATGTTTAATTAAAGCTCGGGTGATTAAGAGTAAACGTTGTTGTCCCCAAGATAAAGATTGGAAAGGCTGATTTGCCTGTTCGCTAAGATTAAGTAAGGCTAACCACTCATCTGCCAATTTACGCTGGTTATCGCTTGTTGCACAATAAACGCCTATCGAATCAAAATAGCCTGATAATAAGACATTTTTCACGCTAATATTTACTCGGTACTCAAGGTGCAAGCTGCTGCTCACATAACCGATATGTTTTTTAATATCCCAAATGGTCTCCCCTGAACCGCGTTTACGACCAAATAATGTTAAATCATTGCTATATCCTTGCGGATGATCACCGGTAATTAAACTTAATAGCGTCGACTTTCCTGCACCATTGGGACCGATTATTTGCCAATTCTCTTTCGCATTTACCCGCCAGTTTAAGTCATTTATAATTGGTTTTTCATTATATTGCACATACCCATGATTTAAAACAACTCTAGGCAGGTCATCTGGTAGTTGAACAGGTTGTTCATCTGGTTCAGGTAAATTCACGCAATTTAATGATTCGATATTGGCAAGATCTTTTATTACCTCATCTCGCAATATTGCCGTACGGTTACCAACCTTAACGAGTTGACATTCTGCAATTACCCCTACGACTTGAACAAAGCCAGGAATGTCATTAAATCGATTGAGCACTAAAACCAGTGTTATCCCTTGTTTAGATAACTCCTCTAACAACAACGTAAGCTGCTGGCGAGAGTCAATATCTAAGCCATCGAACGGCTCATCAAGAATTAATAAGTCAGGTGTTAACATTAACGTTCGACATAGTAATGCTTTTCTGGTTTCACCTGTTGATAAATATTTAAAGCGCCGATTGAGTAAATGTTCAATCCCAAACTGCTTTGCTAATTTTTGACATAAGTCATTATTATTTATCTGTTCTTGAATGATCTCAGCCGTTGTTAGCCCTGTATCATCTTCACCTTCACTAAGTAGGTCGGTATTATTTTTTTTCCACTCCTCATCAACAAGTTTCTGTAATAATTCAAACGAGATATGAGCAATACGAGCAAAATGATTATTGGCATTACCAGATAGTAATCGTTGTTCGTTAGCCAGCGCTTTAGAAAGTGTTGATTTCCCACTACCATTACTCCCAACAAAAGCCAAACACTCGCCTTTTTTTACTATTAAATGGGGAATAAGAAAAGTCATATAGTCACTAATTTTATATTTAGCATTTTCAATTTCTATCATATCAATATCCATTTTTTAATTATCTACCACTTACTAAACAGTTCAAAATACAAGTTTAGTGATTAAATTGAAAACTTAACGTAACCAAAAAGAGACCTAAAACAGACCCGATAACTAGCTTCAATTAATTTATATAAGCAGCCAATACCGTTTATACAAATTAGGTAATTTATGCTAAAATACAATAATTATAGTCCAATTAAAATAACATGTTATGAAAAAGATATTCCCTATTTTAAAAAAAATTTATGCAATTTTAATCATTCTTACCGCTATAATTATTTGCTCTGGTTCAGTTGGTTTTTCAATTTTTGCCGTTATCTCTTTTAGCTTTTATATTTCATTAACGTTATTTTTTATATTTCTTACACGCCAGAGCATTTTACCACTAATTGTATCCAGCTCACTAATCATATGCTTGCAATTACTTAATCAGATTAAAGTGCATTTTTATAAAGAAAGGTTATTCTTTGCTGATTTTTATGTCGCAATCGACCCTGAAAACTTTTCTACTCTGATACATTATCCAAGTGCATTAATTTTTTTATTAGCGCTAGTAGCATTTTTAGTGATTAATTTTTGGGTTTTCTGGTCAAAAAAACGAATTAGCTATAAGCTGCAATTTGTTTGTCTTATCTTCTCGGTAGCCTCACTCTCTGCAGCTATTTATATTAGTCAGCAAGATGATACTAATCGGCTATGGCAACAATTTTTACCCAAAGGGCGAGGAACCATTGCTAATCTTTTTATTTCATCTAATCAAATGACTTATGAACCTCCCTGCTACAGTCGCTCATCAGACTATTTCTTAGAAAAATCATCGGCAATTGAGAATGACATCGATAATGCAAAGCAAAACCCTCATAAAAAACCAGACATTGTTGTTTTTTTACAAGAATCAACCGTAAACCCACAATTATTTAATATTCAATCAAATAATTTACCTCATTATGATATGTTCTCTGAACCAAATAGCAACTTGATGAGAGTACAAACATTTGGAGGAGGAACTTGGTTGACTGAGTTTGCTATACTCACTGGCCTAAACAGTAATGATTTCTCTTTTCGTAAAAATTCTGTTTATTATGCAGTAGCTCCTCATGTGCAAACAAGTTTATTTAAAGAATTAAATGAAAATGGTTATTATACCGTTGTCCTTTCTCCTATGGCGTACGGTAACTATAATGCAGGCCCGTCGTATACATCATTTGGTATGCAACAATTTTTTATGCCACAGGATTTAGGCTATCAGGCAGATAAAAATGAAAATTTATGGAAAATACCAACCAAAGATCTACTCGATAAAGTGAAAACTATTCTAGAGACTTATACCGATAAGCCGCTCTTTATTTTTGTCTTATCAATGAATGAGCATGGCCCTTATGATCCAAATCATGCCGATGACTATCAGTTAGGCCAAGATATCGCGGATTCTCAATTTGTTGGCAGACTAAATGATTATTTGAATAGAATAGAGTCTCTCAATTCAGCCACACAAGACTTCAATAACTATATAAAACAAAGAGAGAATCCAACACTATTCGTTTATTTTGGCGACCACCAACCGAATTTAAGCTGGCATGGTGATTATAAAACAAAACTCAAACAAGCCGATTTCCTTACTCAGTATACCTTATCAACCAACTATCCGACCAAGGTTGAACACAATGAGCTTACTGATGCATCGTTGATTGGTGGTCTTATTTTAGAAAAATCTGGCGTGCAATATTCTGATTTTTATAAAGCCAATATTGCGATGCGATATTTATGCGGAGGTAAATTAAATGATTGTGAAGATCAAAAATTAGTAGAAAGTTACAAACATTATATTTACCAAGACCTAAAAGATGCCGGAAGCGCAACAAAGCATTAACATTGATTGTTAATGCTTTACCTATTCATCGGCCCTTAATGATATTTCTCCACCAATATAGGGAGTTATTTTTCCGTCTTGTTCGAGCAATAGCGCACCATGCGGATTAATTCCCCTACAAATGCCTTTAATAATGTTGGTATCATCAATAATTAGTTTTACTGAGCGATTAATAAAATTATCAATTGGCGCCCACTCAGCAAAAAATGCAGCGAAGCCTTTTTTTTCAAAACACCCTAATGCTTCTCGTAGAGAGAATAATAAATGGGCTACAAGTAAATTTCTATCAATTTTGCCTAAATTAGACCAAGCTTGATTAACGACATGTTGATCAGGAGCATGCATATTTAGATTTATGCCAACCCCGATAACAACATGAGCTACATCACCTGTTTTAGCAGAAATCTCGACTAAAATACCTGCTAATTTTTTATCATTGAGATAAAGATCATTAGGCCATTTTACCTTAATATCTTGACCAGAGAGTTTACGTAAAACGTTAGCAACCACCATGCCAATAACTAAGCTTAACCCCATCACTGCAGCTAATCCTTGTGCTAATCGCCAATACATTGATAAATATAGGTTACTACCAAACGGTGAAAACCATTGCCGCCCTCTACGTCCTCTTCCTGCTTGTTGATATTCAGCAACACATGCTGATCCTGATGATAACTTATTTATTTTATTTAATAAATATTGATTGGTTGAACCAATAATGGGAATAACATCCAGTCCGATTGGCTGCGCTGAATATTTTTGATAGTATTTAGCAATTTTGTCATATTTTAGTAGATCCAATGAATAAATAAGTTGATAGCCTTGTTCTGTGGTTAGCGCGATCCCCCATTGTCGAATTAATTCGATATGCTCATTGATGCCAGCGCAGGTAGTGCCCAAAATAGCGGCCAGCTCTTTGCTTGAATAGACTTGCCCATCAGATAATAAATCAATAATTTTGAGGGGATTAGAAAGATCCTGCATAACGAGGTTTCCTATTTTTTATTAAATTTTTTAATAATAGCCAAACAAAATAAAGAGACACAATAACAAAACAGACAAATAGATAGTGGTTACCTAATTTATCCATTACTAATGCAATTATTGCGGGTGCAATAAGGCTGCCTAATGTATTGACTAATAGCATGGTTTGATTCATTAATACAATATCTTGCTTTCTAACGGTTTCACAGGCCCAAGCCATTGAAATGGGATAAACGGTGTAAACTGTTGCCCCAAGAATAATAATTGCAAACGCCGGAAATACATTAGCAATCAACATAAGACAAGCGATTATAATAATTACCATTTCAAGTAAAAGTAACACTGGTTTACCATATTTATCAACAAACCATCCAGCAGGAAATTGAGCAATAACCCCCGAGGCAATAAGTAAAATCATCCAATCAGCGACTTGACTATCGTTGTAACCTAGATGCGCGTAGTAAGCCGGCAATAGCGAATAAATTGAACCTATTATCATGCCCGCAATGATACAGCCGACTAAACCTAATCTTGCTTGTTTATGTACTAACATCGGCATAAGGTTCAACGAATTTTTTTTCTTTTTAGGCAGCTTATAATGCGTTAATAGGATAAATAAAATCGCTAATGCCATCAATGTTGAGATAACTAAACCAAAATATAAAACATTACTGGGAAAATAACGTAACAGCGCCTGACCGAATACTGTACCTAAGTAATAAGTTGTCATATAAACCGCTAACATTTTACTTCTTGTTCTCACCGTTCCAGTTATAAGGATACAACTTTCGACAATAACCCATGTTACCGCACAAGCAATTCCTATAATAAATCGCCAAAATGACCAACTATAAAAATCAATTGAAAAGCTTAGCCCTAATGTTGCGAGCGCAAATAAAATACAGACATAACTATAAGTTCGCTTAGCATTAAATTTACCAATAATCCAATTTGCCACAATAGTACCAACCAAATTACCGATAAAATAACTCGAACCAACCATGCCAATTTGCCAAACAGGAAATTGGTTATGTACAAGCCAAAGTGGCACTTGAGTATTGAGTGCTGAAAGAGAAATTGTTACAAATAACAAACTTGTTAACAAAATCGGGAAAGAGTAAGAACGCGCGCCCATCTAACTATCTCTTAATATAAATAACATTGGTTTCACCAATAATAACTTAATTGATAGTAATTTACCTTTAGTTATTATTAAATAAAGCATTAAGATAACAATACATTAGGCTTTATTTCTCCATGCTTGCCTATAAATCGAATTTCGGGTGATAAGCTGATATTAAATTTTTGTTGTACCGTATTTATTACCAAATGAGCTAAATCAATGACATCTTGTGCAATTGCATTGCCATTATTAACCAAAACTAAAGCCTGCTTGTCATGCACCGCTGCGCCTCCGACTTTCTTACCTTTTAAACCACATTGTTCAATTAACCAACCTGCGGCAACTTTAATACATCCATTCGCTTGAGGATACGACGGCATACTTGGGTAACATTTAATTAAAATATCATATTGAATTTGATCTATAACCGGATTTTTAAAAAAACTACCCGCATTTCCAAGTACTTTAGGATCAGGAAGCTTAGCTCGGCGAACTTCTGAAACCTTATCGAAAATAGCCCTAGCAGTAACAGTACTCGGATCAAAATTTTTCAGTTCGCCATAATCAAGAATGGGTTGCCACTGTTTAGCTATTTTTAAACCAACATGAACAATAACAAATCCTTCAAGGTATTGCGATTTAAAGATGCTTTCGCGATAGCTATATTTGCCATCCGTAACACGAATAAGCTTACCCGTTGCTAATTCTAGCAATTCAATATAATCAGAAAATTTTTCAAACTCTACGCCGTAAGCACCTATATTTTGGATCGGAGCAGAGCCAACACAGCCCGGAATTAACGCTAAATTTTCAAGTCCAGGCATATTATTATCAATTAAGTACCGGACTAGTTGATGCCAGATTTCGCCTGCACCAACCTTAATCAACCAATAATGTTCGTTCTCAGTAACCGTTATCGCTTTAATTCGATTAATAATAATAATACCGCCAAAATCTTCAGTGAAAAGCGTATTACTGCCCTCGCCTAAAACTAAAATAGGTAAATTTTTACTCGTCGCTTGCTCATAGCAATCAAGCAGTTGCTGTATAGAATTGACCGTTATCACATCATTGGCATATACAGGTAAATTAAATGTGTTTGGAATCAATTTTTTCATTTATTACTTCTTCTTAAACGCTGCTGCAAAGGCATTACCCATCGCATTATTTGCCGCAGCCTGGGAGGACTTCGCATTCAGGCTTCGGTTCTCTTTTCGTCCTTGTTCGCTATCTTTCGAGCTAATAGCAGGATCGTCTAGTCGCATTGATAAGGCAATACGTTTACGGGCAATCTCAACTTCAATAACCTTTACCTTAACAATATCTCCAGTTTTAACCACAGTTCTAGGATCTTCAATAAACTTATCTGAGAGTGCTGAAATATGAACTAAACCATCTTGATGGACACCAATGTCAACAAAGGCACCAAAATTGGTTACATTTGTTACCGTCCCTTCTAAAATCATACCGATTTTAAGATCATCCATCGTTTCCACATTTTCTGTAAACTGTGCGGTTTTAAATTCGGGCCGAGGATCTCGCCCTGGTTTATCCAGTTCTTTAATAATATCAGTTACGGTAGGTAAACCAAATTCAGCATTAGTGTAATCCACCGCTTTTAAGGATTTAAGTAAATTAGAGTCACCCATAACTTCTTTTAACGGTTTATTGACTGTCGCGAGAATTCTCTCTACTACGGGGTAAGCTTCTGGGTGAACGGCAGAAGCATCAAGCGGATTTTTGCCATTTATAATACGTAAAAAACCTGCACACTGTTCAAAGGCTTTTGGCCCCAAACGGGAGACTTTTAATAACTGCTTCCGATCACTAAATTGACCATTTTCATTACGATAGTCTACAATATTTTGTGCAATAATTTTATTCAAACCCGCGATTCGCGATAATAACATAACCGACGCCGTATTAAGGTTTACGCCGACTGCGTTCACACAATCTTCAACAACCGCATCAAGTTTTTTGGCTAGCAATGTTTGGCTTACGTCATGTTGATATTGACCAACCCCAATTGATTTGGGATCAATTTTAACTAATTCAGCTAATGGATCTTGTAAACGGCGAGCAATTGACACTGCACCACGAATAGAAACATCCAAGTCAGGAAATTCTTGTGCTGCTAACTCGGAGGCAGAATAAACAGAGGCTCCAGCTTCACTAACAATAACTTTTTGCCCTTTAACATCTTGGTATTTTTTTTGTAATTCGATGAAGAACCGTTCTGTTTCACGCGATGCGGTACCATTACCAATAGCAACAAGTTCAACTTGATATTTAATACATAATGCAGCGATAATCATGGCAGCTTTGTCTGCCTGCCCCGTATGGGGATAAATTGTTTCGGTAGCGACAAGTTTACCTGTAGCGTCAACAACGGCAATCTTAACTCCTGTTCGCAAGCCAGGATCCATGCCCACCGTGACTTTCATACCAGCCGGGGCAGCCATTAGCATATCATGTAAATTTGCCGCAAAGACATTGATCGCTTCCTCTTCCGCGCGCTCTCGCAAAGTGGTCATTAATTCCGTTTCCATGTGCATTAAAATTTTAATGCGCCACGTCCAATTAATTACCGCTTTACGCCATTTATCTGCTGGTTCATTATTAAAATAAACACCAAGGTGTTCGGTTATAATATGTTCGCAGTAACTCTCTTTTGGGGGTTCTTCTGATAGCGGATCGGCATTAAGCGATAGCTGTAAAATACTTTCATTCCGACCACGGAACATGGCTAAAGCACGATGAGACGGTACTTTAGCTATTAGCTCATGATGGTCAAAATAGTCACGAAATTTAGCCCCTTCTTGCTCTTTCTCTGGATTAACACGAGCAACAAGATGAGCATTATTCCATAAATAATGACGAACTTTAGCCAGTAATGCGGCATCTTCGGCAAAGCGCTCCATTAAAATATAACGAGCACCATCTAGCGCCGATTTATTATCCTCAATACCTTTATCTGGATTAAGATATTTACTTGCTTCAATTTCAGGGTCTAGCTGAGCGTTTTGCCACAGTTCATCCGCTAAAGGCTCAAGTCCAGCTTCGATAGCAATTTGACCTCGAGTACGGCGTTTAGGTTTATAAGGTAAGTAGAGATCTTCTAACTCGGTCTTATTTAATGTGGTTATAATACTTTTTTCTAGCTCAGTCGTTAATTTGCCTTGTTCTGCAATTGATTTTAAAATAGTTTGCTTACGGTCATCAAGTTCGCGCAAATAATTTAATCGGCTATCCAATGTACGTAACTGGGTATCATCAAGCCCACCTGTAGCTTCTTTACGATAACGAGCAATAAATGGGACGGTGCTACCTTCATCAAGTAAGGTGACAGCAGCTAAAACTTGTTCGGTTTTAACATTAAGCTCAGCTGCGATGATATGGTTAATTTGAAGATTTATCATAAACACTTATCTTATATTAATGGAATCAAAATAAATAATTTCAATTATGGCAAGGCGTAATTATATAACAATAGTCAATTATTTGACACTCGATCGTGCATTAAAATATCTTCAATAAGTGCATTATTTATTTTTGCGACAAAGATAGCATTTTATTGTTAAGTACATAATTCTATTAATGTAAATTTTTGTTTAAATATAAATTACTTACAAATCAGTTATTGACCTTTTGGTAATAATTTGCCAATGTAGTAAGTAAGAGTTTAATCTGTTAATTATTATTTGTTAGCAAATATAGAGGAGATCAATTATGACTTTAAGTATTACTAGTAAACAAATGGATATAACACCAGCAATTAGAAGCTACATTGAAGAAAAATTTGCTAAACTCGACAAATGGCGTGCTCAATTAATCAACCCACATTTTATTTTATCAAAAGAGCCTGATGGTTTTATCATCGATGCCACTATTGCCACTAAAGGTTCTCCTCTCGTTGCATCAGCAAAACATGATGATATGTATACCGCAGTAAATGATTTAGTAAGCAAACTCGAAAAACAATTAAATAAATTACTCCATAAACCAGAAGCTAGACGCGCATCGGAAAGCATAAAAGATCATATACCGTCAGAATAATATTCTTCTAGGCAAAAGCACCTAATCAATGGTGCTTTTATCATCTATGCGATTTTAGTTTTTAGCAAAAATCTCATTATCAGCAAAAAAATAAGCAATTTCACGCTCAGCCGATTCAGTAGAGTCAGAACCATGGACTGCATTTTCAGTCACATTATCGGCAAAATCATAACGCAGTGTACCTGCTAATGCTTTCGATGGATCGGTCGCACCCATAATTTCTCGATAGCGGCTAATTGCTCCATCACCTTCTAATACTTGAACAACTACAGGACCAGAAGTAATAAAAGTAATCAACCGTTCAAAAAATACCTTTCCTTTATGCTCTGCATAAAAACCTTCCGCTTGTTCTCGCGTCAAATGGATCATTT